>DASYAX010000001.1:0-37359 GCA_036501045.1 Bryobacteraceae bacterium
TTCTGTCTGATCTCTTCGGCGAGCAGGCGGCAAAACAGACACTCGCCGCTATTCCCGAGGCTATGTTGCCGCGCGGATTCGATCTCTCGCTGAACCGTCGGCGCAATGAACGGCATGGCGTAGATTTGTCCGTGCGGATGCGGCATCGTTACGCCCACCGCTTCGCCGCAATTCTCAAACGCCGCCACAAAGGCGATATCCGGATTCGCGGCATGCTCCGCCGTGCGCTTAGTCCATAAATCGACGATCTTTCGCCAGTTCTCGACGCTGAGCTGCGAAGGCGGCAGCGTATGCTCGGGCGAATACAACACCACGTCGCAAGCGCCGCGCGGCCCCGTTACCGCGAACAGATCCGGCGTCACGGAGGGCACGAACGGATCGGCCGTTGGCGAGAAGCCCGGAAAATCGTTCGGATATAAATAGACGTCATAATCCGCCGGCACCTGTCCGGAGCCCGGATCGAAAGGGCACCAGTTCCCGGGCATTTGCGGACGATTTTGACGGTCTGTCGAAAAGACTACCCACTGCTGCAGCAGAGCGTGCCAGCGGAGCTGATGCATGTTTGTCTTATTGACTCCCGGACTCGACCGGAAAGGTCACGATGTTACTCGCATTTCCGTTTTGGGAGATCGCCAATCGAGCGTCGTCGCTCGCCAGATCGGCCGGCAGGATCACGCGTACTTCATACACGCCCACCGCGCCCGGCGGTAGAGTGGCCGAAACAACTTCGGCCGGCTGCCCGTTTACCAACGCGCTCACCGGGGTTGCGACCTCGGCCTTTGAGTCGCCGGTCAGCACGCCCAGACCGGCAGCCCACACGGTGACCGTTTCCCCCGGTCTCGCCGGACTATCCGAAGTTATCGGCGCGCCGGCATGCAGCAGCAGGCCGCTTCTCGGTTCGCTCCCGCCAAAGGCAAAAATGCCCGGATACGTTGCCGTAAACGTGAGCGGAATTGCATTCGTCACCGTCACCGTGCCATTCGAATGTTCGGTGCGTACATACAAGCTCCCCGCCGTCGCGTTGCCGAAATCATATGGAAGTTGCACTTGCACTTCGTCGGAAGAAACCGCCAGCAGCGGAAGCGGCGTTCCGTCGAGAAACACTTCCACGCCGGCCAGCTTTAGTGCCGGCGTGCCCGATTCAGGCGGCTGGACCGGCTCCGCTGCGTCGCTCAGCGCTGCGCCCCGCAATGTCACTAACGTTCCCGGAGCGAACGGAGTCGTCAAAAGACTGGCTGAATTCACCGCTGCGTCGCCACGCAAACTATTGTCGCCTGGCGTAAATACCAGGATGCGTCGATCCGCGGCGTCCGCCACAAACAGATTGATCCCGTCGGAAGCCAAGGCCGCCGGACTACGCAACGTATTCGCCCCCAATTCACTCACGCTCGACGAAGTGAAATCAGGCTGCCCAAGTACCGCGTCCGCGGGCTGATCGTCCATCGCCGGCAGCGCATTCCAAACCAGCACGCGGTGCAACGCCAGGTCGCCGACGAAGAGTCGTTTGCCGTCGAACGCGACCGACGCCGGTTCCGCGAACCCGCGGCTGAGTGTCACATCGGGCTTTTGTCCGCTTGCTGCCGCATTGACCCCACGCCAGATCAGCACGCGATGGTTTGCCGTATCGGCAATCACCACGACTTTCCCGAAAACCGCCGAAGCCGCAATGCCCTGCATGACCGATTGATTCGCTATCGATACCGGAGCAAAACCGCACAGCGCGCAGGCCGGCCCCTGCCGATCTCCAAGATCGTCCTTTGGCGCCGGAATTTTCGTGGTGTCGAACGCCAGCACGTGGTTCGCGCTGTCGGCGGCATACAAACGGCCTCTTAACACCACCAATGCATGCGCCACGATGCCCGCTTCATGCCCGGAAAACGAAGCTTGCCCGATCACCGCGCGCGCGGCCTGCCCGTTCTGAAATTCGGCTGCGGAAACACTAACGGCAATCAGCAGCATGGCCATCAGCCGATTCATTCTGTGCCGCCCAAAGCCCCTCCGCATGGAAAACGTCTAACTAGTAGCCTACTTCTTTTTTCGTTTGTAAGTGGCAGTCACCCGGGTGCCAATCCCACCGCGCGCCGCAAAGTCCCCGAATACCGTTGCCTGCACCGGATCTGCCGCCTTCACGACGTCTCTCAGAAACCGATTCACCACGTTCTCCTGAAAAATGCCGAGGTTGCGATACGCCAGCATGTACATCTTTAGCGATTTGAGTTCTAAGCAGCGCCGCTCCGGCGTATAGACCAGGCGTAAGGTTCCATGGTCCGGCAGGCCTGTCTTTGGACACACTGATGTAAACTCCGGCATCACGATTTCGATTTCGTAACCCGGATACTGATTGGGCCATGTTTCGATTTCGGGCAGTGGCGCATGCACTCCCGCTTCCGCATGTTCGTCGGTGTATTGACGGTTCTTCTTCATTTCGCTTCTAATTTGCCCGCGAGCAGCTCCAGGAAAAGGCCCACATCAGTGACGACGCCCACCGCCTGTCCGGTTCCACGATCGCTCACTTTTGTCGGTACTGCGGGGTTGATATCCACACAAACGATCCGCACCCACGCGGGCAGCATATTGCCGGCGGCAATCGAGTGCAGCATCGAGCTCAGACACAAAACCACACCCGCGCCCCGCAATTGTTCGGCATAAGCGTCCTGAGCCAGGTTCATGTCGGTGATCACCTCCGGCAGTGGACCATCGTCGCGCAAACTCCCCGCCAGCACAAACGGTACTTTCGCTTTCACGCACTCATACATCACGCCTTTGGTGAGAATGCCCTTTTCCACCGCCTGGGCAATCCCGCCCGCGCGATTGATGGCATTAATCGCGCGCATGTGGTTGCGATGGCCATGCTGCTCCAGGCGTCCGTCAGACGCGCGCACGCCTAACGACGTGCCCAGCAAGGCAGCCTCGATATCGTGCACCGCGAGTGCATTTCCCGCCAGGAGCACGTCAATCCACCCTTTGCGAATCAGCCGTGACAGCGCCTCGCTTCCGCCCGTATGCACCACCACGGGCCCCGCCACCGCGATAATTTTGTGGCCTTCGGTCCGCACGTGCCGCATGATGGCAGCCGTCTGCCCTACCGCCGTTTCTACTTGCCGTTCAGACGAAATCTCGTTGCTCATGAACGCGAAAGCCGAGCGGTCGCGTTCCTTCGACTCGGGAATCACCCGAATCCCCTTCATGCCCACTACCACCTGGTCGCCCGCTTTGATGTCACGCAAGCGCCGGCAACGGGCCATGCCATTTGCCACTACAATCATCGCGTCCATGCGCTGGCTGCCCACCTCGATCCATTGGCCGCCATGCCGGACCATCGTTCTTTGATTGGTCGTCGAATAAAAGTCGTCCGGCGCGCAGCGGTCGCCCTCCGATTCCCTGAGTTCGGCGTCGCCCGCATCCACTGCCGCGCAACCCAAGCCAAGGAGTTGCGTCAGCAGCTTGTCCATCTCCTCTTGCGTGGGCGCTTCTACGCGCAAACGGAGTTTCGATGGTTCGCTGTTGGTGCGGCCTATCGAAAAGTGCTCGACTTCAAAGCGGCCGCCGAATTCGACGACCGCATCGAAAATCCGCTCCATGATGTGCGAATCAATGAGGTGGCCTTGCGCCTCCACTACTTCCGATAGCGGCAGCTCCGCCTGTGAATCCGGCGTAAGCATGTGCTACGAGTGCGTCAGGAACACCGGCAATCCTTCTTTGCTGGTGTACGTGGGCCGGTAGCGCTCGGTGTTATACATATTCGCAACGTCCACTTTGCGCGACCCGAGCTTGGGGTCCGGAATCGCCACCATATGAAACTTGCCTTCGGAAATCGCGGCCATCAAGCCGTGTTTGCCCGACGTAATGGCGTCGTACGCCATCGTGCCGAAGGTAGTGGCCACCAGGTTGTCCAGAAAATCCGGCGCGCCGCTTCGCAGATCGTAAGTCAAGTCGCTCACCACCGTTTCCGCTTTGGTCTTCGCAATCACTTCGTCGCTGAACGCCTCCGCCACGCTGAATTTCTTGCGATGTCCAAAAGCGTCCGGCTCGCCGTATTCCTTCACTTGGTAGCCCTTCCACCTCGCGCCTTCGGAAAGAATGACCAGTGCGTAATTGCTCGGATTATTCTTTTTATCGGTCGTGATGAGCTCGATCATGTGTTCCAGATCGAAGGCGTATTCCGGAATCCCGCACCGGATCGATGTCACATAGGCCGTATACAGCGCCGTATAGCCGGCGTCGCGCCCGAACACCCGAAAAATCCCCACCCGTTCATGCGAACCCACCGTCGTGCGCTGCCTCTGAATCGCATCGAGCGCGCGCGAAATCGCGGTCGAAAAACCGATGCAATATTCGGTGTTTCGCACGTCGTTGTCCATCGTTTTCGGAATCCCGATCACGTTAAAGCCCTTCTTGTCGAGTACCGCGGCATAGCTGAGCGTATCGTCGCCCCCAATGGCCACCAGCGAATCGATATCCAGCTTTTCCAGATTCGACAAGACGCGCGATGTCATGTCGTACGTCACGTTGACCTTCCCGTCTTTTTCGGTCTGCGTGGCCGGAAAGTCCGCCGCGTTCAGAAAAGACGGCAGCACTTTCATCTTCGAAGGGTTGGTGCGGCTGGTGTGCAAGAACGTGCCGCCCGTGCGGTCGATCCGCCGCGTATTCTCGCGCGTCAACGGCAGAATGTAGCGTTGTACGCTCGCCGGATCGTCGAAATTCAGGTCCGTGAGCCCTTTCCAACCCAACCGGATCCCGGTAACTTCATGGCCGTCCGTGGTGGCGCGGTAGACGACGCCCTTAATCACGACATTCAGACCCGGAACGTCGCCACCGCCCGTTAAAATGCCGATTTTTTTCCCAGACATTGCTTCTCCTAAACTTCCGCTTCAGAACTTGAAGGAGCGGAAGCCCTTCTATTCTAGCTTCGGGGAAACTCTCGCTTTGCTGATATTCTCATTTCGCATGGATACGCAGAGCGAAATTACCTCGCACGACCTGAAGCTCCTTGCTATTGGATACTACATACAAGGTGGAATCGTCGCATTCTACTCGCTTTTGATCCTTCTGTACTTCGGCTTCATCGGTGCGCTACTGGCAAAGGTCGCCGCCAACGAAGCCGGGCAGCGTCTGCCCGCTGGCTTTGCGGCCATCATGTCGGCCGTCTTCGGAGCGCTCTTTCTGTTATGCGCCGTCTATACAATCTGCATTTTCCTCGCCGCCTATTTCCTGCGCCATCACCGCAACATGCTGTTCATCCAGATTGTTTCGGGCTTCAACTGCCTGCTGGTCCCCTACGGAACCGTTCTCGGCGTATTCACTCTCATCGTTCTCGCGCGCCCAACGGCCAAGCTCTTCTTTACCGCCCATCGCGCCGAGCCGGGCGTTCCGCCGCCGCCCGCCGAACTGTAACTCCGCAGCGCGGCGCTCAGGTTGACATTCCACCCGAGAAAAACCTATGCTTGGGTTAGATGTTCACCCAAGGCGGCCGCGATCGCGAGTTTAACGAAGAGATCCAGACGCACCTGCAAATCGAGGCCGACCGCCTGGTGCAGGAAGGCATGCCGCCGCAGGAAGCGCTCGCCGCCGCCCGCCGCGCTTTTGGAAATGCCACCAGCGCGCGTGAACGGTTCTACGAATCGCGCCGCTGGATGCCCCTCGATCACCTCGCAAGAGACGTCCGCTACGCGCTGCGCCAGCTTAGGCATGCGCCCGTCTCGACCGCCACCGTGATTTTCTCGCTTGCCCTGGGCATCGGCGTCAATACGGCCATCTTCTCGCTCGCCGATCAAGCCCTCTTGCGGGCTCTCCCGGTTGAAAAGCCCCAACAGCTTGTCCTGCTGAATTGGCATGGCAGTTTTGTCGGCGGCGGGGTCGGCAGCGACAATCTCCTCCCTCACCCGTTCTTCCGTGAGCTGCGTAAGGAAAATGACGTCTTCGTCGACATGTTCGCCCGCTTCCCCACCGATGTTCATCTGTCTACCGGCGCTCGATCGCAGCCCGTCGGCGCCGAAATCGTCTCCGGCTCGTACTTCCCCACGCTCGGCGTGCGGCCCCGTCTCGGGCGCTTGCTCGGCGACTCGGACGATCTCCAACCCGGCGCTCATCCAGTAGTGGTCTTGTCCTACGATTATTGGCGCAATCACTTAGGTTCTGACCCTGCCATCGTTGGCAAGCGAGTCCTCATAAACGACTTTCCGATGACCGTCGTGGGAGTCGCCGAACGAGGTTTTCACGGCGTTGATGTAGCCGCCGCCCCGGCCCTCTGGATTCCGATCATGATGAAGCGCCAAGCCACGCCCGGCTGGGACGCGCTCAACGACCGCCGAACCAGTTGGTTACACGTATTTGGCCGCCTGAAACCGGGCATCACCGCGCGGCAAGCGCAGGCCCGGCTTCAACCCTGGTTCAAGGCGTATCTTCGTGCCGACACCCGGCGTGAAGGTTGGCCCCAGGTCACGCCCGCGCAAATGCGTGACTACCTGGCATCCCGCTTAAATCTTCTTCCTGCCGCCGAAGGCCGCTCGGATCTGCGCGGAATGATTCGCGAACCCCTGCTCATCTTGCTGGCCGCAACCGGGTTGATCCTTTTACTGGCCTGCCTCAACGTCGCCAATCTTTCACTCGCCAAGGTGCTCGCGCGCCGACGCTCAACCGCCTTGCGCGCGGCCTTAGGCGCAGGGCGCTCGCGCATTTTGATCGAACAGCTCATCGAGAGCGGGTTGCTCGCCGCGGCCGGCTGTCTCGCCGGCCTGCTACTTGCTCCGTTGGTCGGCAGCGCCATCCTTTCTTTTCTGCCGCAAGGGCTGGACGGCGTAGCATTAACTGCTAGTCTCGACCCTCGCGTCCTGCTGTTTGCACTGGCCATCACCGCCCTGACCACCCTGTTGTGCGGCGTCGCGCCCGCCTTCTATGCCACCTCGATTCAACCAGTAACCGCGCTCAAAGAACAATCCTCGGCGGTAACGCGCGGGTTCGGACTCAGAAAGGCGCTGGTGATTGGCCAGTTCTCCCTCGCCTTGATTCTGCTCATCGGAGCGGGTCTCTTCGCCCGTACGCTCTCGAATCTCCGGCTGCAAGGACCCGGCTTCCCCACTACCAATCTCCTGATGTTTCGCATCGACCCGTTGGCCGATGGATACAAAGCCCCGGAGACCAAGCCCCTGGTCCGGCAGGTCCTGGCGGCGGTCCAAGCATTGCCGGAGGTCGCGCAAGCGGGCGCGGCCGGCCTCGAAATGCTGACCGGAGGCGGCTGGAATAATCCAGTCACTGTTCAATCCAATCGCCGCATCGTCACCGAAGATATTCCGATGAATTCAGCCAGTCCCGGCTTTTTCGAAACCCTCGGCGCACGCATCATGCAAGGTCGCGACTTCAATGAACGAGACGCCCATTATGGCGCCGATGGCGACCGTCGTTCTGCGATCGTTAACGAAGAGTTTGTGAAGAGATATCTCAAAGACAGTAACCCCATCGGAGCGGGACTCGGCATTGGCAACGCTCCCAACACCGTTGCCAATATCGAAATCGTGGGCGTCGTAAAAAGCTTCAGCGATTTCTTCCTGCGCAAGCCGGAGCCGGAGGTGTTTTTCGCGTTATGGGAAGGCGGAGTCGGAGGAGCAGCCTTCTATGTGCGCGCCCGCACCGCCGCGCCGGTAGCTATGCGTTCCATCCGCGCCGCTCTCACGCGCATCGATCCCAAACTTTCCGTTCTCGCGTTGCGTTCCATTGACGATCAGCTTGATCGCATGCTGGCAAGCGAACGCATGCTCGCCACGCTCGCCGCCGGATTCGCCGTGCTCGCAACATTGCTCGCCATGATCGGACTCTACGGAGTGCTGTCGTTCTCAGCCGAGAGCCGCACCAAAGAAATCGGCATCCGCCTCGCCCTCGGCGCACCGCGCGGCGCAGCCGGCGGCTTGATCGTCCGCGAAGCGGCGCTCCTCGCCCTGGCCGGCCTCGCCATCGCACTGCCCATTTCGTGGGCGCTCGGCCGCCTCATCGAAAGCCAATTATTCGGCGTGCATCCCATGGACACCATGACCATCACAGGCGCCGCCCTCGTCCTCGCACTCGTCTGCTTAGCCGCCAGCGCCGTCCCCGCGCGAAGAGCGGAGTCAGTGAGCCCGCTCGAAGCATTACGAAGCGAATAAGATTATTGCCGTCTGGGCCGCAAAGCCGCCACATCCGTCTTCTTCGCCTGCTCCGCCCAAAGCCGCTGGCCTTCCGCATCGGAAAGCCAAGCGGCGGAGGCGCGCAGACGGCCCGCAATGCCGTGTATCGCCTGAATGCCGGCGGCGCGGTCGGGACGGCCTTCCACAAACTCCAGCACTCGCAGATCCAAATAATTTGCAATCGCGATCAGCCGTGGCGCGCTCACCGGATGCGTTTCCGGCGGTAAATAGAGCGCGGCTTCCAGATACAACAGCAAGCCCAGCGGAATCTCGGAATTGCGCTTCATGATATCGAGCGCGAACAGATCCGCCTGCTCTTCCGTCGCCGCACCGTGCAGGTGTCCGAATTCATGCAGTACGATAAACCCATAAGCCGTATTCCGCAACCTCTGGAACATTCGTTTCACGGCTGGATCTTCTAAGGCGTTGTCGGGAATGTGGAGCGCCATAAGAGGCGGCGCCCATTCATTCGCCGCGCCATAATGCAACATGCCGGCATATTCGTCTACCGTCTCCGTGCTGTAGCGATTCGCCAGCAGCCAGGCATACGCCTTCGAAAGGTCTTCGACGAACAAAAGCGTCACGACCGGCAGCGTAATCCGATCCTTGCCTGCTGCGTAAAATTCAAGCGGATGGCGATGCGCGCCATACAGCGGCAAATCGAACGCGAGCGCGGCGAAAGCAAGCTGCTGGGGCCGCGTTAAGAAAGGCTCGATGTCGCTTGCCGCAAGCTGATCTACTTCCTGCTCGAGGCGCGGCTTTTCGTGCACCAGCATGGCCTCGCTGTACAGGCTCAGCGAAGCGAGTAGCAGCGCGAGCATTAAACCGGCAACTGGCTCGACCCCATCAAAAAGCAGTCGATGTGATGAGCGGCTTTACGGCCTTCGGCGATCGCCCAAACGACCAGCGATTGACCCCGCCGGGCATCTCCCGCCGAAAATACTCCGGGAACCGAAGTCATGAATTGCGCATCGGTCTGGACGTTGCCGCGTTGGTCGAGTGCGAGCGGCAACTGCTCGAGCAGCCCCTTGCGAACGGGACCCGAGAATCCGATGGCAACCAACACCAGATCGGCATCCAGATAAAACGAGCTATCGGGCATCCTCTCGAGCGCGGGCTTCGGACCCACGCGCACGCAGTGCAGCTTCTTTACGTTACCGGCCTCGTCGCCGCTGAAGTGCGTCGTCAGCACACTCCATTCGCGATAGCCACCCTCCTCATGCGCCGCTTCCACGCGCAACTGCAGAGGCCAAAGCGGCCAAGGCGTCGTGTGATGCCGGTCTTCGGGCGGCATCGCATGAATCTGCAATTGATGCACCGATGCAGCCTTTTGCCGGTGCGCCGTGCCGAGGCAATCGACGCCCGTGTCGCCGCCGCCGATGATGACCACGTGCTTGCCGGCGGCGCCAATCTCGGCCGAGCTGTCAAGGCGATCCCCCGCGCCGCGCTTATTCTGCTGTACCAGATAGTCCATGGCGAAGTGAATGCCGGCCAGTTCGCGCCCCGGGATGTCCAGGTCGCGAGGCTGCTCAGCGCCGATCGCCAGCATCACCGCATCGAAATTTCGCAACATTTCATCGGCATTCATATCGCTGCCGATGTGGACGCCGGTGCGAAATTCGATGCCCTCTGCGTGAAGCTGTTCCAGGCGGCGATCGACCACATTCTTCTCGAGCTTAAAATCGGGAATGCCGTAGCGCAGCAAGCCGCCGACGCGGTCTTCTTTTTCAAAAACGACCACCGAGTGCCCAGCGCGATTTAATTGCTGCGCCGCCGCGAGGCCAGCCGGCCCGGAGCCGACAATAGCCACTTTCTTGCCGCTGCGCCGCCGCGGTGGTTCGGCTTGTATCCAGCCCTCGTTAAAGGCGCGATCGACAATATTCTGCTCGACGACTTTAATGGTCACCGGCTTGTCGTTAATGCCGAGCACGCAAGCGGCCTCACACGGCGCGGGACAAATACGTCCGGTGAATTCCGGAAAATTATTGGTGGCATGCAGCACGCGCAGTGCCTCGCGCCAACGGCCTTTCCAGACCAGATCGTTCCAGTCAGGAATCAAATTGTTCACCGGACAGCCCGTGTGGCAGAACGGTACGCCGCAATCCATGCAGCGGCTGGCCTGGTGACGCAGATCCGCGGCGGGAATGTCCTGATAGACCTCGAACCAATCGTTCACGCGCTCGAGCACCGGCCGGCGCTCCGGCGTCTCGCGCGTGTATTCCAAAAATCCAGTTACTTTACCCATGGCCGCTACCTGGCGCCTTCACCCATGGCAACGGCTTGCGAGTGAGCACCGGCCGGCAGGTGCGCCATCGTTTCAGACGTCTTGGGCTTTACCAGGATGCGCTTGAACTCGTGCGGAAAGATTTTCACGAAATGTTTGAGGCTATCGGCCCAATGATCGAGGAGACGTTGGCCGAGCGCACTGCCAGTGTAAGTGACGTGCTTGCCGATGAGATTCTCGAGCAGCAGAATGTCCTCGCGTTCAAAGAGCGGCTCCAGATCGACGCCCGCCCGATTACAACGCACGCGCACGAACTCGCCTTGCGCGTCGTAAACATAGGCGATACCGCCGCTCATGCCCGCCGCGAAGTTGCGTCCGGTGTGGCCGAGGACGACCACCGTGCCGTTCGTCATATATTCGCAGGCATGATCGCCCACGCCTTCGACTACCGCCGTCGCGCCGGAGTTGCGGACGGCAAAGCGCTCGCCCGCTACGCCGTTGAAATAGGCTTCGCCGCTGGTAGCGCCATAGAGCACCGTGTTGCCGATCAAAATGTTTTCTTCGGGAGCAAAGGTGGCATGCTTCGGCGGATAGACGACAATCTTGCCCCCCGAAAGCCCCTTGCCGACGTAATCGTTGGCGTCACCTTCGAGGAATAACGAAACGCCATTGGCGAGAAAAGCGCCGAAGCTCTGGCCGGCCGATCCGTTGAAGCGAATGCGGATGGTGTCGTCGGGCAAACCTTTCGAGCCATAGCGCCGCGCGATCTCGCCGCTCAGCATCGCGCCCACGGTGCGATGCACGTTGCGAATCGGCATCTCGATTTCGGTTCGATCTGCGCTATCGAGCGAGGCTTTTGCCTGCTCGAGCAGCGTATTGTCGAGCGCTTCCTGCAAACCATGATCTTGCGCGATGGTGCAGCGGCGGCCCACGCGGCCGGGCACCTGCGGATTGTAAAGAATCGCCGAGAAATCGAGCCCACGCGCCTTCCAATGATCGATGGCGCTCTGCATCTCGACCATGTCGACCCGGCCAATCATTTCGTCCATCTTGCGGAAGCCCAGTTTGGCCATCCACTCGCGCACTTCTTCGGCTATGTAGAAGAAGAAATTGATGACATGTTCGGGTGTGCCGTCGAATTTCTTCCGCAGCACGGGATTCTGCGTGGCGATGCCGACCGGGCAGGTGTTCAGATGGCACTTACGCATCATGATGCAGCCCATGGCGACCAACGGCGCGGTCGAAAAACCAAATTCTTCCGCACCGAGCAGCGCGGCGATGACCACATCGCGGCCGGATTGCAGCTTGCCATCCACCTGCACGCGAATCCGGCTGCGCAGATCGTTCATTACCAGCACTTGCTGTGTTTCGGCCAGACCGAGCTCCCACGGAACGCCGGCATGTTTGATGGAGCTGAGCGGCGACGCTCCCGTGCCGCCATCATAGCCGCTGATGAGCACCATGTCGGCATGCGCCTTGGAAACGCCCGCGGCTACCGTACCCACACCTACTTCGGCTACCAGCTTTACCGAGACGCGTCCGGTGGGATTGACGCTCTTCAGATCGTAGATCAACTGCGCCAAATCTTCGATCGAGTAAATATCATGATGCGGCGGCGGCGAGATGAGTCCGACGCCCGGAATGGAATGCCGCACGCGCGCGATTTCGGCGTCCACCTTATGACCGGGGAGTTGGCCGCCTTCGCCGGGCTTGGCGCCCTGCGCAATCTTGATTTGCAGATCGTCGGCGTTGACCAGATAATTCGCGGTCACGCCGAAACGCGCGGAAGCGACTTGCTTGATGGCGCTGCGCCGTGAATCGCCATTCGGCAGTTTGACAAAGCGCGCCTCGTCTTCCCCGCCCTCGCCGGTGTTCGAACGGCCGCCGATGCGGTTCATGGCAATCGCCAACGTCTCGTGTGCTTCGGTGCTGATCGAGCCGAACGACATAGCGCCGGTGGCGAAGCGCTTGACGATTTCGCTGGCCGGTTCCACTTCCTCGAGCGGCACAGGCCGCGGCAGAGTCTTGAGCTTCATCAAGCCGCGCAAAGTGCAGAGCTGCTCGTTCTGCTGATCCACCATCTGCGTGTATTCTTGAAAGGTCGAGTAGCTTCCGCCGCGCACCGCGTGCTGAAGCTTGCTGACGGTGTCCGGATTCAGCATGTGGCGCTCGCCGTTGACGCGGTATTGATAATTTCCGCCGATAGCCAACTCCGGCTCGTTTTCAGAGACCTGACGGAAGGCGAAGGCATGCTTTTCGATCGCCTCGCGCGCCAGCACTTCGAGGCCAACGCCTTCGATGCGCGAAGCGGTTCCGGTGAAATATTGCTTGACGAGCTCCTGATTCAAACCGATGGCTTCAAAGACTTGCGCGCCGCGATAGCTTTGCAAGGTGGAGATACCCATCTTCGAAAACACTTTGAGCAGGCCCTTATTCACCGCTTTGGTGTAGTTCTTGACGGCAATCTCGGGCGTGATACCGCTGGGCAGCTCGCCGCTCGAGGCCAGATCTTCGATACTTTCGATGGCGAGGTACGGATTGATGGCGCTCGCTCCATAGCCGATGAGCAGGCAGTAGTGCATCACCTCACGCGGTTCGCCCGATTCGATGATGAGCGCGACGCCGGTGCGTGTGCCTTCACGCACCAGGTGATTGTGGACGGCGGTCAAGGCGAGCAGCGAGGGAATCGGCGCGTATTCTTCGTCGACGCCGCGGTCGGAAAGAATCAGCAGCGTATAGCCGCTCTTGATAGCGAGCGAGGAGCGGCGGCAGAGCGCATCCAAGGCTCGCTTCAAACCTTTTTCGCCTTCGAGCACGCTGAAAATCGTCGGCAGAGTCGACGCGAGAAGATCGCCGCGCGAAACGCGCCGCAGCTTTTCGAGATCGCGATTGCTCAGCATCGGATGCGGCATCTTCAGCGTGTGACAGTTCTCGGGAACTTCACTGAGTATGTTTCCTTCGACGCCGATGTAGCTGGTCAGCGACATCACCAGCTCTTCGCGGATGGGATCGATGGGCGGATTGGTGACCTGCGCGAACAGTTGCTTGAAATAGTGAAACAGCGATTGCGGCTTATCGGAGAGACAAGCGAGCGGCGTATCGGTGCCCATGGAGCCGACCGCTTCCTGGCCATCCGCCGCCATTGGCGAAATCAGCATGCGCAGATCTTCGTCGGTGTAGCCGAAGCAGCGCTGCCGCGTGAGCACGGTGCCATGATCGGCGCTCTGCATGCGCGTAGGCTCGGGCAAGGAATCGAGCGTGATCTGATTCTCTTCGAGCCATTGGCCATAGGGCTGGCGCAAAGCCAGCTCGCGCTTAATTTCTTTGTCGGGAACGATGCGGCCCTCTTCGAGATCGACCAGCAGCATCTTGCCCGGCTGCAGGCGGCCCTTGGATTCGATTTCTTCGGGCTCAAAGGGCAATACGCCGGCTTCCGAGGCCATCACCAGCAAACCATCCTTAGTGATCAGGTAGCGGGCGGGGCGCAGCCCGTTGCGGTCGAGCGTCGCGCCGATCACTCGCCCATCGGTGAAAGCTACCGCGGCGGGTCCGTCCCAAGGTTCCATCAACGATGCGTGGTACTCGTAGAAGGCGCGCTTTTCGGCCGACATGGTCGGATGTGAATCCCAGGCTTCGGGAATCAGCATGGCCATGACATGCGGCAGCGAGCGGCCTGTCATGGTGAACAATTCGACCGCGTTATCGAGCGCCGCGGAATCGCTCACGCCCGGTTGAATGATGGGATGCAGCTTCTTGAAATCGTCAAACAGCGGCGATTTCATTACCGGCTGGCGGGCGTTCATCCAATTGGTGTTGCCGCGCACGGTATTGATTTCGCCGTTGTGGCAGAGATAGCGGAACGGATGCGCCAGTTGCCACGTGGGGAATGTGTTGGTTGAAAAACGCTGATGGACCAGACACATGGCGCTAGAAGTATCGGGATCGAGCAGCTCGTTATAGAATTCGCCGATCTGGTTGGCGAGCAGCAGTCCTTTATAGATGATGGTGCGCGAGGAGAACGAGGGCAGATAGAAAAACCCTTTGTCGCGCATGTCGGACTCCGCGACCAAGGCTTCGACACGTTTGCGGACGGTGTAGAGTTTGCGTTCGAACTCTTCGCCGCTCATGCCATTCGGGCACGCCACAAAAAACTGTTCAATATAAGGTTGCGAAGCGCGGGCCACGCGGCCGATAGCGTCCACTTCGACAGGCGTGTCGCGCCAGCCGAGCACCGTCAGACCTTCTTCGCGGCTGATGCGCTCGAGCAATCCTTCGCAGGTGAGGCGCTGTTGACGCTCCACCGGCAGAAAGCACATGGCGACGCCGTATTCGCCGGGACCGGGCAGCGAGAATCCCAGGCTGGGCGTTTCACGCGCGAAAAATTTATGCGGAATCTGGATGAGAACGCCCGCGCCGTCACCGGTTTCCGAGTCACAGCCGCAAGCGCCGCGATGCGCCAGGTTGACCAGGATCTGCAGGCCCTTCAATACGATGTCGTGCGACGCTTCGCCCTTGATGTTGACTACGAAGCCAATGCCGCAACTATCATGTTCATTGGCCGGATCGTACAGGCCTTGTGGATTCGGGAGTTGGTTGGTATCGACTGGGTACACTTAGATCTCCTCTCAAAGCTGGGAGGGGTAGGAGACCAGTATAACGTTGCTCTAATTATTAGTCAAATCGAATTTGATAGTTGCTACTATCGGTAATACTTATGTTACACTGTGCAGAGTTCCGTGAACATAGCGAATCTTCGTCTGATCCGCGACGTAGCCCACCATCACAGCGTCAGCAAAGCGGCGCGGCTGAACGATCTTAGCCAGTCGGCAGCCAGCCAGGCGCTCGGGGAGCTCGAGCGCGAGCTCGGGGTCATCCTGTTCGACCGGAGTACCCGCCCGCTGACGGTGACTGAAGCAGGCCGGCTGTATTTGGATTATTGCCGCGACGTGCTCAGACGGCATGACGAGATGCAGGCCTCTTTGGACCTGCTGAAGGAGCACGTGAATGGGACGGCGCGGGTAGCGGCGATATATTCGGTGGGTCTGTCGGAGATGTCACAGATTGAAGCTCGCTTCGCCGATCGTTTTCCCGATGCCGAACTGCAAGTGCAATATTTGCGGCCGGAGCGGGTGTGGCAAGCGGTGGCGGAAGATCAAGCGGATTTAGGTTTGATGAGCTACGCCGAATCGTCACGTGAGCTCATCGCGCTGCCGTGGCGCGAGGAAGAAATGGTGGTGGCGGTGGCGCCGGAAAATCAACTGGCGCTGCATGATTCGATTCCTATTTCGGCGATCGATGGCCAGCCGTTTGTCGGATTCGATGACGATCTACCGATTCAAGCGCAGATCGACCGCTATCTGCGCGAGCACCGGGTGACGGTGGAGATGGCGCTGCGTTTCGATAACATCGAGATGATCAAGCAGGCGGTGGCGCATGGCTCGGGAGTGAGCATTATGCCGGAGCGCGTCATGCGTGAAGACATGATCCAAGGACGGCTGGTGGCACTACGGTTGGA
This sequence comes from Bryobacteraceae bacterium, assembly GCA_036501045.1. Classification (GTDB taxonomy): domain Bacteria; phylum Acidobacteriota; class Terriglobia; order Bryobacterales; family Bryobacteraceae; genus Bog-105. The sequence goes on from DASYAX010000001.1 coordinate 15,896, forward strand.
AGGGCGAGAGCTGTACCGGCCGGTGCGCATCGTGCACCGGCGGCGCAAGGTGTTCAACGAAGTGACTGCCGGACTGCTTGAACTACTCCAGGAAGAAGAGAAGAGCCACGCGGCTTAGCTGCACAACGATATACTCGCTGTTTACTTCCCATGACAGATAGGCTTATTGGGCAACGCCAGCGGCGAAGCGGACTGCTGTTCATCGTCATTCTGCTGTTTCTGCTGCTGATCGGCTCGCGCTTCATCGCGTCCACGCTGATCGATTACGACTGGTGGTCGGAGATGCACCAGGTGGAGACATGGATAAGCCTGCTGCTATATGGCACGGGTCCGCTGCTGCTCGCGATCGTGCTATTTTTCGTGACGTTCTGGGCCGCCTTCCAGCTTGGCATGCGGAACGCGCCCGAAGGGCACGTGTTCGGCGTTCTGAAGCGCAGTTTTGTGACGCGCATCGCGCTGGTCGTGCTGGCGATATTTTCTATCGGCGTGGCGAATGCGACGGTCGATAGCTGGACGGTGGTGCGCTATTTCGGCGGTCTGCGGCTACCGTCTTCGCCGGGCGAATTCGTAGATCCGATCTTCGGCAAGCCGCTGCACTTCTTTTTTTTCGAACTGCCGTTTTTCAACATGCTGCTGCGGGTGGTGCTGGTGGACGTGGTGCTGGCGCTGCTGATTTACTGGGTGGCTTCGCACGCCGAACGGCTCAGCAAGCAATTACCTTCGACGTTTCCTTCGACCACACCCTTCAACCTGGAAGGGCTCGATCTCAAGGAAATTTTCGACTCGACGTTTGTGCGGATGGCGGGGGCGGTGCTGCTCGTGGGCGTGGCGGTGAAAATCTTTTTCGACCGCTACGGGCTTTTGCTTGAAGACCACGGGCAGTATTTAGTCGGCGTGGATTGGGTGGCCGACCACGTGGTGCTGCCGCTACAGTGGCTGCTGATTTTGGGCGCGCTCGCGGCGGCCGGTTTGATTCTGGCGCGGCACGCGCGCTGGGCGCTGGTGCTTGTGCTGCTGGTGCCGGTGCGCTACTTTGTGCCGTCGCTGGTCGAGGCATTGTATGTGCGGCCGAACGAATTGGCGCTGGAGCGGCCGTATATCCAGCACCACATTGACGCCACCCGGGCGGCCTACGGATTGAACCGGCGGGTCAAGGAGACCAACCTCGAGGCCGCGCCCGAGATTCCGGTCGATTACGCAAAACATAAGCCGCTTCTCGACAACGTGCGGCTGTGGGATTGGCGGGCATTTCACGATACGATTTCGCAGATTCAGCCGCTGCGCCCTTACGTGTATGTGGATACCGATATAGACCGCTATCAGATTGACGGCCAATTGCGGCAGGTGATGATTGCGCCGCGCGAGCTCGACATCCGGCAGTTGGGCGAGGCGCGCGAACGCTGGATCAATCCGCATTTGATTTACACGCACGGCTACGGCATCGTGATGGCCGAGGCGAATCGTATTACGCCGGACGGCCTGCCGCTGCTGTTCATCAAAGATGCGCCGCCGGTGGTGACTTCGAAGAGCCTGCACTTCACGCAACCGGAAATTTATTACAGCGAAGTCGCGCATGAGCCGGTGTTTGTGGACACGGCCCAGCAGGAATTCAATTATCCGTCGGGCTCGGAAAGTATCAAGACGACCTACCACGGCAAGGGCGGATTTCCGATCTCGTCGCCGCTTACGCGGCTGGCGGCTGCCATCAACTATGGCGACGCGAATATTCTATTGACCGAATATCTGACGAGCGGCAGCCGGATGATGATTCACCGGCCGATTCTGGAACGGCTGACGAAGCTGGCCGGTTTTCTGACCTGGGACAGCGACCCGTACCTGGTTTTGACCGATGCGGGGCGGCTGGTTTGGATTGCGGACGGCTACATGTCGTCAGACGCGCATCCCTATGCGCGCGAGATCGATGTCGGGAACCAGACGGTTAATTATTTGCGCAATTCGGTAAAGGCGACGATCGACGCCTATACCGGCGAAACGACGTTGTATATTTTCGACCCGGGCGATGTGTTGATACAGGCGTACCAGCGGCTATTTCCCAAACTATTTCAGCCGATGTCGGCGATGCCCGCCGATTTACGCAGACACACGCGCTATCCTGAGACGCTATTCAGCGTGCAGGCGGAGATGTACCGGACGTTTCATATGCGAGATCCGGAAGCGTTCTATAACCGGGCCGATTTGTGGGACCTCGCGAAAACCGGCAACAAGGCTGAGGGAACCAATTCGGTTTCGCCCACCTACGTAGTGGCGACCTTGCCGAACAGCGATACGCCCGAGTTCCTGCTGCTGACGACGTTCACGCCGGCGAACAAAGATAATTTGATCGGCGTCATGTACGCGCGCTGCGATGGCGAGCATCTGGGAGAGTTGGTATTCGAGCAGCTTTCCAAACAGAACATCATTTACGGGCCGATGCAGATTGACGCGCGCATCAACCAGGACCAGAATATTTCGAAGGATTTGAGCTTGTGGAATCAGCAGGGGTCGCAGGTATTGCGCGGGCAGACGCTGGTGCTGCCGATCGATAACAGCTTTTTGTATGTGGAGCCGATCTACATCCAGGCTTCGCAAACAAGCATGCCGCAATTGAAGAAGGTGGCGCTCGCGATGGGGAACAAGCTGGCCTATGCGGACACGTACGAGCAGGCATTGTCACAGTTGACCGAGGAAGTAGGCGGGAGCGGACCCGCCGTGAATCAACCGGTGACTGCGCCTAACACGCCGCTGCCGACTGCCACGACCGCAAATGTCCCGGCGCCTGGAGCGCAGCCTTCAGCAAAGGCGGTCGAAACGCTGCGGCAAATACACGATCACTTGCAGCGCTACAAGGAGTTGAGCTCGCAAGGAAAGTGGGCCGAGGCGGGAAAAGAGCTGGACGCGATTCAACAGTTGGTGCAAAAGTAAGGCGCGCTCATTTGAGAAGAACGTCCAGTTTGTCGCGAAAGCGCGAATAGAGATAGGACGAGCCGAGCAGCAACAGCCCGAGCACGACAAACGCGGTGATGCGGTAGAAGCGGTCTAATAGCCACACATCGTAGATGTAAAGCTTGGCGACGACCAGGCCGAGCAGCGTGAGGCCCAGCAAGCGGTCTACGGAAGATCTGCGCCAGACGCCGATAACGATCACTGCGACGCCATAGAGAGCAAGGAGAATCGAGTAGGCTTCGCTGGTAACGCTTGCGCGGTCGAGCGGCGCGGTGAAGGGCTGAATCCAGACATCGAGCGCACGTAAGCCAGCGGTCAGCAAACAGAGATGGCCGACCAGATGAAGCATTTTGGAAGCGCGGCGGTTGGCGGCAAAATGCGCGATTGCCAGAGCCAACGCGGTCAGGGCGAAACCCAGGGGATGCTGCGGAGTGAGAATGGCGGCGGACGCCATCAGGACCAGGAACGCATTCCAGGGCGCGAGAAAGACGTGATCGAAGCGAAAGTAAAGCGCGAAGGCGAGAACGCAGGTAGCGGCGATGGCGACCAGGGCGGCCGTTGTGCCGATCAGGTGATAGTAGGCGTGGGCGGCATAGAAGGCGATGTAAATGATGGCCAGGCCGCAGCCCGCCACACCTTGCGCGAAGACGGATTGGTTGCGGCGGCGGAGCCATTCCCCTGCCCCGATGAGTAGCAAGCCCGCCAGGAGGCCGGCCGCCACGCGCGCGGTGGCGCCGATTCCCTGAACATCGGCGGCGTATTTGAAAAGCAGGATGATGCCGATGGCGAGCGTAACCGCACCGATGCGATTGATAAACGTCAGGCCGAAGCCGGATTCCATGCTCTCAGGTTTTCGGGGCGGCGCGGAGGTTGACGGTTGACGGCCCTGGTCAATTTGCTCAAGAGCAGTGATGCGTTGTTCGAGCTGCGCCAGCCGGGCGCGAAGATCGCGAAGCTCGGATGCTTCGTCGGGCACTTCCACAAGCTAGCATGATGGGTGTTCGAGCCGTTACTGGCACACGAAGATTACGCCGTGCTTAGGCATGTCTTCGTTTGACTTTGTTTCGAAGGCCCCGTCTATGGAGCGCAGATCTGAGGTTGAACACAGATAAACGAATGATTCTCGAAAAAGGTTTTAGGCGACGGTTTCCAGGACGCCGTAGCGGCGGGCTACGTAGTTGTCGAGGATGTCGCGGAATTCGGCGACGATGTGATCGCCGCGCAGGGTGGTGGAGAGCTTGCCGTCGATGTAGACCGGGGCGACGGGCTTTTCGAAGGTTCCGGGAAGCGAGATGCCGATATTCGCGTGTTTCGATTCTCCGGGGCCGTTGACGACGCAGCCCATGACCGCTACTTTCATGTCTTCGACGCCTGTGTATTGTTCGCGCCAGACCAGCATCTGCTCGCGCAGGTAGGTTTGGATTTGATCGGCCATGTCCTGGAAAAACGTGCTGGTGGTACGGCCGCAGCCGGGACACGCGGCGACTTGCGGCGTGAAGCTGCGCAGGTTGAGGGCTTGCAGTACTTGCTGGGAGACGATCACTTCTTCCGTGCGGTCGCCACTGGGCAGCGGAGTGAGCGAAGCGCGGATAGTATCGCCAATGCCCTGCTGTAAGAGCACGGCTAGCGCGGCGGTGGTGGCGACGATGCCCTTCGAACCGAGACCGGCTTCGGTGAGCCCGAGATGCAGCGGGTAATCGCAGCGGCCCGCGAGCATTTCATACACGTCGACGAGATCCTGCACGTTGCTGACTTTGGCGCTGAGGATGATTTTGTCGTGCGCGAGTCCATAGCTCTCGGCATTTTCGGCGCTGCGCAGCGCGCTTTCGACGATGGCGCGGCGGGTGACTTCCATGGCGTCGAGCGGATCGGCGGATTTGGAATTTTCGTCCATCATGCGAGTGAGCAGCGCGGCATCGAGCGAGCCCCAGTTGACACCGATGCGCACCGGGCGGTCATATTCGATGGCCGCTTCGATCATGATGCGGAAATTATCGTCTTGCTTGCGGCCGATGTTGACGTTGCCGGGATTGATGCGGTATTTGTCCAGCGCACGGGCGCAGGCGGGATAGTTTTTGAGCAGCAGATGGCCGTTGTAATGGAAGTCGCCAATGATGGGGACGGTCACGCCGAAGTCGCGCAAGGTGGAAACGATGACGGGAACGGCTTGGGCGGCGGCGTCGGTGTTGACGGTGATGCGGACCAATTCCGAACCAGCGCGGGCGAGCTGCATGACCTGATTGACGGTCGAGGCGGAATCGGCCGTGTCGGTATTGGTCATCGATTGGACGACGATGGGGTGGGCGCCGCCGACGCGAACGCCTCCGATGTTCGCGACAGCCGATTTGCGACGTTTTCGAGCAGCCATAAAATTCCAGTTTACCAGCGGCTAAGTGGCTGAATGCATGGAATTTGCCAAACGAACTCCAGGGGCGTCGAGCGGGCGAAAAGACGGTCACGAGCGGTTCGAAATAAAGTTTTCCCTTTGTTTACAACGAATTAGTAGATTTCTGGGCGATAAAAGGTGTGGGCCTAGCGGGAATATTTTGGGCGAGAGGGGGAACGCGTGGAGCACGGATGCCGGTCGGTCAAATTGATCTTCCAAGGGGAAGGCCGCGCGCAGCTCGAGCAGTTGGAGACGATGTGGCGGGCGGAGTTTCCCGCGCTTTCCGAGGCGATGAGCCGGGTGCTTGTGCGTTTGGCGACCGCTGATTTTCGATCGCAGTGGAATGAGCAGCGGCTGCTCGAGACCGAGGCGGCGCTAGAGGAAAAGGACCCGAGCGAGTGGACCGAAGACGACCACAAACAGTTGCAACGATTCCAGCGGTATCACACGACGGCGGAGCGGCAGTTCCAACGCGTGTGGAACCTCTTGAAGCCATTCCAGAAAGAGCCGGCGGCGGTGGCTGAAAAACGACACGTGGCTCAAGCGGCGGCTCCGGCGGCGGTGAAGACGGAGTTGGTTATTCCGAAAGCAAAACTCCTCACGCAAACGGTGGTGGTGAAGATTGAAGAGGGGAAGACGGTGACGTGGACGCACCCGACTACCGAAATGCTGTTGGCACAGACGCCTCTGGCGGATGAGAAAACCACGGTGTGCCGAGTGTTTGAGTTTCCGCACGGCGTGCCGCCGGAATATGAATGGATGGGCGCCGCGCGGCATCAGGAGATGAGCCTGCCGGTTTGGTTGAAGGTGGTGAAACAGGAACGAGCGAGCGGGAGCGAGCATCTGGGGAGATGCGACGATGCCGCGTAAAACAAAACAGCGGCAGATTGTGACGCTCGAGCAGTGGGTAGAAATCGGCGTATCAGAGGGGAAGACGGTGACGGCGCTTTATCCTTCGAACGCGGAGATGCTCGAGCAATTGGAGGAGATGGATCCCGCGCCCGAGCTGGTGTACCGGCGCTTGAATTTCCGCGAAGGCGTACCGGCGGAATATTACTGGGCGACGAGCGACGCCGAGCGGCGGCAGTGGGGCGGCCACGGCATTCAGCGGATGACGGTGGCGCGATGGCTCGCGACATTAGCGAAGGAGGCGGCCAATGGCGACGGGCATATCGGGCGGTGCGACGAACCGATGCCGCGGCCGAAGGAGCGAGGCGGGTGCGATTGCCCGGTGTGCACGGCATCACAGGCGCGGCTGGATCGCGAGGCGATGCCCGGCGGGCGTCCATAAGTATCTTTGTTAAGTTCTGTTACGCGTTCGTATACAATTCGATCCAATCAACAGTAAGCGACGGCTCGCAGCCCCAACGCGGGCGATCGGAAGGTAGCGACTCCTTTCGACCATCCTTCAGGCCCGTATTCCATGCGCGTTTATGGATTTCGAAGGTAAACTTCCGGGACGCCATTGGCTCATGCTAGGAGTCACCGCCGCTCTTTTCGGGATGGTGGCGGGATTTGTCGACTTGAAGCCGCGGGTGGCCTCGAATTTCTTTTTCTCCTCCGACGATCCGCAGTTTCAAGAATCCGCCAAGATCGACCGGATGTTCCCTTCGGGTAGCCAACTGATCGTGAGCGTGGCGTCGCCGAATATCTCATCGGAGAATTATTTGGACCGGCTGGCCCAATTGACGCAGCAGCTCCAATCGATCAAAACGGTTACCAGCGTAGAAAGCCTGGCGGACCGACCCAAGAATTTTAAGGATGCCGAGAAAAGTCCATTCTGGAAGCGGCTGTTGATTGCGGACAACGGGCGATCGAGCAATGTGGTGGTACTTACGTCGAACGAGGATAGCCAGCTTCTGATTAGCCGGGTGGAAGCTATTGTCAACAAGTTCGACGCGAAGGGTTTTCGGATCGAAATCGCAGGCGCGCCGTACGTGGCAGAGATGATCCGGCGGAATCTACGGCATGATTTTCGTAGGTTCAGCCTCACATCGGTGCTGCTGTTCGGTGTAGCGATGTCGGTGCTTTTCCAATCATGGAAGCTGACGCTGGGGATGCTTGCGACTTGCGTGAGCGCAGTGCTTACGACCTTACTGGTGCAGGCGATGTTCGGCGAAAAGATCGGCATTCTGACGGCGAACCTCGGCACGATCGTATTTGTGGTGGCGATGTCGCACCTGGTGTACATGACGTTCAACTGGCAAACGCTGGCTCGGCGGGGCAAGCAGGACTCGCAGCATTTGGGAACGAAGGCGTGGCGCATGACGCTGCCGGCGTCGTTTTGGTCGATGGTGTGCGCTTCGCTTGGATTCGGGAGCCTGTTGATTGTGCCGGCAAAGCCGCTGCGCGAGCTTGGACTCGGCGGCGTGGTGGGAACTATGGTGGCGCTGGTGTGCGCTTATCTGATGTATCCGGCGTTCCTGAATTGGGCGGGGCCGAAGGAAACCAAGATGGTGGCCAAGAAGGCCGGATCGCGTTTCTGGGAGAGGAAGTTCGTGTGGGTGTCAGCGGCGGCCGTACTGGTTGGGGTGGCTTTGAGTTTCGGTCTGGTGCGGCTGAACACCGATCCGAGTCTTCTCGATTACTTCAAGAAGGGCGAAGAGCCGCGCGAGGGGCTGGCGTATGTGGACCGGAACGGCGGCTCGAACCCACTGACTTTGGTGATTGCGGCGGCGGGCGGCGGCAAGCTGGATACGAAAGAGGAATACCAGAAGATGTGGGCGCTGCAGGATGCGCTCGAAGATCACAAAGGAGTGGGAACGGCACTCTCGCTGCCGGTGCTGATGGCTGAGGGGAATCGTCATCCGTTCGCGTTTCTGTTGAGTTGGAACCATCTGCTGAACATTCTGAACGAACCGAAGCACGAGCGAGTGGCGAGCACGTTTGTGACGAAGGATCGGCGGATGGCGGCGTTCTATCTGCGAATGATCGAACGAGGAAGGACGCAGCCGCGCGTTGACGTGGTGAACGAACTGCGGACGGTGGTGCGGCGGCACGGCTTTCGTCCGGTGCTGGTCGGGGGCGTTTACGAACTGCAGGGGGCGTTGGCGAAGCTGGTTGAATCGAGCCTGGTGACCGGCCTGTTTTGGCTGATGGTGTTTTTCGCGGGCGTGGCTTGGATCGTGTCGCGGAATCTGCGCGTGGCGGCGGCGATGATTTTTAGTCTGAGCCTGGTGCCGGTGTACATGCTCGGAGGGATCGGTCTGCTGGATATTCCCGTCGATATCATTTCCGCGCCTGCCACCAACGTCTGTATCGGCATGGCGATCGATTCGATGGTTCACTTAGTGTTTGGCGTGAGGCGCGCCCAGCGCGACGGCGAAAAGGGCTGGAACGCCTGGGTAGCCGGCCGCGAGGAGCAATGGCGCGGCATCGTGTATTCGGATGTCATTATTGCGGCGGGCTTCGCCATTTTCGCGCTTTCGAACTTTCCGCCGACGCAGCGCTTCGGGCTGGTGGTGTTGGCGGGGACAGTGGTCGATATTCTGGCGAATTTATTCGTTTTACCGTTGTTGGGCGGCGCCGCATGGAAGACACGGCGCCAGCAAGCGAGTTAATCGCGGCGCAGCCGGACTTTTAGAAAACGCCCGGTATGTGACTGCTTGCATGCCGCGACGTCCTCGGGCGTGCCGGTCACGACCACTTCGCCGCCAGCGTGGCCGCCCTCGGGGCCGAGATCGATTACGTGGTCGGCTGTCTTGATGACGTCGAGGTGGTGCTCGATCACGAGGACGGTATGGCCGGCGTCCACCAGACGGTTCAGACAGGCGAGGAGGCGCTCGACGTCGGCGAGATGCAGTCCGGTGGTTGGCTCGTCGAGGATGTACAGGGTGTGCTTCGAGCGCTGAAGCTTGGAGAGCTCGGCGGCGATTTTGATGCGCTGCGCCTCGCCTCCGGATAGCGTGGTGGCGGACTGGCCGAGAGTCAAGTAGCCGAGTCCGAGATCATGCAGCACTTCAATTTTCTTACCCACAGCGGGCTCTTCCGCAAAGAACGCCACGCCTTCCTCGACGGGCATGTTGAGCACGTCGGTGATGGTCTTGCCACGCCAGGCGACCTCAAGCGTTTCGGCGCCGAAGCGGTTGCCCTTGCAAACGCCGCAGGTCACTTCGACGTCGGGCATGAAATAGAGCTGGGTGGTGATGACGCCTTCGCCCTGACATTCCTCGCAGCGTCCGCCTTTGACGTTGAAGCTGAAACGGCCGGCCTTATAGCCGCGCTCGACGGAAAGCGGCGCGCGCGCGAAGAGCTCGCGGATGGTGTCGTAAAAGCCGATGTAGGTCGCAGGGTTGGAGCGGCTGTTGCGGCCGATGGGCAATTGATCGATGTTGACTACTTTGTGCACGTGGCCGACGCCATCGAGGGAATCGTGCGCCCCAGGCAGCGTGCGGGTATCGACCAGGCGCTTCCAAAGCGCCTTATAAAGGATTTCATTGACGAGCGTGCTTTTGCCCGAACCGGACGCGCCGGTGATGGCGATTAACTTGCCGAGCGGGAACGCGATATCGATGGCTTTCAGATTATTTTCGCGGGCTCCGCGAACGGTTAGCATATGGCCGCTGCCGGGGCGGCGCTGTTGGGGCGTGGGAATGGAGCGTTTGCCGGAGAAAAACTGGCCGGTTGGGGAGCGTTTGCAAGCGAGGATGTCCGTGAGCGTGCCTTGCACGACAACATGGCCGCCGTGCACGCCGGGCCCCGGTCCCATCTCGACGACATGGTCCGCGGCGCGGATGGTGTCCTCGTCGTGCTCGACCACGATCACGGTGTTGCCGATGTCGCGCAGGCTTTCGAGGGTGGCGATCATCTTTACGTTGTCCTTGGGATGGAGCCCGATGCTCGGCTCGTCGAGCACGTAGAGCATGCCCATGAGCCCGGAGCCGATCTGGGTGGAGAGGCGAATGCGCTGCGATTCGCCGCCAGATAACGTGCCGGAGCGGCGATTCAGGTTCAGATAATCCAACCCGATGCCCAGGAGCAATTGCAGGCGAGCGCGGATTTCACCGATTACCTGGCGGCCGGCATCGGCTCCGCGGCCGGCAGGCTTCAGCGCGCCGAGGAAAGCGTGCAACTCGTCGAAGTTGAGAGCGCCGACCTGATGGATGGATTTGCCGGCGATGGTGAAGAGCAATCGGGTGGCGCGGAGGCGCGCTCCGTGGCAATCGGGACAAGTGCGCTCTACCATCACCTTGTCGAGCCATTCTTCCATGCCGGAATTGGCTTCGCCGCGCTGACGGTAGCGGCGGTAGTGGCGCTCGATACGGCGCGCGATGCCGCCGAAGCCGACCTCTTTGCCGTCGAACTCATCGCGATTGACCTTGGCGCCGGGCGGCACGGTGGTGCGCAGCTTTTTCCCGTCCAAGCCGTAGAGAATCGCGTGGCGGGCCGCCTCGGGCAGCTTTTCCCAGGGCGTTTCGAGCGAGAAGCGCAGCGCCTTCGCCAGGCTGTACATGACTCGGCCGTCCCAGGTGTCGGGATTGTATTTGAAAGCCTCGCGCACGAAACAGCCGCCGAGAATGCTGCGCGCGGGATCGGGCACAAGAAGTTCCGGATGCGTGATCTTATGGATGCCGAGACCGCCGCAAGTGCGGCAGGCGCTCTCAGGATTGTTGAACATAAAATACTCGGGCTCGATCCCGCCATAAACGAAGCGATGCGTGGGGCTGCACAGGCCTTTGTAGAAGCGCTCCGTCTCGCCCTTTGCAGCGCCTTTGAGTATTTCGATCCGCATGAGACCGTCGCCAACCAGAAGGGTGGCCGCGATCCCCGCCTTGATGGCTTTTTCGTGCTTGCGGGCAACGACGAAGCGATCGACGACGGCGTCCATGTCCTTGACGTTTGTCTCGTCGAGCGCCAATTCGGACGAGATGTCGACCCGCTTGCCATCGATGACGAGCTCGCGGCAGCCCTTTTTGCGGACTTCGGTGAAGACGAAATCGAGCTCTTCGCCATAGACCGGGAACACGGGGGCGCGCAGCTCGATGGCGGCGCCTTCGGGCAGAGACAGAATAGCTTCGAGGATCTGGCTCGCGCTTCGGCTTTCGACGCGCTCGCCGGTGCGGGGGCAGTGCGGCTCCGCGATGGTCGCGAACAGGAGATTCAAGTAGCTCGCGATATCGGTCATGGTGCCGACGGTCGAGCGCGGGTTGCTGCCGATGGTTTTCTGCTCAATCGAGATCACGGGCGAGAGGCCGAAGACGAAATCGACATCCGGTTTCGCTACCTGAGCGACGAAGCGCTTCGCGTAGGTGGAAAGCGACTCCATGTAGCGCCGCTGACCTTCGGCGTAGATGGTATCGAAGGCAAGGCTGGATTTACCGGAGCCCGAGAGACCCGTGAAGACAATGAGACGATCGCGCGGCAGCTCGATAGATACGTTTTTCAGGTTGTGGACGCGCGCGCCTTGGACGGCGATGGTGGTGCGCGGCGCGACCTTCGTAGCGGGCGGTTTCAGCTTAGAGCCCATCGGGCACCTCCGCGATGTGGAAGAATGCCAGCTCCTCGACATCGACATTGCTTTTTTTGGTGAGCCGAACCGGTAAAGACGCTTTGCCCAGGAGCCCACGATCGGACAGATATTCGCATACGCCGGTGATGCCGCCGATACCGAAGTTCCGCTGGAAATGATCTTCAATTTCGGTAGAGGAACGCGCTTCGCGCACTTCGCGCAGGTGATCGATTACCGGGCCAAACAGCAGCGGCGCGCGCGATCCGAGATAGTCATCGATAGCCGACAGCGCGGCCTGAACGGCGCTTGGAGTCTTCTTCTGATTCAGCAGATCGGCGTAGATCAGTTTGAAAAAATCGGGATTCAGCTTCATCGCTTGCGGGAGCACTTCGCGATCGACAAGCAGACGGGCGTTCAACACCTCGATCTTTGCCAGAGAGGTGGCGGCGTAGAGAATCCAGAGCGCCGTGTAGTCGAGATCGCCGCGCGTGAGGAACCATTTGTGGGCTTTGTAGATGGAGGGGAGCGCAGACGCAGCGGCGGCGAGAAGCTGAACGTGGACGTCACGCTCGCCAATTACGTGAAGCCGGGCGCAGAGATCGGCAATGGTTTCGTCGTGGGTATAGAGGAGCCGTCCTTTGGCGAGAAAGGAGTGGCCGAAGGAGTTGCGGATGGAGCCTTCGACGGCCTGGCGAAACTCCGTGCGCGGCATCAGGATCACGTGCACATTGAGCCCATCCGCATAGAGCGCGCGGCCGGTATCGGCGGTCTTCTTGTCATCTATGGTGATCAGCACCAAGTCGATATCGGACTTGGCCCAGACGGTATCGTACGAAAGGCTGCCGCATAGGATGGCGGCGAGGACGGAGCGATCCCGTTTCACCTGGTCGACCAAGAAATCCAGGGCAGCGGCGAATTTACGCTGGACGTTGTCCGATACAAGAGCGGTTTGCGAGCTTGAGTTCTTTCGCATGCTTATGATTTGAGCACGTGCGAGGACGGCGCGACACCTTCAAAAGTAGCCCGCAGACGGCAAGGACCGTCTGCGCCACCATTGCCAGTAATAGAAGACAGTCTAGTAGACAAGAGAATGGAGTTCTACTAGAATGTCTTCTAAACGCGATGGCTCACGATTCTCTTTCGAAAAACCGGGTCGAGCTGCTTCAGGGCACGCTTGACATGTTGATTTTGCGAGCTCTCCAGTGGGGATCTCAACATGGACACGGCATCGGCCAGGCGATCCGGCACAGTTCGGCGGATTTGCTGCAAATCGAGCGCGGCTCTTTGTATCCGGCGCTGCATCGTCTGGAGGCGCGGGGACTGATCTCGGCGGAATGGAAGAGCTCGGACCTAAACCGGCGGGCAAAGTATTACCGGCTGACCGCGGCGGGGAAAAAGCAACTGGTGGCCGAGCAGTCGAAATGGAAGCTTTTGGTCAGGGCGATAGGCCGCGTGATGCGCCCGGTACGAGGGGAATCGTGATGCGGTGGCGCTTTTGGCAATGGAAACGGTTTGATAGCGATCTCAATGATGAGATCGCGCACGATCTGGCGGCGGACACCGAGGAGCGAATCCGCGCGGGCGCCACACGCGATGAAGCCGAGTGGGCCAGCCAGCGCGATTTTGGAAACGCGCTGCTGCTCAAGGAGAGCTTGCGTGAAATGTGGGGCTGGACTTCCTTGCAGCGCCTCGGTCAGGATGTTCGCTACGGGTGGCGCACCTTGGGCAAGAACCCATTGTTCACGAGCATGGCGGTACTGTCGCTCGCACTGGGAATCGGTGCGAATACCGCGATCTACAGCGTCATGGATGCGATTATGGTTCGCGCGCTACCGGTTCGGAATCCCGGCGAACTGGCGATTCTGAACTGGCGCGCGAAAACTACACGCGACCCGGCCGTGGTTGAGGATCATACCGGCAGCAGTTACAGTGAGCCGGGCGGCAGCAAAACAAGCCCCGACTTCCCCTGGCCCGTCTACGAACTTCTGCGCGATCACAACGACGTTTTCTCGGTTCTCTTCGCCCATGAGCGCGCAGGGCAACTCAATCTGGCCGTACGCGGTCAAGCCGAACTCGGTCCGGTGGAATTCGTCTCCGGCAATTTTTTCAGCGGACTCGGAGTCGTTCCGGCCGCGGGCCGCCTCATTGCCGATAGCGATAACCGAGGCGGCGGATCGCAGGTAGCAGTGCTTAGCTACCAATACTGGCGCGACCGGTTCGCGGGCGATCCGGCGGCCATTGGCCAAACGGTAAGCATTAACAACATTCCATTCACGATTACGGGCGTCGCCGCGCCCGAATTCTTTGGAGTCGCTCCGGGTTCGGCTCCGGTGGTTTATATTCCGATAACCAACCGCCCCGCGCTCGCGCGAAATTATGGAAACGAACACGACACGATGTTTATCGATTCGCACTTCTATTGGGTCGATATGATGGGCCGCCTGCGTCCCGGCGTTACGCTGGAGCGCGCACAGGCCGAGATTGCTGAGCGGTTCCAGCAGTTTGCGCTCGCATCCGCAACAAACGAGAAGGCGCGGGCGGACCTTCCGGCACTCTGGCTCGAGGAAGGCGGCTCCGGCGTCGACTCGCTGCGCCGCCAGTATTCGAAACCGCTTTTTGTTCTGATGACCATGGTGGCGTTCATTCTCGCGATCGCCTGTGCCAATATTGCGAACCTGCTTTTGGCTCGTGCCTCCGCGAGGCGGCGCGAAATAGCCGTACGGCTCAGTCTGGGCGCCAGCCGGCTTCGCGTGCTGCGGCAATTGCTTACTGAGAGTTTGCTGCTCGCTCTTCCTGGAGGCATTCTTGGCCTGGCTATTGCGGCTGCCGGGATTCGTTTCCTTACCTGGCTGCTAGCCGCCGGCCGGGAAGACTTCAGCCTTCGCGCGGAACTCGACTGGCGCGTACTCGCCTTCACAATTGCGGTCGCGTGCGCTACCGGGATCCTGTTCGGACTGGCGCCTGCCATTGCGGCTACGCGCGTAGATATTACGCCGGCTCTGAAGGAAACTCGCGCCAGCGCCCCGAGCCGGCGTGGGCACCGCATCGGCTTGAGTCAGGTTCTGGTCGTCTCGCAGATTGCCCTTTCGCTACTGCTGATGCTAGGAGCCGCGCTCTTTGTTCGGACCCTTGCCAACCTTCACTCGGTAGAGACCGGCTTCAATCAGAAGAGCCTCCTGACTTTCAACCTGGATGCCAGCCAAGCCGGCTACAAAGACGCGGCGCTCAAAGTGTTCTACGCGGACATGAACGAACGATTCCGTGCTTTGCCAGGCGTTCGCGCCGCAACTGTGTCCGATATGCCGCTGATCGCCAACGCGAACCACGGAACGGGCGTTATTGTGCCGGGCGTTCGCAAACAGGCAGGCCACGATGGCCCATCCACGAGCTATATCTCAGTTGGTCCTACATTTTTCGAAACCATGCAGATTCCCATTCTGCTTGGCCGGTCCATCGACTCGCGGGACGTGGATGGCGGACCTCTTGCCGCGGTGGTCAACGAAGTCTTCGCCAAAAAGTATTTCCCCGAGCAGAACCCGGTCGGGCGGCATTTTACGTTAGGCAATTCGGCGGCCGGCGATTTGACGATCGTGGGCGTCGCAAAGAATGCCCGTTATAGCTCGTTGAAAGATGCGATCCCCCCTGTCACGTATATCTCCTACCTGCAGAACGCCGTCAAACGTCCACCGATTGCCATGACCTTCGAACTGCGCACGGCCGGCAGACCTCTGGCGCTTGCGGAGGCCGTTCGCAAGACTGTTCATGACACCGCGCCGCGGGTTCCCGTGACGAGCATGATGACGCAAACCCAGCGCATCGACAACACCATCAACCAGGAGCGCACCTTTGCCGATCTTTGCACGGCGTTCGCGGTTCTGGCGCTGACGATCGCATGCGTCGGGCTCTACGGCACGATGGCTTATGCAGTGTCGCGCCGCACTAACGAAATCGGTATCCGCATGGCGCTGGGCGCCCAACAGAAGCGCATCCTCTGGATGGTGCTGCGAGAAGTGCTCGCGCTCGCCGCCGCGGGGCTCGCCATCGGCTTCCTTTGTGCCTGGAGCGGCTTATCTACCATGAAATCCTTCGTCTTCGGGATGAAGCCCACGGACCCGCCGACAACACTGCTGGCGGCTGGAATCCTAATTGCTGCCCTGGTTTTGGCCGGCTTTGCTCCCGCAACGCGAGCGTCTCGAATCGACCCACTGACGGCTTTGCGGCACGAGTAATCCGAAGGCGCCGGTTTACCTGCGGTCTCAGGCGCCGGCCTTGACGCTCGCCGCAAGATTCATTTTGCTTATTGCCTGAGACACCTTTGGGGCTGAAAACTTACTTTTGGCGCAGAGATGCTGTGTGAGGGCAAGCCGATCTTCTTAAAATAAGAACGCGCCTATTTACTTGACGAAGTGTGCGGAGGTGCTATACGCTAGTACCGAAGCCGCTTACGCACCCGAAGTCACCGTGGCCTCCAGAAAGCAAAACCGTGACTATTGTTGCTGGGTTTAAATTCCACGACGGAGTTGTTCTTTGTGCTGATACCCAAGAAACTATCGGCGTGGCGAAGCGGCAGGTTCCCAAGTTGCGCGTCGAAGAAATAGGAGGCGCATTCGCTAAAGCGACGGCCTTAATGCCGATGGCTGCCGCCTTTTGTGCCGCGACCGATAACGGTCAATTTGCTGACAAATTAATTGAGAGAGCATGGCAATCTGCAATGCAAGGGAAAAGTTTTGGGCAAGTATGTCAGCGCGTTGAGCGCACTATCAAACGCACATATGCAGAATTCGGAAAAATATATCAACCCGGATCTCTTCCTTCTGTGGAGCTTATATACGCAATCAAAGCTGAGGGGCAGAGCAGTATGTTCTCGGCGATCGGGCCAGCGGTGATCCAAGAACACTCTTATCGCACGCTAGGGATTGGCTTTTACCTCGCGGAGTTCTTGGCCGACCGTATGTTCCACAGAGCCCTATCGCTCCACCAATGCGTTATTCTGGCCGCCTATGTGTTATTTCAAACCAAAGCGCACATTGATGGGTGTGGCGGCGAAAGCGACATAGCGATCATTCGCAACGATGGTTCCAGTGGAAGAATCGACAGTGCCGTTGTCAATGCGATTACCGATAATCTTTCGAGTATTGACGCGGAGGTAGGGTCGCTCCTCTTGACGAATGCCGACCTAGATCTAACCGATGAGGAGGTGAAAGATAGGGCTGCCCATGTGCTGTCTTACCTGGACATGCTCCGTGAAAAACAAAAGCAAGATATGGAGACCTGGAAGCAATTCAGAGGTCTCTATATGGGATCGCCAGCCTCTCTAATGGAGGAGGCCGATTCATATGGGCTTCCGAAAGAAATTAAGCCGTCAACGCCTCAAACGTCAGAGGATCAGCAGTAACCATATGGCGCAAAGTATCTACGAACAGATCCGAACGCTTGCGGCGGTTGAACCGAAAGGTCATCTCGTTGAGATAGGCAGGGAGATGTTTAGTGCTAACCTTGTGCCACGATCCGATAATTCCCCTCTTGAGGAGCGAAAATGCAGACTCAACGGTATTCGTGTGGATATCACCGCGAACATACTCCCCGGCACTGTGTGTTACTGTCTCGTGGGGGAGTTTTCCAACGGCCCTAGGATAGCTACTGAAGTCATCCGTTACAACTACGTCAACGTCATCACTGATGTGTTCTTGAATGTACTTCGCAAGCGTGCCAGACTTAACATCCTCAGCGCGAAAAAACCGCAGATCGCCGCCGCGTTGCCGAATACCGATCACGATTTCTTTTCCGTCCGCTCCGCGCCCGCGCTTGCCGGAGCGAGCGCCGCCAACAGAAGTTTCGTCCATCTCAACAGTTCCGTTCATCCGTTCATGGCTGGCGGTTTCATTCATTGCGTGGCGGATGCGATGGCAAAGATACCACGCTGTCTTATAGGCGACTCCCAGCGTGCGTTTGAGCTGATTGGCGGACATTCCCTTGCGAGCTTCTACGAGCAACAGGATCGCCAGGAACCATGTTTGCAGCGGCAAATGGGTATCGTGAAAAGCGGTCTGGGTCGTAACGCTAAATTGATAGTGGCATTCCCCGCATTCAAATTTTTTCTGCGTCCATACATCGGTCACATTTTTACTCTTGCAACGCAGGCATTCAACGCCATGGGGCCAGCGGAGCCGCGTCAGGAGTTCCCGGCAGCGATCATCGGTCGAATACAACTTATTAACATCAACTAAAGTCATGGCCACCAAACCTCCAAAGCGACCACTAAGCGGCATTCCGACGCGAAAGCTAACCGCGAACCTGAAACGTGAACTGCGACAAGTGCTGAGGGAAAAGAAAGACGCGGAGAAGTCAAGCAAGTTTCATAAAGAGAATGGCTTAGCTTAATCACAAGACTAGTATATGACTGACCAGTCACTTCGTCAAGTGAATAATCTAGAATAAGAAACCAATGCCGGATCTCACCGTTACCAATTGAGGCGGCCGGACTCATCGGAAGTCCTTAGACTACCGGCTACGAAATCGAGGGCTGCGTTAATCTGCTCACGCGTAACATCGAATTGTTCCATGACTTCTTCGACGCTTGAATCTTCCAGATTCTCGATGATGGTCGCGACTGGCAAACGGGTATTGCGAAATACCCATTCCCCACTCACCTTGCCTGGAACGCTTTCAACAGCCGAGCATTTAGACCAATCGAGAGATGCCATTTCGGAGGTTCCTTGTCGTTCTATCCTCACCTTTAAGCCTATATGATCAGCGCCCGCATACAGGGCGCGGCCGGTGGTACGTGGTATCTATTCGTAGTGCAAGGCCTTCGCCACGTTCACCTGTAAGGCTCGCCGTGCAGGCAGCAGGGCTGCGACGATCAGCATGGCCAACAACACGCCGATCGCTCCCAGATAGCCGATGGGATCCAGATTGCTGACGCCATAGAGGGCGCGGCGCAGTATTTTGGACGCTGCCGCCGCACTGCCGGCGCCGACAAATAGTCCAATGGCAGCGGGCCAGAAGAGTTGCTGGAGAATGGTCTTCAGTACTTTAGTGTGGCTCGAGCCCAAGGCGAGGCGAACGGCGATTTCTTTTGTTTTTTGGCGAACCGTGAAGCTTACCAGCCCAATCAGGCCGACGCCGGCGAGCATGAGAGCGACCAGGCCGATCAACGTCACTACACCCGCGACTTGCTCCACGCGCCAGATGTTGTCGTGATAAAGCAAACGGATTTGGCGGATCTCGGGAAACAGCTTGGGATCGAGGCCTTCGCTGATTGCCCGGGCGGCTTTGGGGAGGCTTTCGACCGCGCCGGCCATGCGCACCATCAAAACCATCGAGGGCATGTCTTGCTGGGCAGCGGGCCAATACTGCTCCGTGGCGTCATCGTCGCTTAAGGCATTCAGGTGCGCATCGCCCGCGACGCCGACCACGGTATCCTTGAGCGCGCCATCCCCGACCAGCTTTCCCAATGGATTCCCGCCCGGCCATTGTTGGCGTGCGAACGATTCACTGACGATGACTGCCTGCTTCTCACCGGGATAAAATGGGCGGCCCAGCAGCATGGGGATCTGCATGGTCTCAAAGAAGCCGGGCGTGACCCAGTTCGGGTAGACCGTCACGGTGTGCCCACCGATGTCACGCGTTTCGCGAGATACAGTATGGCCCAAAGGCGGAAGGCGGACCAGCGATACTGAGCGAACACCGGGTAGGGCAAGCAGGCGCGTTGTCATGCGATCAAGATAAGCCTGGGCGGCGCCAGCGCTGTAGCCGTGCTGGGCGAGCTGCGCGTCGATTGAGATCAGGCGCTCATATCCAAAGCCGGGATTGCTAAACAGCGCGTGGTGAGCCGCCCGAACCAACAGCCCGGCGACGATCAGCAGCACACAGCTTCCGGCCACTTGCGCGGCCACCAAAATCTGGCGCGCGGTGGTTTTGTGTTGACGCTGGCGAGCAATCTGAAGGGCGGGCGTGAAGCCGAAGAAGATCACGGACAGCAAACTCATGACCGCGGTGAACAGCAGGACACGCGCGTCGGGCACCGCGGTCAGCCATTTTGGCGCGTCCAACTCAGTGAGCGCGATGCGCAACGCAGCGCAGCCAAGCACCAGCCCTGCCACGGCCCCCAGGGTGGCAAGCAGTAAGCTCTCGGTGCACAACTGGCGGAAGATACGCGTAGGGCTGGCGCCAATCGCAAGGCGGATGCCCATCTCGCGTTCGCGCTGCACGGCGCGCGCCAACAGCAGCGCTCCCAGGTTGCCGCACGCCACGGCTAAAATCAGCAAGGTGAGTACGCTCACGATAGCCGCCACTTGGTACATCTCAGGCTGCATCACCTCCAGATGGCCGCCGGGAGAACTTTGAATGAACTCGTTGTCCCAGACCGCGGTTGGATGCTGGCGGCGCAGTTCGTTGGTCAGGGATCGCAGCTCCCGCTCGGCCGCCTTGGCGGTTACTCCGGAGGCCAGCCGACCCCACATCCGGACGCTCGAATCATCGAAGTCTTTCAAGACCTTGCTGCCATCAACAAAGTACGGCTGCTGCACGATCGGGAGCCAAAGATCCGGGTGCTGTCCTCCCAGAGTGGCAAGCGTGTCGGGCGTCACGCCGATAATCGTGACTGGTTTGCGGTTGAGATGGATGACGCGGCCAATCACAGCGGGGTCCGCAGCAAACCGCCGCTGCCAGAGCCCATAACTCATGACCACCACCAGGGGCGCGCCGGGCTTATCGTCAACGGCGGGATCAAGCATGCGCCCATAGGCCGCTGGCGTGCCCAATTGAGCGAAGTAATTGGCGGTCACAAATGAGCTGCCCGTTCGCGCTACGTCGTCATCGATCTGCATGGGTGGAACTCCAAGCACCGCCATGGCGGCCGACAGAGTTTTGGCATGGTCAGAATAGAACAGAAAGGATGGATACGCCATTTCACTGGTGTAGGCGTTAGGGGAGCGCCGCTCGAGCCGTATGAGACTTTTTGGATCGCGGACCGGTAGCGGCTTCAGCGCCAGCATGTCGAACAGGCTGAACGCTGACACATTGACGCCAATGCCGATGGCCAGAACCAGCACAGCGGTTAGCGTGAAACCGGGTGAGCGCGCCATTACGCGAAGGCCGTAGCGCAAATCCTGGCCGAGCCGGTCGATCCACGTCCAGCCCCACGCCTCGCGGGCCTGCTCGCTCAGGCGCAGCATGCTGCCGAAGTTCCGACGTCCGCGGTGGGCCATCATCTCGCGGTGGAATGCCATATCGGCTTCGAGTTCGGCTTCGCGGCGGCGCCGGTTCAAGCGATAACGGATGCGGCGGAACAGTTCCTTCATATGCATGCTTCCGATCTTCCAGTCATGTGGTGCGCAGAATGTCTTGAATCGCCTGGGAAACGCGGTCGTATCCCTTGCGTTCCTGCTTCAGTTGTTTGCGTCCATCCGGCGTGAGCTGGTAGAAGCGAACTTTTCGGCCGGTTTCCGAGATGCCCCACTGGGCGCCGACCCAGCCCTTCAGCAACATCTTCTGCAGCGTTGGGTAGAGTAAACCTTCTTCGACCGCCAGCACCTCGCTTGAAAGGACGTGGATGCGTTGGGCAATCGCGTATCCGTGCAGCGAGCCGGAGTGCAGCACGTGCAAGATGAGCATCGGGAGAGTGCCAGGAGGCATTCCGGATTTAGGGCTATCGGCCATAGGCATAAGTATATTATGCCTATG
>DASYAX010000002.1:0-4952 GCA_036501045.1 Bryobacteraceae bacterium
CGCTCCGGATAAAACAATCGATTACCGCAACACGGCCCCTGCGGACCGATATGCCTTCACGTTCTGGGCCTTTCCCAAAAACCAATGGCTTAGCACCTTGCAAGCCTACCTGGACTTTGCGGATGCGCACTTCAAACAGACTGGGTTTCGGTGCAACATGCCGCTGGGGGCCTACCGGGTGCGTCAGGACGACAACGGAATCTTGTCTTACACGCACGACCAGGACATGTTTTCGATCGATCCCATTCATGCGGTGACCGATCAGGGCGCATGGCAGACGTTCTTGGAGGCGTTCAATGATTTCGCGTACCGGCGAAACGGGACGCCGCTGTTGAATCAAAGTCCGTTCATCCAGCGGGAACATGTGGAGGCCGCTTACGGGCAGCGGTGGATTGATTTTTCGAAGTGGGTCAAGGCCGCGGATCCGCAGGGCCGGATGTTGAATCCGTTTTTTGGCGGGTTGCTGGCGGGGTAGTTGTAGGTTTGCTAAAACGCTACGATGAAGGCGTTTTGATGCAAGATAACTTACAAGAAACGATTTCGCTGCTTACGCGCACGCCCGCTGTTCTCAACGCTCTTCTACGCAATCTACCGGAAATGTGGACGCTGAGAAATGAAGGGGAAAACACCTGGACCGCGCTCGATGTGGTCGCGCATCTGATTCACGGAGAACGCACGGACTGGATGCCGCGGGCCAGAATGATCCTGCACTCCGGCGAGAGTCAGACGTTTCCGCCGTTTGATCGTTGGGGCGACATACGAGAGAGCCGCGCTAAGCCTCTCGACCAATCGTTGGATGAATTTGCTCGTTTGCGGTTGGAAAACTTGAGCGAACTGCGGGCGTTAGATCTGCGGCAAGAGGACCTCGAACGCCATGGCCGTCATCCTGCTCTTGGAGTCGTTACTTTGTCGGAGCTGCTCGCGACCTGGGCCGTTCACGACTTAACGCATCTGCACCAAATCTCAAGAATCATGGCGCACCAATACAGGGATGCCGTGGGCCCCTGGCACGAATATCTTGGAGTGCTGCGATGTGGCGGCCACAGCTCTTCCTGAGGCAGAAGTTAGTGTAGTTTGCGGGCGAAGAAATCGGCGCTGGCCTGGTAAGCCTGGATCCAGTGGCGGTTTTCCAAAAAATCGTGGATTTCATTGGGGATGATCAACTCTTCGAAGTCGACGTGGCGGAGGCGCAGGGCTTCGACCAGCATGATGGTTTGTGAGAACGATACGTTGCGGTCGTCATCGCCGTGAATGAGCAGGACAGGCGAGCGCCAGGTATCGACCGAAGACATGGGCGAGGATTCGAAGGCCAGTTTCAGCTCCTCGGGCTTGGCGGCGGAGGAACCGTTGCGGAAGGCGCTCCAATCGTGTACGCCATGAAAATCGACGCCGGCTTTGAAAAGATCGGAGGCGCGGGAGAGCGCCATGGCGGTGAGATAGCCGCCGTAGGAGCCGCCCCAGACGCCGATGCGATTCGGATCGACATCGGCGCGCGTCTTGAGATATAAGCCGGCGCCGATGACGTCGTTATATTCGCTGCCGCCGGTAGCGCCGTAGGCGAGCGCTTCACGGAAGTTGAGGCCGTAACCGATGCCGCTGCGGTAATTCACCGAAAGCACGACGTAGCCGTGATTGGCGAAGTATTGGTTGAGCGAGTAGGCGTTCGAGTAGTAATACATGTAGTGGAAGCCGAGCAGCATCTGGCGGCGCGAACCTCCATGGAAGAAGACGAGGGCAGGATGACGCATGGCGGCAGTTCCTTCGGACGGCAGAAAGAGCTGGCCGTGGATTTGCATGCCATCGGCAGCGGTGATCATGACGGGTTGCGGCTTGACGAGCGAAGGCAAGACGACTTCGGGCGTCAGGAATTTGGTTTTTCCGTCGGGCAGTTGCACCATGGCGTGCGCGCGCTGGTTGTAGCTCGTTGCGAGAAATGCCAGCGCAGAGCCATCGGCCGCGGGCGTCGGGCGGTATTCGATGTCTTCGTCTTTGATTGGTTGTTTTGGGATGAGTTGTTTCGGCGCGGCGGCGGTTTGCGTGTCGACGCTCCAAAGGTGGCGCCGGTCGATATCGCTGAAGTTGCCCGCGAAATATAGGGTCTTGCCGTCGTGCGAGAGGGCGGCGTGCTCGACTTCGCCTTCGCCGGGCGTCAACTCGACTGGGGCGCCGCCGGAGAGCGGCAGGCTATAAAGATGACACCAGCCGGTGCGCTCCCAAGGAACGATGAGATTGCCGGCGGCGGTCCAGAAAAGCTGGCGATCTTCATCAATGCCGTGAAATACACTGCCCGGACCGTTGGCGGCTTTGAAGACCTGGCGCGCAACGCCGGTTTTCGCATCGGCGAGGCGGATGGACCACGGCTCGCCTTCCCTGTGCGGGCCAGGGCCGAAATGCGGGGCGGAGGCGGGGATGCGGATATAGGCGATGCGTGTGCCATCGGGCGACCAGGACGGATTGGTATCGCGATCGACGCTGGCATCGAGATAGGTCAAGGTTTTTTCCGCCGGCCGGTACAGGCCGATGAAGCTGTGATTGCCGCGGTCACTCACAAATGCCAATGCGGAGCCATCGGGCGCCCATTGTAAATCGCTGACGCTGCCTTTTTGCACGAGCGCGCTTTTGACGTTGGCGCCGGTGGGCTTCATGGTGAAAATTTGGCCGCCGCGTAGGAAGGCGATGGTTTCGCCGTCAGGGGAGATGCAGGGTGCGTGTCCTTCGGTAAGCTTTTTGGCGGGCGCGCCGTTCAGGGCGACGTACCAAATGTCTTGCTCGGGCCTCGTAAGGCTCAGGTCGGGATTTGGATTGTCGCCGCCATTTTCGAAATCGCCGCCGCGGGCGAATAAGAGATAGCTGCCATCGGGCGCCCAGGCGAGCTCGGCGATTTCCTGGCCATCGTCTTTATCAAAGGAGGTGAGTTTGCGGCCTTGCCACAAGGGCGCGCCCGCGACCCAGACATTGCGGCGGCCCTGTTCGTTCTCAAGCCATGCAATCTGCGCGCCTTTCGGCGCGGCCAGAGGAGCGGTGGCGAACGGCGCGCTCATGATTTGCGGAATGGTGAAGGACAGCAGCAGCAGGAACATGGTTCACCATTTTGCCATGGTTGATATTCTGGGGAGGCAAGTGGCGCTCTCAATCGGGCAAACGGTAGGCGATTATCGAGTAATCGGCATCATCGGAGCGGGCGGAATGGGGACGGTGTATAAGGTCCAACACCTGATTTCCGACCGCATCGAAGCGATGAAAGTGATTCTGCCGGATTTGATCGAAAGTCCGGAGCTGGCCGACCGTTTTATGCGCGAAATCAAGGTGCAAGCGCGGTTGAGCCATCCGAACATTGCCGCGCTGTTGAACGCGCTGCGGATCGACAATCAGTTGCTGATGGTGATGGAGTATGTGGATGGCGCGACCTTGCACTCGCAACTGCGCCAAGGCGTACTGACAACCGCGGCGGGCACCGATATTGCGATTCAGGTTCTGAACGCGCTGGCTTACGCGCATGCGCAGGGCGTAGTTCACCGCGATATTAAACCGGCAAACATCATGTTCACCAGCGGCGGCATGGCGAAGCTGATGGACTTCGGCATCGCGCGGTCGCTCAGCGATCAGCATCTGACGCGCACGGGCGCGGCGGTCGGCTCGGTTCACTATATGTCACCGGAACAGGTGCGGGGCGGGGAGATTGACGGCCGATCGGACTTGTACTCGGTGGGCATTTTGCTTTACGAAATGATCACGGGAGTGAAACCGATTGACGGTGAGAGTTCGTGGGGCGTGATGAATGCGCATTTGACGCAGATTCCGCGTCCGCCGACG
Source organism: Bryobacteraceae bacterium (assembly GCA_036501045.1). Lineage (GTDB taxonomy): Bacteria > Acidobacteriota > Terriglobia > Bryobacterales > Bryobacteraceae > Bog-105. Next base: position 3,814 of record DASYAX010000002.1, read on the forward strand.
GTTTTCAATGAGCAACTGCCGCCCGCGCTGTCGCTTGCGACGCTCAAGGCATTGGAGAAGAATCCAGCCGATCGTTTTCAGAGCGCGTTGGAATTTTCGGAGATGTTGGGGACGATCCGCAGCCGTTGGCAGGTTTCCGCGGGCTACGTTCCGGCGCGCGCGGCGCAAGCGCGCGTCGAATTTAAAGCCACTGAGGTGGCGACTCCTTCTTCAGGCTCGAAGAGCGTGGCGGCGGACGCGGTTCTTTTTGAGCCGGAGGGTTTGGACCGGGTGACACGGGAGTTGGCGGGGTATGTGGGTCCGGTGGCGCGTGTTCTGGTCCGGCGCGCGGCGAAGAATGCGCGCAATTGGCGGGAGCTTTATGACACTTTGGCGGCGGAAGTGCCTTCCGGGGATGAGCGGAAGCGGTTTTTGGCTGGGCGGCGCGGGTAGGTAAGGGAACTTTTAGCGCGCCAATCTCGTCGAAACCGAGCATGACGAGCGTCAGACAGGATATCCGGTATTGCCTGCGCGGATTCCGGAAGCAGCCGGGCTTTGTGGCGATGGCGGTCGTTGCTTTGGGTCTCGGGATCGGGTCCGCCACGGCCATCTTCAGCGTGGTCGAGAACGTCCTTTTAGAACCTTTTCCTTATCGGCAGGCCGACCGCATCGTCTCGGTGCAAGTCCATGATTTGAAGCGGAGCCAACCGGGCGGGCGCGGGGCGTACACGACGCCGGAATTTATGGAACTTCGGCGCCAGACGCACACGCTGGAGGATATGGTCGGGATCAACAATCTTGACGTCCTCTATACAACGCGTGAGGGCACGGAACGGCTGCAAGGCGTTCAGGTCACCGCAAATACCTTCCAGTTTCTGGGCATTGCACCCATGCGCGGGCGTGGACTGCTGCCGGCGGATGGCAAGAGCGGTGCTGCTCCGGTTTTCGCTATGAGTTACAAGATGTGGCTGAAGTACTGCGACCGCGACCCGCAGGTACTCGGCAAAACATTTCTGTTTAATAATGAAGCGCGCACGCTGGTGGGCATTATGCCGCCGCGCTTCACTTACTTTGGCGGCGACATCTGGTATCCGCATGATCCCGATCCTGGCGAGCCGAATGCCGACCGCACGTATTACTTTCTGCAGGGACGCCGCAAA
>DASYAX010000003.1:0-27449 GCA_036501045.1 Bryobacteraceae bacterium
GTGCTTTTCGAGACTGGCGGTGATCTCGCGGAGCTGATGGTAGGCTTCCGGCATTACCTGCTCGAGCTCGGCGATGGGCTGAGGAGTGCGGATGCCCGCGACTACATCTTCGCCCTGCGCGTTCACGAGAAACTCGCCGTAAAAAAGTTTCTCCCCGGTAGAGGGGTTGCGTGTAAAGCCGACGCCTGTGCCGGATTTATCGCCCATGTTGCCGAAGACCATGGCTTGCACATTGGCCGCCGTGCCGATGGAATCCGGAATCTTCTCCATGCGGCGATAGTAGATGGCTTTGGGCGTGTTCCAGGAATTGAAGACGGCGTCACGCGAGAGGATTAACTGTTGGAGCGCATCCTGCGGGAAGTCTTTGCCCGTTTCTTTCTTGACAAGTTTCTTGTAGTCCCCAATGATGATTTTCAGATCTTCTGCGGTCAGATCTGTATCGAGCTTCGCCTTGATTTTGGCTTTGCGCGAATCAAAAATATGATCGAACTTCGCCATGTCCACATGCAGGGCCACTTCACCGAACATCTGAATAAAGCGGCGGTAGCAATCGTAGGCGAAGCGCGGATTGCCGGTCTTTTTGGCCAGACCTTCCGTAGTCTTATCATTTAGGCCGAGATTGAGGATGGTGTTCATCATGCCCGGCATGGAGAACTTTGCTCCTGAGCGGACGCTCACGAGGAGCGGGTCATCGACGCCACCCAACTTTTTTCCCATTTGCTTCTCGAGTTTGTCGAGACACTCACGGATCTGGTCGTCGACTTCTTTGGGTACTTTGTTGCCGTTTTCGAAGAAGAGGTTGCACACCTCGGTCGAGATGGTGAAGCCCGGGGGGACGGGCACGCCAGCCTTGCTCATTTCGGCGAGGCCTGAGCCTTTGCCGCCGAGGACATCTTTCATCTTGCCGTCGCCGTCGGCCGTGCCTCCGCCAAACGAGTAAACGTATTTCTTCATTTTGAATTTTGTCTCCTGACTACGAACTTTCAGGCGCTCGCGCCTTGCGTGACGATTTCGGAAAAGTCGGCGATGGTTGAGAACTCGGTCCACAACTGAAGCAGTAAAAGCAAGCGGTTCCGCCGGATCGCCGGGTCTGGATCGTTCACTAGAATTTTATCGAAGAAGAGATCCACGTGAGGTCTGAGCGACGCCATAGATACCAGTTTCTCGCGGTAAGTGGAGTTAGTTTTGGTTGCTTCGCTAACGCGTAGGAACGCTTGGTAAAGCTCTTGTTCAGGTCCAGGGGTTAACAATTGAAGATTGAGTTTCGTTATCTCTCTAAAGTCTGCTTGCGCAATGATATTTCTGATCCTCTTAAAGCTAGCTGCGAGTGGTTCAAAGTCGGCGGTCGCGCGTACGGACTGAATTGCCAGTAGTCTTTCCTCGATGTCGGCCGGGACGCCACGGGTCGTGCCCGTTACGGCCTTAATCTCGTCGTATGCAAATCCCTTGATCTCGCGAAGATAGAAGGTGACTCTGTCGGTCATAAATTCGCCGAGCAACCCGCTGGCTAGTTCACCGATTGGGATTGGTAACTTCGCTTCAAAAAGAATCTTTACGACGCCCTGGGCGGCGCGCCGCAGTGCAAATGGATCTTTGGAGCCGGTTGGAATCAGGCCAACCTTGAAACACTCGTGCAACGTGTCGAGCTTGTCGGCGATCGAGAGCACCTGACCTTCCAAGGTGCGCGGAATGGAGTCCTCCATGCTGGTTGGCTTGTAGTGATCGTAAATCGCGGCGGCGACTGCCTCGCTTTCGCCTTGCGTTTTCGCGTAGAGGCCGCCGACTACGCCTTGCAGTTCCGGGAACTCCTTGACCATGTCGGTCGTGAGATCGGCTTTGCAGAGTTCGGCCGCTCGCCTTACGATCTGCGCGTTTGCACCGGTTTGCGACGCGCGGGTTTCCGCCAGAAACGTGAGCCGAAGCGTCTTGTCTCCGTAGCTGCCGAGCTTGGCGTGGAAGGTGACTTTGTCCAGATCCCGGACTCGAGCGAACAAAGTTTTCTGCTGATCGACTTGCCAAAAGAAACGGGCATCGTTGAAGCGGGCGCGCAGAACACGCTCGTTGCCCTGACGAATGAGGCCGTCGGGATCGCCGTTGGTGTTGGTGACGGCGACGAAGTGCGGCGCTAGCGAGCCATCTTCGTTTACGACCGAGAAATAGCGCTGATGATGGCGCATGACGGTGGAGAGGATTTCTTTCCGCAGCTCCAAATAGGCCGGGTCGAAGCTTCCCCGGATGGCCGTTGGATATTCCGTGAGGTAAACCAGCGTGCCGAGCAGTTCGTCGTCTTTGCGCACGTCGGACGAAAGGCCCGCTGCGATACGCGCTTTACGATCTTCGGCGCGAAGAATGACAAAGTTCTCACGCAAGACGTCCTGATAGTTGGCGATGGTCACCGGGAGGGGATCTTTCGAGCCGAGGACGCGATGGCCGTGCGTGGTGTTGCTCGAGCGGACACCCGCCAGCTCGAAGGGCACGACGTGGTCATCGAGTAACGCCACGATCCAGCGGATCGGCCGGATGAAGCGCACGCCACCTTTGCCGGTCCAGTACATCGCCTTGGGCCAGCTAAGGCCCGCGATCACCTCGGGCAATTTCGCGGCCAAGACTTCGGCGGCCGATTGGCCTTTGACCAGGCGATGGAACAGATAGCGTTCGCCCTTAGCGTCCTGGATTTTCGCCAGTTGCTCGATGGTCATGCCCTGCTTACGCGCGAAGCCCTCGGAAGCCTTTTCTCCGGCAGATAGATATGGTCCCTGGACGACGGATTCGACGTCCGGTGCTTCGATGGCGATGTTTTGGGCCAGCAGAAAGAGACGGCGAGGAGTTCCTTCGGTGATTAATGCCGAGCCGCCGAAAACCTGGAAGGCCGCTTCAAAGCGCGCGCGCAAATCAGCGAGCGCGGGTTCGATCATCCAGTCCGGAATCTCTTCCACACCGATTTCGAGGAGAAAATCGGCCATCTAGGCGACCGCCTCTTCCAGATTTTGCTGTTTCACCCAGGCTTCGGCCACACCCACCGCCAGCTTGCGCACGCGGCCGATCATGCCGACGCGTTCCGTCACGCTGATGGCTCCACGCGCGTCGAGCATGTTGAACAAGTGGGAACATTTGAGCACCTGATCGTAGGCGGCGAGGACGGGAGCACCCGGAAGTTTGAGCAGATCCGTGCATTCTTTCTCATGCTCATTAAATAAGAGCCAGAGCCGGTCGACGTTGGCGATTTCAAAGTTGTACTTCGAAAATTGCTGCTCGTCGGCAAGTCGCACGTCGGCGTACTTCACGCCAGGCGCCCACTCGATGTCGTAGACGCTCTCTACGTTCTGCAGGAAGGCTACGATGCGTTCGAGGCCGTAGGTGATTTCGGCCGGAACCAGATCCAAATCGATGCCGCCGCATTGCTGGAAGTAGGTGAACTGGGTGATCTCGAGCCCATCGAGCATGACCTGCCAGCCGATGCCCCAGGCGCCCAAAGTGGGCGATTCCCAATTGTCTTCTTCAAACTTGATATCGTGCTTGCGCAGGTCGATGCCGATGGCTGCCAGACTGCCGAGATATTGATCGAGGACATCGGCTGGAGTCGGCTTCAGAATGACTTGTAGCTGCTGGTGCTTATAGAGGCGGTTCGGATTCTCGCCATAACGGCCATCGGCGGGGCGGCGGCTGGGTTGGACATAGGCGACTTTATATGGTTTGGGACCTAGTACGCGCAGAAAGGTCTCGGGCGCCATGGTGCCCGCGCCGACTTCGAGATCGTACGGTTCCTGGATGATCGCGCCTCGATCGGCCCAGTAATGCTTCAGCTTGAAGACGGTGTCTTGAAAAGAATCCATGCGATCGCCCGGTAGCTTGGCTACCAACAATGTGCTCGCTGGCAGGAAATCCTTGATTCTCTACAGGCGCCACAGCGATTCGTGTTCAAGACACCAGATTAAACTACTCGCTCTTGGCCGTGGGCGCGTATGAAGAAGGCGGCGGCTGCCGAGCTGGCGAGAGCGAGTCCGGCGGAAATCCAGGCAATGACGCAATAGCCGGCAACGAACGAGATCGCGATTGCCTTTTGGCCGTCCGGATTTTTAATCTCGATGGCGGCGAGCCGCGATCTCTGGGAGTCAATCTGTTGCCGCGTTGCTGCCGGCAAGCCAAGGGCATTCATCCTTCGATCGAGAGTGCGGTTGAAGGTATAGGTGACAATCAGACTGAAAACAGCAATTGCCAGCAGGCCGGATACACGGGAAATGGCATTGTTCACGCCCGAGGCCACGCCGGCGCGATTTTGAGCAAGAGCGGTCATCACAACAGTGGTGAGCGGCGCGACGCTGACTGACATGCCCAAGCCTAGAACAAGCACGCCCGGGAAAAAGGCGGCCCAATAGTGCGCGGATATCGACGGATTCGCGAGCAAGGCGAAGCCCGCGGCGGCAATCATTGGGCCAACGATCAAAGGCCGCCTGGCGCCGTATCGCGCCACGAGGCCTCCCGACCAGCGCGAGAGCAAAACCATCAGGAGGATAAGCGGAAGCAGCGACGCACCCGCTTCGGTTGGGGTAAACTTCTGCACTTGCATGAGATTGAGAGGCAAAAAGAACAACATGCCTCCGAGAGCACTGTAGAGAAAAAACGTCAGAAGATTGGCTCCGGCGAAATCTCGCGAACGAAAGAGAGATAGCGGCAGCATCGGCGCGGCCGAACGAACTTCCACGTAGAGGAACGCCAACAGGCAGCAAAGACCCGCGCCGGCCGCATACAGGACGAAGGGGAGGCCGCTCGAGGCTTCGAGCAAGGCAAAAACGATGCCAGAGAGCGCAAAGAAAGCAAGCAGCGCGCCCGGCCAGTCGAGGGCGCCAATGCGGAGATCGTTCCGGCTTTCTGGTACTCGCCAAGCGCTAAGGGCGAGGACGACGGCGGCAGGCGGCAGGTTGATGAAGAAAACCGATCGCCACGAAAAGTGCTGCACCAACCAGCCGCCTAGCACAGGCCCAATGGCGGTTGTCATGGCGGTGAAACCAGACCAAGTGCCGATTGCGCGGCCACGCTCGGCTTCCGGGAAGGAGGCGCTGATTAACGCCAAGCTTCCTGGTATCAACAGGGCGCCGCCCACACCTTGGACTGCTCTGGCAACGATGAGCTGTTCGATGTTGGGAGCGAAACCGCACCAAGCCGAGGCAGCCGCGAAGATGGCGACGCCACAGGTGAACGCCAGGCGGCGCCCATATAGATCTCCCAACCCGCCTCCGACCAGGACGAGAGCGGAGAGCAGAAGCGCGTAAGATTCTACGACCCATTGAATATTGGCTGCGGAGGCGTGCAGCGAGGATTGGAGCGCGGGCAGGGCCACCGTGACGACGGTTCCATCAATGAAGGCCATACTGGAGCCGAGAATCGCAACAGCAAGAATCCAGACACCGGCTTTGTCCGTCCTGTTCGTGCAAGGTAGAGTGCGAAGAACGGCCTCATCACAGGGGGGCTTTATGGGACTCGCCATCGAAGACCGGCGTTAGACCTGACCTTCGCCGGTCGCGCGCTCGAGAGCGGCGCGATCCCAGCCTGCCAATTCAGCCGCCGCCTGGTAAGAGCTTTGGAGGAAATCGAGGACGGCCTCATCTGGCGAATTTGCTTGACGGACGTCGTCGTACTTCAATATGAATTCCTTGAGCTCATTGCTATAGAAGGACTGGGTGGGGCGGATCTGTTGCTTCTCGAGACCAGCAGGTTGCGGTGCGGCATAACAATAGAAGGCGGGCGTTCCGAATCCACCATTGCCCGGCCAGAATCCGGCGCTAATCACCTCGTGTGAATAGGCTTCGCGGGTAATGGCGTCGGCTCCAGGGCGAGGCGGGGCGGGCTTCCCGGAAAATCGCGTGACCGCCAAATCGAAGCTACCCCAAAAGAAATGCACCGGGCTGGATTTTCCCAAAAAACGGGCGCGAAAGGCCTTGAACAGCGTGTCGGAGCGCTGGAGTATGCGCCAAAAGCGATAAACGGCATCCTTGTCATAAGACGCGTGCTGACGGTCTTCCGGAAACGGAATCGGGTCGCTCACCTCGACTGGCTTCGGATAGAGCTTCGGGGCGATATCGAAGGATTGAAGCAGGTCCAAATATTCGTTGTAGAACGCTGCCACGGATTGCGGCCGAAGGGCCATTGCTCTGCTCTCGCCGGAAGTCATCCGAACGCGCAAATGATGGTCGATGAAGTCGAATTCAACGTCGAACAGATCGTCATGGTAGGGAATGGTCGAGGTTGATAAGCCGCGGGGAGTGACGTATAAGGGCACGTTCCACCAGTGATTTTCCCGCGGTGTCAAGGCCAGGCGCGTCTTGCCCACAATCTGCATCCACATGTGCAGGGTGGCGGCCGTTTCTTTCCATTCGTCCCAAGGCAGAGCCGGCCAAAGCTCCACTGCGGACGGATATGCTTTCATGGATCCTCCCGTTTCTAGTGTTGCTCGATGGCGTTCTAGTACCATGTCGCAGAGTAAACATTACTAGCTGAGGTGCGTCAATATCAGTCGCCAAACTGATTTCGATGCTGGCTGAAGGCGTCTCCGCCGAGCGTCACGGGCTTGAAATACTACCGTCACGGCACGTTGTCGCTGTATGCCGCGCTGGATACGCAATCCGACAAAGTGCTCGGCAAGACCGCCGCCCGCCACACGCTAAGCCGATCCGGTGGAAATATTCCGATCCGACCCGCCGCATCCCCAGTAACGTTGTCCGTGCCGAATGCCACTAGCAGCTCTCAAATTGTCATCGTCATGCGTTACGTGAATGGCTCCTAGCCCAGAAGCGGGCTAACTTTGCTGGTTTACGCCGTCGGCAGTATTCTTGCGTAATGCGACCCCTTCGGTATTCCATCAACGTCACATTGGATGGGTGCTGCGATCATCGTGCAATACCACCGGACGAAGACTTGCATCGTCACGCGGTCGAAAACCTCGACCAGGCCGATGCGCTCCTCTTTGGCCGGGTGATTTACGAAATGATGGAGGCAGCGTGGCGGCCGTCGGTGCAGACGGGAGCGAGGCCTGATTGGATGGAACCCTTCGCCCGGACGATCGACGCGGCAAAGAAGTACGTCGTGTCGAGCACCTTGGATCGGGTCGATTGGAACGCGGAGCTCGTGCGCGGGGATCTAGGGACGGCCGTTCAGCAGCTTAAGCGGGAGTCGGGTAAGGGACTGTTCGTGGGAGGCGTGAAGCTCCCACTGGCGTTGGCGGAGCTGGGATTGATCGATGAGTACGAGTTCGTGGTGCACCCCAGGCTAGCGGGCCACGGGCCGACCTTGTTCGCGGGGCTGTCGAAGCATGTCGACTTGAGGCTCGTGAGCCGGCTGGAGTTCGGCTCGGGGGCGGTGGCGATGCGGTATGAGCCGAGAAGATAGCCGTTGGGCTTGTTAGCCCGAGTCGACCGCATCATGGGGCAACTCGGGCAGATCTAGTGGAAATATTTCGATCCGACCCGCCGCATCCGCAGTAACGTTGTCTCTGCGACATGCCACTAGTACCGATTTGCCAAACTACATAGTGGCAAGATATTGTTTTAGTAGGGAAGGGGCTCGATGGCGTCAACCATTTGGAAAGGCTACATCTCGTTTGGTCTCATCACGATTCCGGTGCGCCTGTTCGCGGCGGCGCGCACCGAGCGGGTCAGCTTTAACCAGATTCATCAGGTCTGCGGCGGCCGGATCAAGCAGCAGACGTTCTGCCCGCAATGCGAGCGACTAGTAGAGCGCAGCGAGCTGGTAAAGGGCTACGAGGTCGAGAAAGACCGCTACGTGATCGTCGGGGATGAAGACATCAAGAATGTCGCGCCGGCCTCGAGCGATTCCATGGAAATTCTGGAGTTCGTAAAGGCTGAGGGGATCGATCCCATTTACTTCGACGCCTCCTATTTCATGGTGCCCGAGGAAGCGGGCAAGAAGGCTTATCATTTGCTGTTCGAAACCATGCGGAAGTCGGGGTTCAGCGCCATTGCGAAAATCGCCATGCACCAGCGCGAATATACGGTGGTGGTGCGGCCGCACGCCGACGGCCTATTGCTGCATACGATGTTCTATCCCGAAGAAGTACGCGAAGTTCCGGAATTCCGGCGCGACGATAGCGTGACGGTGAAGCCGCAGGAAGTGGCCTTGGCCGAGCAATTAGTACAAGGGCTGGCGGCGGAATTCGATCCTTCGAAATATCACGACGAATATCAAGGGCGGCTGCACCAGATGATCGAAGCCAAGCGCGAAGGCCAGACGGTTGGGGCCGAACCTCCAAAGAGGAAGGCGCCGGTGATCGATCTGATGCAGGCTCTACAAAAGAGCCTGGGCGAATTGCCGCGCAAACCGGTAACACGCGCGCCGGAGAAGCGATCTCCCCGCACGGCGCACGGCTAGACTAGCCGTTCGTCAGCCAATCGTATTGCTGGGCGGTAAGAGGCACGACCGATAGGCGGCCTTGCCGGACCAGGGGCGAATCCGCGAAAAGTTTGTGCGCTTTGATGTCCGCCAAGGTGCGCGGAGCGGCGAGCGGTTTGCCTGCTTTGATGCGCACCAGCGGCGTTTTCGGATTCGTTCCATCCACGCTCGTGACGATGGCGGTCCCCACGGCCGTTCGCTCGCTGCCGGTGTGATAAATCACCAGCTTCTCGCCCGGTTTCATGGCTTGCAGATTCCGGACAGCGACGGGATTCGAGACGCCGTCCCAAAGGGTTTCGCCGTCGCGCTGCAGATCGGCAAACGAGTAAGCGTCAGGCTCGGATTTCAGAAGGTACGGCATATATTTCCGCCCATGGTATCTCACGAAAGATGATGGGTGTGGCCTTGGCCCTGATTTGCGCTTGTTCGATCCTGCCGCCGCAGGAAAATAAGCCCAAGGCGTTGGCGGAAGCGAATCGCGGCGTCAACTCTATTTCGTCGGTCTACGTTTCACTTTGACCGATTCCGGTTCCCGGGACGAGCTATCCGGGCTATACAACCAATGCCCAGACCGCCGTATGCAGTGGGGGCGGAAACATCGGGAATATTAATACCAGCCCCACCGCTTACAACACGATAAGTAACATCACTTCAGCGGACTTAACATTATGATACGGATTTCAACAATTGGCGCGGAGTGGCCAACCCGCCGTCGCCCTTTAACAACAAGCTTGGTACAGCAGTGTACTTCAGCGTTGTTCTCAAGGCGCTCCCTGGAACGAATGGCATCAGCTTAGGCATTTATCGGCTTAGGACTAGCAGTGTTCCGATTGCGCCGTCGCCAGTTCCTCCTGCCCTCCTAATATAGGGGCGCCAGTCTCCGGGCTCTTCCCGTGCGCGTGCACGCGGTCCCTTCGCCTGAAGCGAACCTGTCGGGTGTCGTCAGAAAGACTTAAGGGATTCTTCAGTGGTATCACGGCTGGATTCGCCAGAGAATCGGACTGTAGAAATTCCAGCCGCCCATGCGAAAGTCAAACTACCGATTAGCAACATTCTTAGTTGCTGGCGCTATCAGCGCCGTTGCACTGGATGCCAAGGTCAAACACCAGAAAACCAGCCCGCAGGACCAGATCGTGGTCGAAGCCCATCTTCCAGTAACCGCCGGTCCCATTACGCGTTTCATCGCGACCCGCCATTACGACCGCTCGTACGTATATGCGGAACGGGAAGCGGGAATGCCTGTAACCTTAATCGATATCACGAACACTGCACATCCGCGCGTTCTGTCGGAAGTTGCTTTAGGCGCAGCATCCGGCGAACTGTTGGCCGTGGCAGGTACAGCCGCCCTGGCGGGAGGCGTCTCCCCCGCCAAGCTGCCGGTCCCTCAGACCGTTAGCCTCATGGATTTTTCGGACCCTACTCAGCCCAAAGTGACAAAGCAATTTGAAGGAGTGACGGCAATTGAGAAAATAGCTGGCGGCTCGGTCATTTTGCTGGCCAACAAAGACGGGATCTGGATTTTGAAGCAACACTTCGCGGAAGATCCGGCCGCCGAAGAACGCTATGCCAGGGAAGTGGTTTATGGCCAGAGCATGTACTGACGCCACTCGTCAATTCTTCCGATAGGCCAAAAAGAATCCCGCCGGTACGATAAATACCGTCACCAGCACCGACAATCCGAGTCCTCCTACCAAGGCCAGTGCCAGCGGCGCGTACGACTCGCTGCCCTCGCCCATCTTTAGCGCCATCGGCAATAATCCGATGATGGTCGCTAGCGTGGTCATCAATATCGGGCGTAGCCGGACGGCGCATGAACTGATCACGCTCTCTGCAATCCCGTGCCCCTCCTTGACCAGATGGTGCGCAAACTCCACGATCAAAATGCTATTCGACATGGTGATGCCGGCCAGCATGACCAAACCCATCAGCGACATGACGCTCAGCGGCGTACCGGTCAGCCAAAGCGCGAAGAGCGCGCCTGTGATCCCCGGCGGAAATGCGAGCAGAATCAGGAATGGGTCAAGAAACGAACGAAATTGCGCAACCAGGACAAGGAGCAACAGCACCACCGAAAGCGATAGGCCCAAAGCGAAGCTGCGTAGTGACGAGCGAATCGCCTGAACCGATCCGCGCACTGTCGCTTCAATACCTTGGGGCATTTTTGTTCCGCTGATGATGTCCGAAATGGCATCCGCGATGCGGCCGAGATCTTCGCCGTGGGGCCGTACATAAATATCGAGCGTACGCCGGATCTGATAATGATCTACTTCGGTTGGCGCTTCGATTCGCGTAATACGGCTGACCATGTCCAGCCTCGTCGGCTGCAAGAGCTTTGGCCCGCGCAAGGGTATTGCGCGCAAATCGGCGAGGCTCCGCACCTGTCCTTCCGGATATTGCACATTGAGAAAATAATTATTGTTGTTACGCGGATCGATCCAGATGTTGGGTGCAATCATCTGATTTGAAGTAAGCGCCGTAATGACATTGCCGACAACCTCCTTCTCGGAAAGGCCCAATTCGCCCGCGCGCACGCGATCAATGTCCAACTTCAAGGCCGGATTATCGATATCTTGCGGAATGTAAACGTCTGCGACGTCCGGAATGTGGCGAATCCGCGACAGCATATCGAGCGCGACCGCATAGCCGGCCTTCTGATCCGTTCCGGCTATTTGAATATCGATAGGCGCCTGCATTCCCATGTTGAGAACGGCGTCCACTAAACTGCCGGAAGAAAAGAACGTCGCCAACTCCGGCATTTCGCGGTCGAGCCGCGTTTTCATGCGATCGATATATTCGTAGCTCCCAATACGGTGGCCCGGTTTGAGGTCTACCTGCACAAACGCTGTGTGCATCGCCGAATTAGTGGTGTAGATGGCGGAGAATCCCGGATCGACGCCGATATTCGATACCACCATCCGCAAATCGTCAGGCGAGACAACTTGGTGGACAATGGCTTCCACCCGTGCAATCTCCTTTTCCGTCTCCGAGAGTTTTGTTCCGGAAGGCGCCTTAATGCTCATGACGAATTGTCCGGCGTCGGTCCGGGGAAAAAACGAGAGCTTAAGCAACGGAAACACCGCCAGGCTCGCGGCGAAAACAACGGCGAAAACCGCTAGCGTAAGCCGCGGAGCTTTGAGTACTCGCACGACCAGGGCTCGATATTGGGCGAGCAATTTGTCAAAACCTCTGGAAAACGCTCCATTGAAGCGCTCGCCGAGGCTGCGGCGCTCGTTCGCATTCCCATCGGCATGATGAAGCCGCAGGAAGCGCGCGCAGAATAACGGAACAACCGTCAGCGCGACAACATACGAGGCAGCCAACGAAATCACTACAGCCAGCGCCAACGCGGAGAAAAGAAATTTGCTCACGCCAAACAGCAGCGTGACTGGAAAAAAAACAACAATCGTGGTGAGTGTCGCGGCCAGCACAGGCAGCGCCACTTCCTGGCCGCCCTGTTCGGCGGCAACGCCGGCTGGTTCACCGCGCTCCAAATGCCGGTGAATGTTCTCGAGAACAACCACCGAATTATCGATCAGGCGCGAAAACGCCAGCGCTAAGCCGCCGAGCACCATACTGTTGATGGAACTGCCGCCCAGTTTCAGAATCATGAGAGTGGCAAGCGCGGAGAGCGGTATCGAAAAGAAGACTGCCACTGTCGCCCGCACGCTGCCCAGGAAAATCAAAATCATGAGGCACGTGAGAAATAATCCGATGCCCGCCTCATGCAGCAGCGTCTCAATGGCGGTTTTCACGAACTGCGATTGGTCGAAAACGACCCGGCTTACCAGACCGGGAGGAACATCGAACAGTTTGGTCAGAGTCTTGCGAACTCCATTGACCACGTCAATTGTATTAGCTCCTCCTCCCTGTGTCAGGACCGGCAAATACACGGAAGGCTGCCCGTCTACCCGAACGATGTTGTATTGCAGATTATAGGCGTCTTTCACTTCACCGATATCGGAAATGCGAACGGGAGACTGCCCATCCAGCTTGATGGGGACGTTGTTCAAATCGCGGACGTTCGTAACCTGGCTATTTGCATAAATGCCATAGTCGAAGCGTCCGATTTGAACGTCGCCGGCCGGCAGAACCAGATTCGAGTCGTTAATCGACCGAACCACATCCATCGGGCTCATTTCGTGCGCTTCCAGTTTCGCGGGATTGATGTACAGCATCATCTGCCGCCAGCGCCCGCCGAACGGTTGCGGAACGGCCGCGCCCCTTACGCTTGCCAACTGATTGCGCACCACGTTCTGCGCAATGTCTTTCAATTGAGTTTCGGAGAGTCCTTCGCCCTTTAACGTCACCAGACAAACCGGCAGGCTGGAGGCATCCATCTTGAGTACAAACGGCGGTAGGGTGCCGGGCGGAAGATGGCTGATTTCCGCCATCGCCAAGCTTGCGATCGTAGTGACGGCGGAATCGGGATTCGTGCCGGGCTGAAAATAAACCTTAATCAGACTAACTCCGGCGAGCGAGCGCGATTCCATATGGTCAATACCGCTGGCTAACGTGAAAAAGCGCTCCAGGTGGTAAGTGATATTACCTTCGATCTGTTCCGGCGGCATGCCCGAATAAAATGTGGCTACCGCAACTACTGGAATATCCATTGAAGGAAAGAGATCCACCGGCATCTGGACGACGCTGACCGAGCCCAGCAGCAGGATCATCAGGGACAAGACAACAATCAGGTAGGGAGTGCGAATCGCAAATCGCGACATGTCAGTTCGTTCGTTCCGCGTTCAGGAAAGCCGCGATCACGGGCTTTACGCGGTCGCCTTCCTTTAGGCCTGCCCGTCTCCCGGCTACCACCATTTCGCCTTCGTGAACGCCTTCCGTAATCTCCACTTCGCGCGCAGTTTCGAGCCCCAATTGCACCCGAGCAATGTGAATCGTTCCTTGCGGATCGATCTGGAAAACTCGCGCGCTTGTTCCGGTTCCGTCAATTGCATCCGGCGGAGCTGTCAGGACTGCTTTGTGTTGCTGTAGATCCAGATCTACTTCCGCATACATGCCGGGGATCAGCGTCAGCGAGGGATTCGGCACATCCACTTCGGTGTCCATCGTCCTGGTAGAAAGCTGCAGCTCGTCGGCGAATCGCGACACGCGTCCACTAAAGGTTCTGTGAAGCGACGGCACGCGCACGCTTACCATGCGGCCGACCGCGACCTCGGAAACCGACGATTCCGGAACCGGAAGGATGAGCCGGAGGAGATTGTTTTCGGAAATGCGCACTACCGGCATGGCTTGGCTTTGCGAAGCGGTCCCGGCTTGGATCATTGCTCCCGCGTTGCCATAACGCTTTGTTACGACGCCATCGAACGGCGCCGTGATGGTCTCGTAGGCGCGCATCGTCTTTAGACGCGCCTCGTCGGCCTGCATGACGAGTATGCGCTCGCGGGCGGCCGCCACGCTACTTTTGGCCGCTGAAACCTGAGCTTCGGCTTCGAGATCCTTCGAGCGAAACTCGTCGACCTCTTGCTGAGGGACCAACCCGGGTTCGCGTGATGCCACGTTTTGAATCCGAGCTAGCGACAAGTGCTGCATTTCATGCGCCGATTCGGCGCGATGCGCATCATCTTCCGCTTGCGCCTCTTCGGCATTGGCTTGATCGATAGACGCGCGCGCGTGTGCTATCTCGCTGTCCATCTCGGGAACCTCGAGAGTGGCGAGAATCTGTCCGCGGTGGACGTGGTCGCCGATATCCACGTTGATGGTACGGATATAACCTGCAACTTTGGCCATGACATCGACTTCCTGAAACGGAATGAACTCTCCGGTAAGCGTGATGGCGCTCGCGAGGTCGCTTCGGGTGATGCGGACGGCTGCCACGGGCAATGCCGCCCCGCCTGAGGCGCTCGAGGGCTGTTCATGCCTGGCGCAGCTTCCCGTCAGCAATACGAGGATGGGTACGCACGATGCCCGAAGGCGAATCATTGCAGTCCTCCCGAGGAATAATCGAGCGCCGCGCGCCGGCTCAGGTATTCATAGCGGGCGGTCGCGTTCTGGATCTCGGCCGAGGTCTGATTCAGTTGCGCCTGCGTCAACTCGACGATTCCGCCGAGGCCCGCGTCATAACGCGTCTGGGCCAGACGCAGGGCTTCCCTAGCTTCTACCACCAAGCGTGCGGTGACATCCAAACGGCGCGCCGCGGTATTCGCTTCAAGCCACGCGACCCTCACTTCGCGTGACACCTGAATCGATAAAGCGCGCAAGTCGCTATCGGCCGCGAGTACGCGCTGCTCGGCTTCGGCGCGGCGGGCCGAAAAGAGTCCACCATTGAAGACCGGAATGGTAATGTTCACGCCCGCCGCGCTGTAGTTCTCGGGCAGCCGCGGGTCGCCAAGCGGTACCGCGCCAGCGGCCCCGAGCAACGACACAGTCGGCAATTTGAGGCGTGCTTCGGCTTCCGCATAGCGGCGGTCCGCGTCGCGGATCCGGGTCAGCGCCAAAACCTCGGGCCGTTTGTGGAGTGCGTCTTGAATTCGGGAATCAGGCCTAGCTTCCAGGGCCGCCGGCGTTGGTTCGTCAGTCAGAGTAAACTCCATCGAGTGGTCGAGTCCCAGCACGGCTGAGAGGTTCGCTTGCGCTTCAGCGGCCAGGTTCTCCGTCTGATAAAGATCCAATTGCGCCTGCGAAAGGGCCACTTCCGCGAAACGCACATCCAGAGTGGACCGCATTGCATTTTCCGCCAGGCTGCGAATCTGCCGCAGCGTCGTTTGGCGGCTGGTCACTGCCGCCTGCGCCACGGTGCGCGCTGCATTTCCGCTCAAGGCCTGAAAATAGGCTTGCTCCACCTGCAAGAGCACCTGCTCGCGCACGGTCTGGCTTTGGCTGCGCTGCGCTTGACGGCGCAGATCGGCGCTCTGTGTGAGACGGGCTGTCCGGCCAAAATCGGTGACAAGCTGGCTCACGGAAATACCTGAGGCGAGCCGTGAGTAAAGACTCGACGTTTGCAATGTACCAGCCGCCAAAATCGTGCTGTGTTGCGCCTCCACCCCCGTCTCAATCGCAGAAACAGTGGGAAAGCGCGCCGCGCGAACTTCTTTCACTACCGATTCCGCGGCTTGAGTGTTGGAATCAGCCGAGCGAATGCGGGGATTATTCCGCAACGCGAACGCCTTAGCTTCGGCAAGCGTGAGATTGGTTGGCGGCGGCTCTTGCGCAAGCGCGGTGGTTATGGCTGCTCCTCCAATCACCGCCAGCAGCCCCCTATGGAACGCTCTCATCTTCAAACCGGCTGCGCCTGCTGCGCCGATTTGACAATGGTGGTGGCGTGCGCCTCCACCAAACCGTCCGTCACCAGTTCGCAAAGAGAGGGCAAAATCCCATCGACGATCTCGTTACTTTCCAGAAACTCAATGCGGATCGGCAGGTGCTCGCCCTCAACGCTACCGGCGCCAGCGGTGTGGAGCTGGTGATGAGAGCCGAATCCCGCTTCGGGCCGGATCAAGGTGGCGCCAGCGATGCCGCGGCCGTACAGAAATTCCAAAATCTCTTTGTACAGGAAATTGCGTCCCGAACTGGTGTCCTCGTTCAAATGGATGATCACCTTCTTGGCCGCGCCCGGTGCAAGCATCATTCTTCAATGTCCGGCAAAACCGGCGCTCAGGCCACTGAAGACTGTCTGAATTCTTTCTTACACCAAAGTCAGAAGAAAAAACTTTATCGTAGTGTTGTCGAACAATCTACCGAGAGATGCCGCCAACGTCCACCTCATTCCCACCATTCGACGTGGCGGTCCGTGTCCTGGTGGCGGTTGGCTGCGGGCTGCTTGTTGGGATGGAGCGCGAGTGGGCTCATAAAGAGCTGGGCAGCCGAACATTTCCGATCGTCAGTCTGCTCGGCGCGCTGGCGGCTCTAATCTCGCCGCAGTTTGAGATCGCCGGTTTCGCGGGCGTGGTTGCGCTGATCGCCGTCGTGACAATTCGTAATTTGCTTGCGAGCGCTCCGCCAGAGACCACTACCGCCGCCGCGCTGCTGGTCACCTTCGCTCTAGGAGTACTTGCCGGCGAAGGACACGTTTTCACGCCGGCCGCCGCCGCAATTCTGATGACGCTAATGCTTTCCCTCAAGCCGCAACTCTCCCGTTTCGCCCTGGGACTGAAGGGTGAGGAAGTTCGCGGGGCGGTGCTGTTGGCCTTAATCGGGTTCGTGATCTACCCAGCGCTGCCCAACCGCTTTGTGGATCCATGGCAGCTTTTCAATCCGCGAGAGGTTTGGTTCACCGTCATCCTCATCTCCACCATCGGCTTCGTGAACTACGTCCTTCTGCGGCTATTCAGCGCGCGCGGCCTCTATTACACGGCGCTATTTGGCGGTCTTGTGAACAGCACGGCGGCGGTGGCGGAACTTGCCGCTCTTTTGCGCGGCTCGGATGAAAACGTAAACGCCCTTGCCGTCGTCAACCTGCTGACCATCGTCTCCATGTTTGTGAGGAACCTGCTTCTCCTTTCGATTTTCAGCCGGGCGGCGGGCCTGCTCGCGCTGGGTCCCATACTCGTCATGGCGGGCGTTTCCGCGGCGTTTGTATGGTGGCAACGTGGCGACTCGTCTTCCACTCCAGCGCTGAAACTTCACTCCCCTCTTGAATTGCGGAAGGTGGCAAGTTTCGGGCTGCTGTTTGTCGGTATTCAAACCGCCGGCACTTTGGGCCAGCGCTTATTGGGTTCATCGGGAATTCTCTTGGTGAGCGTGGCAGGCGGCCTGGCAAGTAGCGCCAGTTCCACCGCGGCCGCCGCCACCCTCGCCTCTCACGGCCGGCTTGCGCCCCGTGAGGCGGCAATCTGTACCGTATTGACATCCATTGCCAGCATGCTGAGCAATCTTCCGATTGTGTATCGTCAGGTTCGGGATCGCCGCCTCGTCACAAAGCTCATGCTGATTTCCTTCGCGATCGGCGCCATCGGCGGAGCCGTTTTGCTCCTCGAATTCGTCTTGTTCCGCATGCACATGTGAACCGTTTCTGACTGATTTCTGACGCCAATTTAAGGCGCAAAAGCTTTACAGTGGACCTGTGAGGATTCTGATCGTCGAGGACGAGCCCAAACTCGCGGCCGCCGTAAAAGAAGGCCTCGAGACTGAGCAACATGCCGTCAGCGTTGCGCCCACTGGGGAAGAAGGGTTTTTTCTGGCGCAGACTCAATCCTTCGATCTGCTGATTTTTGACATCATGCTTCCGGGCAGAGACGGTCTGGAAATCGTCGGTTGTCTTCGCCGCCTCGGACACCGGACCCCCATTCTGCTGCTCACTTCAAAGGATGAAACGGAGGACCGCGTGCAAGGGCTGGACGCCGGCGCGGACGATTATCTCGGCAAGCCATTCGCTTTCTCTGAACTACAGGCTCGCGTTCGAGCCCTGGGCCGGAGGACCTCCGCCGAACTGAGCGTGACGCTAAAGGTGGAAGATCTGGAATTGGACCGTGTCCGGCATACGGTGTCGCGCGATGGCAAGCCTCTCGAATTGACGGCGCGCGAGTTTGAGTTACTTGAGTGTTTGATGCAGCGCGTCAATCAGGTAGTCTCGCGGGAGATGCTGGCGCGAGAGATCTGGAAAGAATTGGCGCGCCACACCCCGATCGATAACTTGATCGACGTCCACATCGCCCGCCTGCGCCGTAAAATGGACGATCCTTGGCCTCGTAAGCTCCTCCAAACGGTGCGCGGCGTGGGATTCGTGCTTAGATCGAATGAGTGAGCCTCGCCTGGAAAAGGCCAATTCGGCTGCGAACCCGTCTCGCGCTCTCGTACATTTTTCTACTTACAACGGCCGTGCTCTTGTTTACCGCCGGAACAGCGGCCGCTCTCTTTCTACAAATGAGCGCGCAATTAAAGCACTTCGCCGTGCAGGACATCGAGACCGTTGAAGGTCTCATTTTATCCGAGCCGGGTGGCGCCATCACAGTTCGCGACGATTACCATAACCATCCGGAATCAAAGCGCATCCTCGATTACTACCTTGAAATACTTGCGCCCAGTGGCGCGGTGCTTTATCGGAATGACCGTCTGGCGAATCGCAGTCTCGGTGCTGCTCCTTTTGCTAAAGAAGGCGCCGGCGGGTACTCACCGCGCTCCGGTACGCTGCCCGACGGCACGCGGCTGGTGATCGTAAGCCGCCGCCACGTGCTCGATGGGCGGCCTCTTCTCATCCGTCTTGCGCTCAGCGAAGAGCCCGTGTGGCGCGCCTTCGAACAATTTCTTCTGGCTGCCGGGATCGTGTTTCCCATCATGGCCGGTGTTGCTACGGTTGCCGGCTACCGTATGTCCCGCCGCATCCTCGAACCGGTACAGAATATGGCGAGCCGCGCCAGCGAAATCACTTCGAGCCGCCTGCACGAACGTCTTCCGGTACATGGCGCGGGTGACGAACTCGACCACCTGGCTGAGGTTTTTAACCGCACGCTGACGCGTCTCGATGAGTCGTTCCGTCAATTGCGTCAGTTTACTTCCGATGCCTCGCACGAACTTCGTACGCCGTTGGCCGCAATTCGTAGCATCGGAGAAGTCGGTCTCGAACGGGATGGAACACGTGAGGAGTATCGCGAATTGATAGGAAGCATGCTCGAGGAGGTGAATCGCCTCACGCGCCTTGTCGATGAACTGCTGATGATTTCGCGCGGCGATTCGGGTGCGATCCACCTCAACTTCTCAACCATCGGCGTGTTTGATCTGGCACGCGAGATTGTCTCGATCCTTGAGCCGCTCGCCGAGGAAAAACAACAGCGTTTGGTGTTAACGGGAGATGCGGAGGCCACCATTCAAGCAGACCCAATACTCTTACGCCAAGCCTTGATCAACATACTGCACAACGCCATCAAGTATTCGCCGGCCGGCTCGGCCACTTCCGTACAAATCGAAAGAGACCATTTGCACTCTATTGTCATTTCGGTACGCGATGCCGGACCGGGAATCGCGGCGGAACACCGCGCGCGCATCTTCGATCGCTTCTATCGAGTGGACCAAGGCCGCTCGCGCGATGCAGGAGGATTCGGCTTGGGACTTTCCATTGCCCAATGGGCGGTTCAAGCCCACGGAGGAGCAATCACGGTATCCGGCGCCTGCGGCGAAGGAAGCACGTTTCGGATTGTTCTTCCTACGAATGCCGCAGCATAAACGCCGCGCCGCGTTCATTCCACGTTCATCTTTTTCCGATAGGATGGTGAGTCAAGCTGAATAATTTTGCAGACTGAGGTCATGTGCGCTCTACTCTAGATCCTGATCTTCCACCGGCCGGACTGACGCGCCGTCGATTGCTTAAGGACTCGGCGAGGGCGGTTGCCGCCGCGACCGCCTCTCTGCTCATGCCTCCGAATGTGCAGCGAGCTTTGGCGGCTGCGCCGCGGCGGCGAGGTTCTTTAAAAGACATCGAACATGTCGTTTTACTGATGCAGGAAAACCGCTCGTTCGATCATTACTTCGGTACATTGGCCGGGGTGCGCGGCTTTGACGACATTACGTCCCACAAACTGCCGAACGGTCAATCTATCTTCCATCAACCGGATGCCGGAAATCCAAACGGCTACCTGCTGCCGTTCCACCTGGACACGTACGCGACGAGCGCTCAAAAAATTCCATCCACCAGCCACGCGTGGGCGGTTCAGCACGAAGCGTGGAATGGCGGCCGCATGGATCAGTGGTTGCAGGCCCACCGCAAGGCGGACGGGGAACATGGGCCCTACGTCATGAGTTATTACAAGCGCGAGGACATTCCGTTCCAATTCGCTCTCGCCGAGGCCTTCACGATTTGCGATGCCTATCACTGCTCGGTAATGGGCCCGACTTGGCCCAACAGGATGTATTGGATGACTGGCATGATCGACCCGGACGGGCAGGGCGGCGGACCGATCATCAGCAATAAAGCCCCGGCGGGCGGATATAGCTGGACAACCTATGCCGAGCGTCTGGAGGCAGCCGGCGTTCCCTGGAAGGTATATCAGGAAACCACCGGCCACGGCTTCAGCATGCTCTCGCAGTTCAAAGTTTTCCAGGAAGCGGACCAGAATTCTCCGCTGTACACCAAGGGAATCCAACCGATCTCCGAAGGCCAATTTGAGTACGCCGCGATGCACGATAAGCTGCCGGCGGTTTCCTGGCTCTATCCGAACGGCTTTCAATCGGAGCATCCGGATCATATGCCGGCCGACGGAGCGGCGTTCGTGGCAGGCAAGATCGATGCGATCGCGGCCAATCCCGACGTATGGGCGAAGACGGCGTTCATTCTGAACTACGACGAGAATGACGGCCTCTTTGATCACGTTCCGCCACCGGTTCCGGAACCCGGCACGCCGCACGAGTTCGTTGGCGATTTTCCGATCGGCGGTGGATTTCGGGTGCCATGCATCATCGTGTCGCCTTGGACCATGGGCGGCTGGGTGTGCAGCCAGCAGTTCGACCACACATCGGTGCTTCAACTTCTGGAGAAACTTACGGGCGTGCATGAGCCAAACATCAGCGATTGGAGGAGACGCACCTTCGGCGATTTGACATCCGCTTTCCGTTTCGCCGATCCGGCGATCCACCCGCCGGTGCTGCCCGATACGCTTGGAACGCTGAACCTGGCGAAATACGCGTCGGCCAATCTGCCGAAACCGATACTCCCGGGCGCAGAGCAACAATTTCCCAAGCAGGAAAAGGGCTCGCGTCCCCGGCTTCCTAAGAATTTGAGCTGAATGCGATCGGTCTATTCCGGACCAGGCACGTCGAAGAACACCGGGAACGTCTCACGCAGCGTTGCTTCGTGCTCGCGCTGGTCGTATTCGGCAAGCCTCTCGCGCTGGCTCTCCTGGATATGGCGCGACATGACATCGCTTGCCCGAACGGGATCGTGTTGGGTTACCGCTTCGAGAATGTCGTGGTGATAGCTATAAATTTTGCTCAGCGCCGCCGCATCGTGTCCGAGTCGGCGAAGGGAAAAAATCCGCACCAGCAAACGCGTATCGTTTACCGTTTTCAGAATCCGCACATTGGAGGCCATGCGTAGCAAGAGCGTGTGGAACCCCAGGTCACAGGCCAGATGGCGGCGCATTTGTTTGTCATTCAACTGCGTATGCTGGCTGTTATCCAGCTCTTTCTTCAGGGCAAGAATCTCCGCGACAAAGCTCTGCAGCCGCTGAAGCTCTTGAGGGTTGGGTTGACGAGCGGCCTTTCCAACGGCGTAGACTTCGAGTGCCTCGCGCAGTTCATAAAGGTCGATAATGTCCTGGCGGCCGAACTGCACGACGATGGTTCCGCGGTTGGGCGTCTGTTCCAATAAGCCCTCGGCCACGAGCTGTCCGAGTGCCTCACGTATAGGCGTCCGGCTGCTTCCAAGCTCCTGAGCAAGCGGTATTTCCGAGACCGCGCTGCCGGGCGCCAACTCGCCGAGAGCAATCTTCTGCTGGATGAGCAGATAGGCTTTCTCTCGAATGGAGCGATTGCCACGCGGGCTGGCGCTCGAGCCATGAGGTTTCACGAAATACAGTATAGCGGTCGAAGCAAGTTTTATGTGGACAATATGTCGACAATTGTATATAGTTTCAGACAGGCCCCGTCGCAAACATGAGTGATCCGGTAGAGACCGTTGCTTCCGAGCGAAGACTGAAGCTCCCGCTACGTGGCGTCATCCCACCGGTCGCGACTCCGCTTAAAGAAAGCGGCGATCTGGATGCGGCAGCACTCAAACGGCTGGTGGAACGGGTCGTAACGGGCGGCGTTCACGGATTATTTTTGTTGGGTACGACGGGCGAGTTTTGTAGCCTAAGCGCGGAAACTCTGCGGGCCGTCATCGACGAAGGGTGCGCCGCCGCGGCGGGACGCGTGCCGGTCATCGTGAATGTCTCCGGCACTGCGCTTGAAGAATCGGTCAAGTTGGCGCGGCACGCGGCGCGGGCCGGAGCAGCCGCCGTAGCCATTTGCCCACCTTTTTATTACCCCATCACGCAAGACGACCTGGTGCGTTACACGAACAAATTTTCTCAGCGCGTGGAGCTGCCGGTATTTCTCTACAATATTCCGCAGAACGCGACGCTTGAGTTCGCGATCGAGACGGTACACCGGCTCGCGGAGACGCCTAACGTCGTAGGGGTGAAGAATAGTAATGGAAACCTGGACTACCTCGCGGCCGTGAATCGGGTGAAGGCGCATCATCCCGCGTTTTCTCTGCTGGTTGGAAACGAAGAAATTATGATGTCCGCCATCGACCGCGGGGCTGACGGAGGCGTGTGCGGGGGCGCCAATCTGTTTCCACGGCTGTACGTGAGGTTGTATCAAGCGCTGGTCGAAGGGCGGCGTTCGGAAGCGCATCAATTACAGGAATCCATTGTCAAGGTCGCGGAAGCGATTTACACGGTTGGGCCCGCCGGCGCCAGTTATCTGCGCGGGCTGAAGGGTGCTCTGGCCGAATTTGGTGTTTGTGGCGCGTCATTGGCGGAGCCGTTGGAAGCTTTCGACCGGGACGAACAACGGGAGCTACGCGCCCGGTTGACGGCATTGAATATGAATGACTTTTTAAAGGAGGACGCATGCGGCGGATTATCTTAGGAATTCTTTTTCTGGCTTGTACGTTCAGTTTGCTCGGGCAGGAATTCAGGGCGACTCTCGAAGGTGTGGTGACGGATAGCTCAGGGGCGCCTGTCGCCGGGGCAAAAGTGGTCGCGACCGCCGTAGGCAGCAACGTGCCGGCAGAAACCGTATCGGGCGCTGAAGGCCGCTATCTGATTTCCTATCTGACGCCCGGAAGTTACGTGGTGTCGGTGGAAAAGCCGGGATTCGAGCGAGTCGTCCACGAGGGCGTGAACCTGACGGTCGCGGAACACGCCACGCTCGATTTGTCCTTGACGGTGGGAACTGTCAACCAGACCGTTACCGTAACGGCAAACGCGGCCATCCTTGAAACCGAAACAGCCGATCGAAGCCTGGCGATCACGTCAACAACCGTACTGAATACACCGCTGCAAGGGCGCAATCCGTTCGCCATTGCGTGGTCGTCGCCGGGCGTGGTCGAGAACGCATCGGTGACGAGGCTGCGTCCGTTCGATATTTCGGGTTCGTCAAGTATAACGATCAATGGCGGGCGCCCGAGCACGAATGAGGTGCTGGTGGACGGCGTAACGAGCCTGTTTGAGGCTTCGTCGGTCTCCTACGTTCCCACGGCGGAGGCAATGAGCGAGTTCAAAGTTCAAACCACCAATTTTGATGCGCAGTACGGTTGGACGCTGGGAGGAGTGATCAATATCATCACCAAGAACGGGAGCAACGATTTTCATGGATCGGCGTTCGAGTTCTTCCAAAACACCCATCTTGACGCCGCCACATTCAACAACAACCTCACCGGTGTGGGGCGCACCTCGTCGCATCTCAACACGCTTGGCGGCGATGTAAGCGGACCGATCAAGAAGAACAAAGTGTTCTTCAGTTACACATTCGAAGACATAAGGCAAGTGATTCCCGATCCATTCGTCGTATCCGTGCCGACCGCGCTACAAAAGCAGGGCGATTTTTCGCAGACGTATTATGCCAGGAACGCTTCCGGAAGTCCGTTGGTGCAGACAATCTACAATCCGTATTCGACGGTAACCGCATCAAACGGAACGCTGACGCGCACGCCGTTTGCAAATAATGTCATTCCCACCTCGATGCTCGATCCGGTGGCTGTCAAAGTGTTGTCCTATGTTCCCGGAGGCAACGTCGGCGGCGATCCTCTGACGGGCCTTAACAACCTGACGAACGCAGGGAATACGCGCAAGTTCACCGATTTTTTCCCGGAGAACACAGGCCGCGTGGATTACGACATTAACGAATCGACCCGGTTGTTTGTGCGCTATTCGCGGAATGCGCTACAGGAAGAGCGCAGTTTCCATTACTCGACGGTTTCGACCATCAACCCGGCTGATACGGGACAGAATAATCCCTTCACGCGTGAGAATCACAACGCGACCGTCCAGTTTACAAAGACGCTGAGTCCAACAACGGTATTGGACATTCGTCTGGGTTTGGAGAGATTCAAATCGGAAAGCGGAGCGGCGCAAGGAGCCGGCGTGGGTCCATCAACGCTCGGCTTCTCACCCACGTTTGTTGCGCAGGCGAACAATTGGTTTCCCAGATTCAATTGGGCCAATTACGACGGCGCCGGAGCGCAGCCGACGTATATCAGCCCGACCGCGCAGACGACCTCCATGCAAGCCTCGATATCGAAAGTGATGGGCCGTGAGGCGCTGAAATTCGGCGGAGAATTTCGCTTATTGCGAGGATATGCGCAACAGCCCGGCTACAACGCCGGCAACTTTTCTTTCGACCAGCAGTTCACAGGCGCAAACCCGCTGCAGATACAGCCGGGATCGGGCAACGCGATCGCCTCGTTTCTACTGGGCACGCCGCAAAGCGGCTATATCCAGGTGAATAGTGAGCCGGCGCGGCAGGAAAAAATGTTTTCGTTCTATCTGCAAAATGACATTAATCTTACCCAGAAGTTGAAGATCAACCTGGGGGTGCGTTGGGATTACATGGGCCCTCTTACGGACCGCTTCAACGAACTGCCGCGCGGGTTTGCCACGACGACGGTCAATCCGCTGCAGGTGCCGGGCACGACGCTGTATGGCGGCGTGTTATTTGCGGGAGTTAACGGGCAGCCGCGGGGAATTTTCAATCAATCGTGGGGCAATGTGGGGCCGCGTCTGGGGCTCGCTTATCAACTCACGAAAAATACCGTGTTGCGCGGCGGCTATGCCCTGATTTACGGCCAAACATGGAACGATCCGGGCAATGCGCCAGGGTTCAGCCAGCAGACAAACATGGTCACATCGATTCAGACCGGGCTCCCCTATAACACGCTGGACAATCCTTTTCCCACCGGAATTCTACATCCGGTAGGCTCTTCGCTGGGACTGCTGACGGCCCTGGGGCAGAGCTTCCAGTTTGCCGATCCCGCCGGGGCGCCGCCTTATGTGCATCAATTTTCGTTCGAAATTCAGCGCGAGTTTGCGCGTGACTTTCTCGTTACTGCCGGGTACGTCGGCAGCCGCGCGGAGAGACTTCCGGTCAGTCAACAATTGAATGCCTTGCCGATTGGCGCCTTGGGTCTGGGTGCGACGGCGCTGTCGCAAAACGTCGCGAATCCATTCGCCGGGCTGCTTCCGGGAACCGCTCTGAACGGGGCGACCATCGCACGGCAACAATTGCTGGTAGCCTATCCGCAGTTTCTCATCTCGTCTAATCCCGCGGGGACGTCCGGCGGCATCATCGAACAGGACGAACCTATCGGCACATCGAGCTACAACTCCGCACAATTCACTGTGCAGAAGAGGTTCTCGTACGGCTTGAATTTTACTGCTGCGTATACGATCTCGAAGCAGATAGACCAGACCAGCTTCGCGAATCCGCAGGATACGCGGCTGGAGCGCGTGATCGCCAGTTGGGACACTCCCCAGAATCTGCAAATCCAGGTCGGCTACGAGCTGCCGTTTGGGACAGGAAAGCAGTTCGGATCACAACTTCCGAGGCCCGTTCGATGGGGCATCAGCGGCTGGGAATTCCATACGCTAGCCCGCCTGCAGCAAGGCATGCCCATGAATTTTCCCGCCAACGCAGCGCCCACGGGGGTGAATCCGGCGCTGGCGAATCCATCCCTAACGCAGTGGTTCAATACCTGTACCCTGTTGTCCAATGGGGCAACGCGCGGCTGCGTTGGCGGCGAACAGCCTGCGTGGACCATCCGGCAACCGGACACGCTGCAGATGTGGTCCACCCGATTGTCATCCGTTCGGCTTCCGGGCGTTCACAATGTCGATATTTCAGTCGTGAAGCACAACCGCATCACCGAAAGGATCGATTTGCTATTCCGTGCGGATTTCATCAACGCCTTCAACTCGCCGCAGTTCTTCAGCGGGCCGATCAATGACGTGAACAATGCCAATTTCGGCCGTATTTCGGGCGCGATGGATCAAAGCAACCTGCCGCGATTCATTCAACTTTCGATGAAGCTGCAGTTCTGACCGTCGTCACCTGATGTTTGTAGCCTGTTGCAGTAGCCGTAAATCTGATTTCAAGACGTTTGGCGCGACGTGGATGATAGACCAGCGCCGGCCGGAAACATACGAGACAACGGGCGCCTGCGCGGCGAACGCTTGGGTAAACGAGCCCGTTCGATTGCCTTTCGAGCAGCCAGCGCGCGAGTTGCTGGGAGGGCGCGTAGCATTGAGGCACGGGCTCCGGCTGCAAGCACTCCGCAAAGGCTTCGGCGGGATCCAACACGTGAAAAGCCGAATGGAAATCCGCCAACCAATCGTCGAAGGTTGAAATTTCTTCGTCGGGCCGCTCGCCCGGAAGTCCCGGAACGACGATCTCCGCCAATCGCCTTGCCTTGTGATAGCTCACTTCGGCGAGCGATGTCTTCAACTCCTCGGCCGCGTACCAGGCGCCGCGCGTATGGTCGTTGAAACGGGAGCCCGCTTCATTGGCATGTGTAAACGCCGCATTGACAATATCCGCGTTTGGAATGCCATAGATCAGTTCATAGGTGCTGATGCCGGCGAGCCCTTGCTGTTCTCCCTGAATCCGATCGTTGGTCGCCCCATCCAGCAGAATGATGTCGGCTAGCATTTCCGGACTTCCGGCGATGTCCGCCAGAACGGTTCCCGCTCTGCTGTAGCGCGAAGGAATCAGGCGGTGAAACGCATCCAAACTGAACGGAACAATCGGCGGCTTCAACGCCCACCGCGCCAGGTGTCGAGCATGCGGCGAATCTGCATCATTCCCGGCTGGCCTTGCCGGAGCATGTAGTCGATGGGAGCGCGGCCGCCGAACATCGGACCGCGATTAGCAAGCGTCACCCAACGGTCCGCCCATGGCTTGCCGAAATAGATGTTCAACGCTTTGTAGATGCCGATGACCAATGAGACTCTGACCAGCGTGTCCTGGTCCAGCTTCTTACCACGCGGCGCCGTTTTCCAGGCGTGGAACGTGGAAGAGGCGATGCCGCCGAGCAAGCCTCGCGACTGCGATTCGCTCAGTTCCCATTTTTCAGCGATCTTCAGGAATGCCTTGATGGCGCTCGGACTCAAACGCTCACGCGC
>DASYAX010000004.1:0-14429 GCA_036501045.1 Bryobacteraceae bacterium
CATTGGCGGAAATCTGGAAAGCGTCACAACGTATCTGGTGGACGGAATCGCCACGCGAGGATCGCGGCTTGGCGAATCGTCGCTGAACGTTTCGGTCGCCGACATCGATCAGTTCAAGTTGCAGATGAATTTCTTCATGCCCGATCAGGGTCCGAATCCAGGCATTGTGAACATCGTCACGAAATCCGGTACCAACCAGCTTCACGGCGAGGCGTTCGAATTTGTTCGTAACGGCGCGATGGACGCTCGAAACTTTTTCTCGCCAAAGCCCGAGCAATTGCAGCGGAATCAGTTCGGATTTGGGGTTGGAGGGCCGATCGTCATTCCAAAGATCGTGGATGGCCGCAACCGGCTCTGGTTTCACGCTCATTACGAGGGCACGCGCCAGATTCAGAAGTTTACTAGCAATGCTTATACGCCCACGGCGGCCATGTTCGGCGGAGATTTCAGCGCGCTCCCGCAGCAAATCTACAACCCGTATAGCTACAACCCGGCTACCGGTACGAGGGCGCCATTCGCGGGCAATCAAATTCCGGTCAATCTAATCAATCCGGTCTCAAAGGCGTTGCTCGCGTACTATATTCCCGGATCGAACATAAATCAAAAGCCTTCTAACTATTTTGGGCAACCGCGGAATACGTTCAACGACGATCAGTTTAGTGTTCGCGGGGATTATGCCGTGTCCAGCAAGCAGACAATCGCGGTCGAGACTTTGCACGAAAATAATCCAGTGGTGCAAGGAAGTTTGTTTCCCTTGACCGGCGCTTCCTATCCCTTGCAGGCGTGGCTCGGAACGATTCAGGATACCCTCAGCATCTCCCCGAATCTGGTAACCATCGCTCGCATCGGGTTCAGCCGGTCCACGGAATTTAGTAGCGGCGAGGGTGAAAGCGGGGGAGACCTGCTAACCGGCATTGGTATTCCGGGCACCCTCGATACTCACGGCATACCAGGAGTCAGCATCCAGGGCTATTCGGGATTCGGCCGATCGTCCGGTCCTTTAGGGGATGTAGATAACAACTACCAAATTGACGATAGCGTCAATTGGAATCATGGGAACCACTCATTCGAATTTGGGGTGGGGCTTCGTTACCATCGAACGCTACAGCAAAATGCGAATGCGAACGCCCTAGGGAGTCTCAGCTTTCAAACCGTATTCACCGCACAACTCGTACGCAGCGCATCTGGCCAACTGGCGCCGGCAACGAACTCGGGAAATTCGTTTGCGGATTTCCTTTTGGGCATGCCGACGACTGGCCAAGTGGCTGGTTTGCAGCCGTTCCACTACCGTTACACGGAATTTTTCCCGTACGTGCAGGATTCGTGGAAAATCACGCACAATCTGACTCTTAACTGGGGCTTGTCCTGGTATCACGCAACGGTTCCAAATCCGCAGGGCGCCGACGCAAAGATTCCACACTCTTTCGATTTTTCGACGGGCTTATTGGAATATGCCGCGCTCGGCCAAGTGAGCCCGCAGGTGATTCGGCCAGATTATAAGGATTGGACGCCGCGGCTCGGAATCGCCTGGCAGCCCTCCTTGCTCAAGAACACCGTGTTTCGCGCAGGAGTAGGCACCTATTACGAGACCGGAGCTCTGATCGAAGCCCAATTCGACATGGTTGCTCCGCCGTTTCAGCCCTCGCTCTCCATTACCAACAATCAGTTCCAGCCTTTGCCAACTTATACGCTGGGACAGAATGTATTTCCCGTAATTGCGCTGGCGCCGCTGACAACCAGCTTTGCGGCTTCGCTACCCCAGGGCTTCACGCCATTTGCGGTAGCGGAGAACTCCAAGATTCCGTACATCACGCAGTGGAATTTCTCGATCCAGCACACGCTGCGCGCAAGCGACCTGATCGAATTGGATTATACAGGGACAAGCGGGCATCGGCAGCAGAACAGGTATGACGTAGATCAGTGTAGTGTCTCGGCAAGCGGATTTTGCGACCCGAGCACGCGTCCGTACCCGCGCTACAACTACATTCTGTATTCCAACACGAACGGCAACCTGAGCTATGAAGCCTTGATCGCGCGATATCAGCATCAATTCTCCCGCGGCCTGACGATCCTGGCGAATTACACTTTCGCGAAAACGATTACGGACGGCTGGGAAGGCGGCGGCAGCACACAAAGTCAGATCGCCACTTGCAGAAGTTGTGACCGCGGCTTGACCTCTTACGATATTCCGCAGCACTTCGTGCTCTCGACCGTATACCAGTTGCCTTTTGGACATGACCGCGCTTTCGGTGCAAATTGGAATCGCGCGGCAGATGCACTGATCGGCGGATGGCAGGTAAATGCGATCATGACGCTGGCAACCGGGAACGCCTTTTCCATCGCAGCACCAAACCGAACGGGCAGCAACTTCACTGCCGTGCGCGCGGATCGATCGTGTAATGGCGCGGACGCGAGCCTGAGTGACAGCGTACGTTCGAATGGCTTCCGATGGTTTGATACTTCGTGTTTTGCCGCTCCTCCGGCCGGCTATTTTGGAAATTCGGGGCGCGGCATCTTATTCGGCCCGGGAACAAACAATTTCGATATCGGACTCCAGAAAAATTTTCGCTTTACCGAAGCGGCGCGTTTTGAATTGCGAGGCGAATTCTTCAATGCTTTTAATCACGCCCAATTTAATAATCCGGACGCCACGGTGGGTGACGTAAACTTTGGGGTGATCTCCTCGGCCAATACTCCGCGGCTTGTTCAGGTCGCGGGGCGGCTCGTTTGGTAAACGTCATGACAAAAATCGATCGACGAACCCTATTGAATATGCTTCCGGCGGCGGCCGCGCTTCCGCTCGCACGGGTCTCCACAGCGCGGAACGTGAAAAGCGGCGCACGAAAGCCAAATGTGCTGTTTATCATGGCCGATCAGCAGCGATTCGACACCATCGCGGCGCTAGGCAATCAGGAGATTTATACACCGAACCTGGACCGGTTGGTGGCGCGCGGCACGGCATTCACAAACGCGTACTCGACCTGTCCGGTTTGCGTGCCCGCCCGATACACCATCCGGACTGGCAGCGAACCGTACACGACACGCATTTTTTCAAATGCCAAGCCCGACTTGCTCGAAGGACAGCCGTCGACTATGAATGGACGCTGCGGGCCCTATCTTGCCGAGACGATGCGGTCGCTCGGTTACCGCACGTTTGGTATAGGAAAATTTCACACTCAGCCATGGGATGAACCTCTCGGTTACGACGTGCATCTTCACAGCGAGGAGCTTTACGCAACGCCTCAGCAGCGGCGCGGGGACTCCTATGCATCCTGGATCGCCAAGCAACAACCGGCCTATGACTTCATTGAGGGGCTCATGGGCGAACGTACCGAGATGTACTACATGCCGCAGATGAGTCCTACTCCGGCGTACGCGGACGTCGAGGGCTGGGCCGCGCAGCGAGCCGTGGAGCAGCTTGCCATTCAGGACGATCGCCCGTACTTCGGTTTCATTTCTTTCATCGGTCCACATCCGCCATTCGCGCCGCCCATACCCTTCAACCGAATCTACGACCCCGATCGTATGCCAAATCCTGTGCAGGGAGAAATCGCCATCGATCATATGGATGAGCAACTGCCATTCATGAATTATGCAATCTGGGCCGAGGACGTAAATAATCCTCACGCGCGCGTGCTCAAGGCCCGCTACTACGGCGAGATCACCTACATCGACCATTGCATCGGACAGATTCTCGATGCGATGGAGAAGCGTGGCGATGCGGCGAACACGCTGATTTGCTTTTACAGCGACCACGGCGATCATCTAGGGGACCATCATGCCTGGCAGAAGGAAAGCTTTTTTGACGTCTCCTGCCACGTGCCTTTCCTGGTCAGTTGGCCGGAGAAACTGGCGGCGGGTAAGGTTTCGAACGAACTGGTTTGCCTAACCGACCTGTTCGGGATCGCTACCACAGCGGCGGGAAAGGCGGAGTGCCGGCAAGGGATTGACGTTCTCGGAATCCTGAACGGCACAGCCCGGCCTCGTGAGACATTGTTCGGGTATTACGGAGAGCCCGGCACGCGCCGTTTCAAGATCATGGCACGCCGGGATCACTGGAAATATATCTGGTTTGCGAACGGCGACCGCGAGCAGTTATTCGATCTGGCGAAGGACCCGCTTGAACATCTCAACCTGGTCGAATCGCAGGGCGACACCGCCAGGAAATTGAAGAGCGAGGCGACGGCGGCGTGCAATAGGCCTGAGCTGCGGGCGGTTCTTGACGGGAACGGTTTGCGCGGCATTTCTTTCGAAGCGCGCCCGCTCCGGCGGATTTATCAATTCGATCGTTCGCGGGGAGTCACCGGATTTCCCAAGCGGCCCGAGGACGTATTGCTTCATTTTCGGTTTCCGACTACGACTGCCTGATTACCAACACATTTTTATGATTCGTAAATTGCAAAGTGGTGAGTTCCGGCTGTACTCGAAGAAAAAAGATCCCAAGACAGGAAAGCGAAAGAACCTAGGTACATTCAAGACACGCGCGGCGGCTGAAAAGCACGAACGGGCGGTGCAGTATTTCAAGCGAGCACATTGAAAGACTCGAAGCACCGCTTAGTTTGATCCCAACGGGATCTTGCGCTCACCCCAGGCCGGTGGGGTTTTCGCTCGAAGTAGAAGAGAAACACCCTTAACCTGTTGCCCGCTTCTACTGTGCGCCAGCCTCCGCGTTCCTCAACTTGATTCTTCCGCTTCGCCGGCCAACACGTCTTCGGCTCGTTTGGCATCGCCGGACCTAACAACGAGCCGAATTCCGGCACCCATTGTGAGATGTGGGCGCTGACCGCCGCAATCATCGCGAATGAGCATGCAATCGATTTCAAATGCTTCCAGAGCCGCCTTCGTAATGTCGGCTTCAAACTCGCTCATGAAAGTACGAATCGTGACAAGGTTATCCCTTGTCGCGTCAGAACCCGCAGCCGTCATTTATCCTCAACAACCACAGTGTATCCGCTTGTCAAGGACACCGGAGAAGAGTTGGTGACCGGCAAACCGCGACGACACGCGGGTCCTTCGCCTAGTTATAGCTTTCGACGACTTGCGCGCCGAAGGCGCATAGAAGAGCTGCAACGGCAAAGAGGGCTGCAAGTTTGTGGCTCCAGTGCTCTGTTGCGCACCTTGCACCCGCCAAATCTAACATTGCCGCAAAAGACGTTGACCGCGACTCTAGACGCCGTTTGCCTGCCGCCGCCTCGCAAACCAACATAAGACGAGCACGCCGGCCACGGCAAATCCGAGGGATGCGGGTTCCGGAACAGGTGTCGCGAGAAAGCCATCGACGTTCGTTCCGTCCGAATAGAAGCCGACCAGTTGTCCCAGGTCATTCACGCCGTTAATGGTGGTACCGGTTACGTCGAAAGCGGGCGTTGCCGACGCATTCGGATCGTCCACTGTCATCCAAGTATTTGTGAGCTGGTTGTAGGTGAAGCCGTTGCTGATGCCGTTAGCGTCGACAAAACTACCCACCACTTCGTCGTTATTGTTGACACCGAAAAAGGAGGTATTCGTTCCGGCTCCCGCCGGATCGTCAAAGCTCGAAAAGCTGCCCGAGTTGTCCAGAAATCCGTGAACATTGCCCGCCGCGTCCAGATAGAATCCGGCGATCAGCCCGGCGTCGTTGATTCCCGTAGCAGTAGCCATGGTGGCGTTGAAGGAGCCGGGCAAGGTAATCGCGGCGAAGGTGGCGCCCGCGATATCGTAGGAGTACGCCTGAAAATTGCCGTTCGCATCCGCGTAGAATCCCACGGCCACGTTGTTGTTGTTGACGCCCAATAGCTGATTGACGACGGCGGCGCCGACGGGCGTGTTTGGATTCATGACGGAGGTAAACGTGTTTCCCTGCTTGACGAATCCAAAGTTG
The DNA here is from genome assembly GCA_036501045.1 of Bryobacteraceae bacterium. Taxonomy (GTDB): domain Bacteria; phylum Acidobacteriota; class Terriglobia; order Bryobacterales; family Bryobacteraceae; genus Bog-105. The sequence goes on from DASYAX010000004.1 coordinate 5,861, forward strand.
TTGGCATTGTTGTCTACCCAGAAGCCGACAGTGGTCGGTGAGCCTTTACTGTTTATGCCGACGACCTGGGTCTGCGCGGAGCCCGGGAAATTTTCATTAGTGTAGGAGGCTTGACCGTATGGGGGCGCCAGTGTATATCCTTTATTGGGGTTTATCGTGCTTCCCACGCCAAAATACCCTGCTATGGTGCCGGTGTTGTTGATCCCGAGCAATTGATTGAATGTCGGGTCGGTCTGATTGTCGAGGGTCTGGAAGGTATAGTTCGAAGCCGCGCTGCCTGCCAAGGGGTATATCAGGGCTGCAGCGATTATCTTCAGGAGGTATTTCATTTTGACGTCCTTTCGTGGTAGTCAATCTGGTTAGCGACATCCGGGACTAAAAACCGTCACGTGCATGAAGAACTTTTTGAACTACAGAGTCGATATCATCTAGGGAGTGGTGCATGACCGAAGTGCCATTGCCTGCCGCCGAACCCGATTGTGTAGAGCTGACCCAGTTACTCACCGCATGGAGTTCCGGCGACGAAAACGCCTTGCATCATCTAGTCCCGCTGGTCTATGGTCAACTGCGGAGTATTGCGGAAAGACAGCTACGGAGAGAGCCGGAAGGCCAGACACTGGAGACAACTGCACTGGTAAACGAGGCGTATTTACGGCTCGCGAACGGGCGCGCGCTTACCTGGCAAAATCGAGCCCACTTTTTTGCGGTTGCCGCCCAAGTCATGCGTCACATCCTGGTCGACAAGGCACGTGGGCACCAGCGAGAGCGACGGGGAGGCGGAACAGCGACGCTTTCGCTCGAAGAAGACCTGGTTTTCTCTCCGACGCGTGCTGCGGAATTGGTCGCCTTGGACGATGTGCTTGCTGAATTGGCAAAAGTGGATGAGCGTAAGAGCCGGGTGGTGGAGATGCGCTTTTTTGGAGGCCTGGGCGTCGACGAGATCGCAGAGGTTCTGAAGATTTCTCCGGAAACCGTTACCCGCGAGTGGAAACGCGCTCGCGCGTGGCTTTATTTTCAGTTAGGCCGCGGCCCTCAGGTCAATAGCGATCGACCTGACGGCCTTAGAAAGTAAATCCGTGATTCCCGGCCGTTACCAGGAAATGAATGCTTTGCTGGACGGCCTGCTGGAAGTGCCACCTCACGAACGGGCAGCCTTTCTGGCGCGATCCTGTCGCGGAGACGAGAATCTACGAACCGCTATCGAGGCACTGCTCGCCGCCTACGAATCGGAAGAGGGATTTCTGGATGTCCCGGCACTCATTCTGCTGGGGAAGGACCAGAACATCGAGCAGCAGCGTACCGATCTAGCGGGCAGCATTCTTGGCGGCTACGAGATCTTGCAATCGCTGGGAGCAGGCGCGCTTGCGGAAGTCTGGCTAGCGAGAGACAAACGGTTACAGCGCAGAGTGGCGTTGAAAATACTACGGGTAAATTTCGTTCGCGATCCGAACCAGGTGCTCCGATTTGAGCAGGAGGCCCGCTCCGCGTCGAAACTGAGCCACCCCAACATAGTGACCATTTACGAAATTGGAGAAAGCGAGGGCGTCCGTTTTATCGCCCAGGAACTGGTGGAAGGCACGACGCTACGCCGGCGGCTCGCGGAAGGCCCAATGCCCATTAAGGAAATCGTCGAAATCGGGATACAAGTCGTGGCGGCTCTTTCGGCGGCACATCAGGCCGGCATCATTCATCGAGACATCAAGCCCGAAAATCTTATGATCCGGCCGGATGGATTGGTAAAGATTTTGGATTTTGGCATCGCCAGAGTCGTCGAGGAAGGAGAAAGCAGTTCCCTTCACACAGACGGCAACTTAACGACGCCCGGCCTGATTCTGGGGACGATGAAGTACATGTCTCCGGAGCAAGCGCGCGGGCTGGCGTTGGACGTTCGTTCTGACATTTTCAGCCTTGGCGTCGTGCTGTACGAAATGGCGTGCGGTAGGGCGCCATTTAGCGGCCCGACGAGTGCCGACACGCTGAGAGCCGTTCTCGCCGATGAGCCAGCCCCGCTCCCGAAGCACAGGCCCGATGTGCCATTCGATTTCGAGGAAGTTGTATTGCGCTGCCTAAGGAAGGACCGGAACGAAAGAATCTCATCGGCCCAAGACCTGGGCAGGGAGCTGAAAGCTCTGACGCAACGTGGGAAAGATCAAGAATCGATCGCCCCTAAAGGCGCCGGTACTCCTCTGTTTCGGCTGTTCGCGGCATTGAGCACTCTGGTTGCGGTTGCGGTTCTGTTCACATTGACATGGCGGGTGGTGCATCGCGGAAGTCCTTCGCTGCCGTTCGACTCATTAGAGATGACGCGGCTCACGCTGCCAGGCCCGGTTACGGACGCAGCGATTGCGCCGGATGGAAAAAACGTCGCTTACCTGATGGAAGGAGCCGAGAGGCCAAGCTTATGGGTCCGGCAACTTGTTCCAACGTTGGATAAGCAGATCGCCAGGCTTGAGCCAGGTAATTATCAGGATCTTATCTATTCGCCGGACGGCGAGTATGTCTACTACATTCAGACCACTAACTTGACGGGCAGTTTATATCGGGTTCGATCAACTGGCGGGCGCGCTCAAGAAGTGTTGAGCAATGTGGCAGGACGTGTCTCGTTTTCGCCGGACGGCCGTCACCTCGCCGTCATCAGGCTGGATATGACTCGATGGGAAGAATCGTTGATAGTGGCAAGTTCGGATGGAACGGGGGAACGGTGGCTGACAACGCGCCGCCGACCGTACTATTATTCGCGCTCCGGAGTGGCGTGGTCCGGCGATGGGAAGTCGATTTTCTGTCTTGCCGGGAAGGAACCGTTTTATACCGCCAATGCCTATCACGTGGTTCGAGTGGCGCTTGCCAACGGCCGCGAAACACCAGTGGCCGGCCGGAGTTGGGCTGAGATCGGTTCGATGATCGGCTCCATGGATGGCCGCATGCTGATCGTCGGAGCACGCGAACACTCCGATCAGGAGCTGCAACTCTGGCGAATTTCCTATCCTACTGGACAAGTCGCGCGGATTACCAGGGACCTGAGCAATTACGCAGAACTCAGCCTAAGCGCGGACGCACAAACGCTCCTGGCGGTACGCCGCGAAAGGACAGCAGATCTGTGGACCATGCACCCGGGCAACGCAGATGGCGCGAAGCAGGCTTCCAACGGGGATGTGCCTGGGTTAAATTCGGCGGCATGGTCGACGGGCGACCGGATTATCTATTCTGCATCAACCGGGCAGTTTCTCAATCTATGGGAGATGAACGCCGCGGGTCAGAATCCCAACCAACTGACCAGAGCCGCGATTGATCAGACCGAAGTGGCGGCGACGCCGGACGGTCGTTACATTGTTTATCAGGCGGGTGGAAAAATCTGGCGGGTGAACGCCGACGGTTCAGCACCGCGGCAGCTCACCAAAGGAAACCTCGACGTACATCCAGTTACCTCGCCTGACAGCCAATGGGTGGTGTACGCGTCTTTTCAAGGGTGGTCTCCTGGCATTGGAGGTAGACCGATGATCTGGAGAGTACCCATCGACGGAGGTCAAGCGATACAGTTGACCAAGGATATTAATTCCATGCCGGCAGTATCGCCTGACGGTAAGCGAATCGCCTGTTCCTATTACTTGTTTGATCAGCCGCAGTCGACGCCGAAGATGGCAGTCTATCCGTTTGAGGGCGGCCCGGCCATAAAAGTTTTTGAGCGGCCGAATGGGAGTGATGACGAAGTTTATTGGTCGCCGGACGGAAGGAGTTTGGAATACATCGTTTCGCGGGGTGACGTTAGTAATATCTGGCGGCAGTCCCTCGAGGGCGGAGAGCCTGTTCCGATCACTAAATTTCGAACCGATCGCCTCTTTTTTCTAAACCCGTCACCCGATGGGAAGCAATTCCTGCTTGGCCGTGGAAAAGAACGTACCGAACTTGTACTGTTCACGCAGACTCACTAAGCCCAAAATAGTCGCGCGCAGTTGAAATTCATGTGATTCGTAAATTGCAGACCCGCGCTGCGGCCGAAAAGCATGAACGCGCGGTGCAGTATTTCAAGCCAGCGCATTAAAACTCGAAATGGCCGCTTAGTTTGATCCCAACGGGATCTTGCGCTCACCCCAGGTTGGCGGCGGCGGTTCGTGCGTCAGACGCTTGGGCGGTTCTTGTTTCAGCATTCGCAGGGCTTCCTGCACGGCACGCTCTAATTGCGGGTCATGCCCGGCGATGACCTCTTTGGGCCAGTTTTCTACCTCCACGTCCGGCGCGATTCCTTCGTTTTCGACAGCCCATTTGCCTTCGGCGGTAAAGAATCCTCCGCGCGGGGCGATCATCGTGCCGCCGTCGATGAAGGCGGGCGTATCGGCCGTATGAACCAAGCCTCCCCAGGTTCGCTCGCCCACTAGGAGCCCCACTTTGCGGTGCCGAAACATCCAGGGCATCAGATCGCCGCCCGAACCGGCCATTTCATTGATGATCATTACTTTCGGTCCCCAGATTCCAGCCGAAGGACTGGTGAAAGGATAGCGATCTCCGGCCACATTGTTGAAGTACCCGTCGATCTTGCGCTCTAAGACATCAATGATGTAGTCCGCCGCGGAACCTCCGCCGTTAAAGCGCTCGTCAATCACGGCGCCCTGCTTTTCCTGCTGCGCGAAGTAATAGCGATTGAAGCTCTGGTAACCGGGTTGGCCGGTGTTCGGCAAATAGGCGTAGGCGAGCTTGCCGTCCGATAACTTGTCGACCAAGCGCCGGTTTGCCTCCACCCACGCGCGCGTCCGCAATGCCTGCTCGTTTGGTACCGGCACGACAGTTACGCGCCACCCACCTTCGGTCTCAGGACGGTTATTCAACAACAGCACCGTTTGCTGCCCGGCCGTTCCGTCGAGGAGACGATACAAGCTGTCAGGCGCGCGCAGTTCCTCGCCATTCACTGCTATAACGTAATCGCCGACGGCTGCCTTGACTCCGGGAGTCGCCAGCGGGGCGTGGAGTTCGGGATTCCAACTCTCGGTATCGTAAATGTGAGTAATTTTGTAGCGGCCCTTTTCGACGATGAAGTCCGCGCCCAAAAGCCCGACGCGGGTGGGCGGCACGGGGGGCATATCGCCGCCGCGGACAAATGAATGCCCGATGGCGATTTCGGAGCCCATCATGTCCAGGAGATAGTTCAGATCCGCGCGATGCATCACGGATGGGAGGAACTCGCCATACATCTCGCGCATGCGCGGCCAGTCGGCACCGTGCATGTTGGGTACATATAGATAATCGCGCTGGTTGCGCCAACCTTCGTAGAAGATCTGTTTGAACTCTTCCCGGGGATCGAGATACATGCGAAGGGCATAGTTGAGGCGGCCTTTGGCCGTGGGCGGCGGCTCTTTGTCGGCATCCACTAGAAAGAGCGATGGCGCGGCGGGCGGTCCGGGCGGAGGCGGCGTGGCTGTTCCCTCGTGATGCGGCGCTGCCAGACGATAGACCAGCTTGTGCCCGTCAGCGCTCACATCGTAATCGACGACGCCGTGCGCGAACGGGACAGTTTTGCGATCACTCAAACGGTAGCGATGGAGCGTTGGGCCCATCGGCACGCCGGGCGTCTGGTCTCCGGCCAAATCTTCGAGATAGAAAACTGTTCCGGCCGCGCCAGCTCGCAACAACGAATATTGGCGCAACGGTACGCCAGGCACGGCCAGAATCCTATTCTGTAACCCATCGAAATCGATGTTGACAGTAACTGGCACTTTGGGTGCATGGGTTTTGCCGGCTTGCGCTTCGGGTGCCTCCGGAGCAGCGGCGAGACCATTATCTTCGTCGCTCTGCGGCAGCAACGGGCTTGGTTCGTTCTTATTGAGAATGGCCAGATACAATCCGAAGTGCTCGTCGTGATCGTAATGGGTCATGTCGAGCCACTGCGAATTCAGCCCGAGATCGGTAGAAGCAAAAAACCAAAGATATTTCCCGCTGACATCCCAGGTGGGCCAGACCGAGTCAGCCAAGCCGTCGGTCACCTGATGCTTTTCGCCGGTCTCAACGTTGGTGACGAAGATAGCGTGATACAGAGATTTCAGACGGCTGGCATAAGCGACGTACTTAGAATCGGGACTCCAAACGGAATTCAATGTCCGGGCGGGCACCATCCAAGGGTCTTCACCGACCATCTTTGTGGAGCCGTTCGCGACATCGAGAACCCAGACTTTCAGGTTGGTGTCGGTATACAGGAGTTTCTTTGAATCCGGAGACCAAGAAGGTGTGTAGTAATGGGTGGGGTGCGGCAGAGTAAGTTCGCGCGGCGGCTCGATTCCATTCTGTGCTTCGATTACAAGCTTGTACTCGCCCGACTTATCGCTGAAGTAGGAAAGATACTTGCCGTCCGGGGACCAAGCTGGGTCGCGCTCGGCGGAACCGCTCGAGTGAGTCAGGTTGCGGACGTCGCCTTTATCGGCCGGAATCGTGAAAATCTCGCCGCGCGCTTCCACCGCCACTCGCTTGCCGGTGGGCGAAAGAATCATGTGGGTCATTCTGCCGGCCACATCTTCCCAGCGCGGCATCATCCAGGGAAAATCGCCCGAGGCAGTGATTTCGACGACATGGGTCTTGCCGCTGGCGGGGTCGAGGTCGTGAATATAGCCGGCTTGCTCGAACACCACCGCGCCCGGGCAAGCGTCGAGCGACTTTACATCGAAGCCGGTAAATTTCGTCACCTGGCGAAGCGCCTTGCTCTTCGTGTCGAAGGCCCAGACGTTCGCCACGCCGTCGCGGTCGGAGATGAAATAGACGTCGTTGCCCACCCAGACCGGATCCATATCTTTGGAGCCGGACCAAGCCGGCGTGACCACGTCATAGCTATGGAGATCGGCGATCCAAATCGGCCGATTCTGGCCACCGCGGTAATTGCGCCGCTCTTCGTCCCACGAATTGTTCATGCGGTAGGCGATTCGTGAACCGTCCGGAGAAAATTTTCCCTGGTAGCCACGCGGCAGAGCCATTGGCTCGGGAAAGCCGCCGGCAAGCGGCACGGTCCAAAATCGCGGCGTGGCGATAGGGGCTTCACTCGCGCGGGTGGAAGTAAACAGAATTGATTTACCGTCCGGCGTCCAGCCTTCCACCAAGTCGGGCGCCGGGTGCCACGTAAGACGCTTGGGCTCGCTGCCATCCACGCCTACGACATAGACATCCATGTTTCCTTCGTACTCGGCGCTGAAGGCGACCAGCTTGCCGTCGGGAGAAAGGTGCGGGTTGGAGGTTTGGCCTTGAAAGCTGGTCAGGCGGCGGGCCGAGCCGCCTTTGCGATCGACAATCCAAATGTTATTGGCATAGGCGAAAGCAATATGGTCTTTGCTGACGGTGGGGGTTCGCAGTAATCGAGTGCCACCAGCATCTGACGCCGCGAGCACGGCGTGCGATGCAAAGGAAAGAAGGAGCACAAACGAAACAGAGAAATACCACAATATGCTTTTTGCCATTGGTCAGGACCACTGAATGCAGAATATTGATTCAGTGTACACACGGCGCGGCGAGCGGTAAGATTGTTTGGCTATTTACTCGGACCAGGCGCCGGGCGCGGCCAAGACCCGGCAGGCATGGCGGGATTGACCTCTCGGCGCTTCGATTCGGCGTAGGCGTCCTGCACGGGCTGTGGAAAGGTCATGATCATTTTCGCGATCAATCCTTGCATTTTTTCGACTATTTCCGGGTGCTCGTGCGCCACGTCATAACTTTCATCCGGATCTGTGGCGAGGTCATACAATTCCGGATGCGGAAGGATGTAGTTTCTGACACCACCCACAGGCGCAGGCACATAAGGCGCGGTGTTGTAGCGAGCGACATGCAGTTTCCAGTTCATCCAACGAGCGCATTGCAGGTTCCAGGAATTGAAGTAAAGCAGCGGCTGGCGTTCTATGGAAGATACTTTTCCGGCAAGCAGCGGCCAGATATCGATTCCATCGAGAGGCTTTGCGGGAAGCTCCGCGCGGCATAATTTAGCCACGGTCGGGAAGACGTCCATCATGGAAGCTAAGGCGTTCGAGGTGCGGCCGGCCGGGATTCTGCCGGGCCAGCGGGCGATGAACGGTTCGCGAATGCCGCCTTCAAACGTCGAATCCTTGCGGCCACGGAGCTTCCCGGGACTGCCTTGGTACCAGGGACCGTTGTCGCTCGAGAACATGACCAAAGTATTTTTCTCAAGTCCGGCTTCCTGAAGCGTGCGGTGAATTTCGCCAACGCTCCAATCCAATTCCTCGACGACATCGCCATACAGTCCCTCCGACGATTTGCCGCGAAAACGGGGGGAAGCGGCCAATGGTATATGCGGAAAGGTGTGCGGCATGTATAAGAAGAACGGACCGTCTTTAGAACGCTTTATAAAATCGGCGGCGTAACGGGTGTAGCGCTCGGTTAGCGTCTCAAGGACCGCGGGCTCTTCCACAATCTGGGTGTTGTGGATTAACACTCGCGGCGTCATGTCATTGCTGTAGGGAATGCCGAAGTATTCGTCGAAACCGCGACTCGTGGGCATGTATTCGTCGGGTCTTCCCAGGTGCCACTTACCCACGCAGCAAGTTTTATAGCCGCGATCCTTCAAGACGTTAGCGAGGGTTTTCTCATC
>DASYAX010000005.1:0-2985 GCA_036501045.1 Bryobacteraceae bacterium
CTTCTGATGCTGAAGTGGCTCTATGTTGATCCCGAGTGCCGAGGCGGGCGCGTCGGCCAAAGGCTTATGCGGCAAATGGCGCTTCACGCCCGTGCGACAGGGCACGAGCGCTTCTGCTGGTTCGTGCTGAACGACAATGTGCTGGCGCAGTCGTTTTACCGCGGCCTCGGTGCGACGGAGGATCCTGAGTGGCGGCGGTGGATCATGCCTGCCAACGCGTTGAACCGACTCGCAGAAGGCGCAGAATGATCGTCTCCTGCCAGTTAGCATGCCTGGAGCAGGCGCAATAATGCCATCGGTGCCGGTCGAACTCGTCGGCGGCGGCATGGTCGAAAGCTATCGCCGCGAGGCCGCCCCCGATGGAAAGGGATTACGTGACGGTGCACTCAACTCGGCAACTTGACCGGGTCAATCGAAGAACCGGCCGATTTTAACGCCAATAGCGTATTTCCGAAGTGGCGCGCCACGGCCGATGAAGATGGGCAATATTCCTTCGCCGTGGCGCTATGATGCCGCAGCCGCCCATGCGATCCGGCTGGATAACCTGCTACGGACTGCGATCTTGCACTACGCCTCGTGAACGGCTGTCCTCCCGATACGCGGGTCCGGTTACCCTTCGATAGCGGCCTTTTTGATCAATCCCGGGAACGGCGTGATGGGTCAACAAGAGACTCATGCGCCGCGCAAAGACGACTATTCGATCACCTCGTCGGCCCCAGCAATCAGTGAGGGCGGCACGGTGATGCCCAGCAACCGCGCTGTCTTTAGATTGATGCTCATCACGTATCGGTCTGGCTGCTCCACTGGAATGTCCGCAGGGCGCTCACCTCGTATGATCTTGTCGACCAATCGGGAGCCTTGACGCCCTAAGGATACTAAGTCGGGTCCGAGGCTGATCAGGGCGCCAGCAGGAGCCGCTTCCTTGAAGCCATGACAAGAAGGAAGGTGATAGTTCAATGCGAGATCGGCTGTTTTTTTGATGCTGCTATACGTGAGATATCCAGCAACGACGAGCACAGCTTGCGCTTGAGCCCGCTTCATTTCATCAAACGCCTGCCCAAGTTCATCGGCAGATTCTATTTCAAAGGGAGTTATTGAAACCCCTAAACTTGGCGCTGACCGCTTCAGGGATGTCATCGCAAACCCGAAGTTCGGATCGCCGGCAGCCCCCAAGATTGCAACGTGGGAAACGTCTGGTACGATCTCCTTCAAGAGCTGAAGCCGTTTCGCGTATGTTTCCTCCGCCGCTTCGAAGGAAATTCCTGTCATGTTTCCACCTGGCTTGGCTAAACTCTTCACCAAGCCGATATCCACCGGGGCGCCTACCGAAATAAATACCACCGGCACCTCAGAGGTGACGGATTTCGCAGCGACACCGCCAACGGTCCCACTTACAACGAGTACGTCGACCTCGCGGATGATAGCCTGTATTGCAGCCCGCATGTCTGCCGCTGTGGGGGCAGCAAACTGGCTCTTTATCAATTTGATGTTGCGGCCATCAACATACCCGAGCGCTTCAAGGCCCGCGAGTAAGCCTTGTATTCCCGCACTACGAGTTTCGGGATCGATGTATCCAATTCTTGGAATACTCGTTCCTTGCTCGGCTCGCGCAATCAGTGGCGAAACAGTCGCGCCGCCAACGATCATGGCGACGAAGTCTCGGCGCTTCATTCCCATCCTCCGACGTAGCTAGAGGCGATCATAGGCTACGACATCGCCATTCGACGAGGGAGGCGTTCACAATAGTCTTTTGGCGAATGGATCGGATTCGGCCGCCAAAGGTACCGAAGTCGGCTTTGGGTCATTCGCGTCGATATTGCCATGTCAGCTCTCTCGTCCGCTATCCACAACACCGGACATTAACACGTCGGACCGAGACCCGTGTACTTGTCGCTTTCCTGCGTCCCGATCTGCGAACAACGGGCAAAACCCCGCAGTTCCACAACTGAATTCGGTGGATCTGGCGAGCCTGACGCACGTGCTGCCACAAAGGGGTTGGCATGGCGGCCGCAATAAATCTGCACGGAAAGCGCTGGTTGGGCGTATGGCCTGGGTTTTTGTCTGATCGCAATTTGGCGAAGGATAGCGCAGAGCCGGCGAGGCGCGCACGGCCGCTCGGAGCGTCAAATGGGGCGAATAATCTGCCTCCGAGCGAACATTGGCGCACCTTCGGCTAGACCGAGGCTGCCGCTGCGTACTCTGGCGTAGATTGTGAAGTGGCGCGCCACGGCCAATGAAGATGGGCACTATTGCTTCGCTGTGGCGCTATGATGTCGCGGCCTGCCACGCGATCGAAACGCCCATTCTACAATGCTCTGCGATTTCATCCTGCGCCTCGCCGCAATCCCGGGAACGCCTCAGACCGCCCGCTTGGACACTGCTGGCCAGCGTGCTCAGCCTGGCGGCTGCCGTCTAGGGCGGGACGCGCAGTCCGCTCAAGTCTTGTTCGACGGCGCTTCGAAGAAGCCCGTTGCCTGAACGAGTCGGCCATCGGTGCCAAAGCGGCCGAAGCTGCTCCCCTTCACGAAGGCCCGGCCATCCTTGTCGTACATCGTCCAGAGGAAGAGTCCTTGGTCGTGATGCTCGAGAAAGCTGTCGTTTCTGAAGTATGCGCCCGTGAACTTCTGCTGCGATTGCGCGATGCGGACCATGAGTTCCTGTAGACCATGGGCCTGCGACGAAGGATCCGTGTACAAAATATTGTCGCTAACGCTTGATCGAAGCAGCTCTTCGCGTCCCGTTTCATGGATCGGCCCCCAAGCGCGCTGATACGCATTCCACGTTTTCAAGTGAATCTCGCTGTTCACGTGGCTTCTCTCCGCTTCGCTTGCTTGCGCGTCTTTGACGATATGACATAATAAGTAATAATGTCAAATCGCCAGTTTGACAACCTCTTTCGAAAGATAAGGTGCGAGAAAAAGAAAGGTGCGAGAAGATGTCTATTCCCGGCAGCAAGCATCAGCGCGTCGTCGAACGCGCGACGGA
>DASYAX010000006.1:0-4676 GCA_036501045.1 Bryobacteraceae bacterium
CCCACGGCATAGAGTTCCATGCCAACCTTGTAAAAATCGGCGGCCGGCCCGATTTTAGAGATCAGGTCGAGCGCTTCGGCCGTGCTGTTAACGTCCAGAGCGATGATGAGTGGGTTCGTTTCGGGATTCAGGCCTTCACCTCAATGGGCTTCGTTTGTCTGTCTTTAACGCGGCCGATCACATATGCCTCGGTGCGCCGCTCCAACAGCGTCCTGGCCGCATTTTCTTCCAGTGATAGTAGCAGGCCGCCGGAAGTCTGGGGGTCGTAAAGCAGCGCTTCGATTTCAGGCGGGATGCCGGGTTCCATGGCGACGCAGCTCTCCACAAAATCGCGGTTATTGTGCAAACCGCCGGAATGGGCGCCCGCCTTCGAGTAATCAATCGCACCCGGCAGAAATCGCACGGCGCTGGCAGCGATCTGGAGCGTGACATTACTTGCGAGCGCCATCTCGCGCGCGTGTCCAAGCAGGCCGAAACCGGTCACGTCGGTACAGCCGTGAATCTCAAGCGCGAGCACGACTTCACATACATCGCGATTGAGCGTTAGCATCTGCTCAATCGAAATATCCATGTGAATTTGGGCGACGATCCCTTTTTTGAGCGCGGTTGAAATGACGCCCGTTCCAATGCGCTTCGTGAAGACCAGCACATCACCGGGCTTCGCGCCTGCATTGGTGAGAATGCGGCGCGGATCGATCAGGCCGGTCACCGCGTAGCCGAAATTAACTTCGTCTTCTGAAATGCTGTGGCCGCCCAGAATCACGCAACCGGCCTCATGAATCTTGGCGGCGCCCCCCTGCAGAATTTTTTCCAGGTCTTCGATTTCGCCTTTGGCTGGATAGACAACCAGGGAGAGCGCAGTGACCGGACGTCCGCCCATGGCATAAATATCGCTCAAGGCATTGGCTGCCGCGATGCCGCCGAAGGTGTATGGATCGTCAACAATCGGCGTAAAGAAATCGACCGTTTGCACCATCGCGAGCGGCTGCCCGCCGGGTTCGGTCAGATCGTAGACGCCGGCATCGTCGGCCGTCTCATAACCGACCAGCACCTTGTCGTTCGCGACGTGCGGCACGCTCCTAAGGGCGCGGTCGAGAATCTTCGGGCTGAGCTTCGAAGCGCAACCACCAGCTTTGACGTTGGCGGTCAGTTTGGCTGCCATCAATCACCAGTGTAATGAGCCACGACCGCTTCTTCGGCGAATTGCCATTCCCGCCAGCCATCGAGCAATGGGAAATACAGTCCCAGCCAGATGGGTCCTGGCGTCACGCGCGACAGCAGCGCGGCGTAGTTTTCCAATTGTTCGCGATAGCGGCGCTGTTCCTCGTCTAAAAAGAACTCGAGGCGGCTGCCTTTGTGCTCGCTGGTTTTGAAATCGATTATCCAGAGCCGATTTTCTTCGTCGCGAAATACGCGATCGATGGTGCCACTGATCAGCCTATCTTGCACAAGCCCAGCGACCGGCCATTCGGAGCGAGCTTCGGCATGCGGATGGAGAATCCATTGGCCGCGATCGCTATGGAGGGTTTTCATCAGCGCGTTTAAGACACGGGCGGAAGCTTTAGGCTCCTCCGAACGCGCGACTCCGAGACGCAGCAATTCTGCTTTGATGGCTGGCGTAAAGGCAGCCAAACGAGCAGGGGTCCAGACGGCAGACTCACCCGCCATACGCCTCAACATATCGTGTACGACGGTTCCGGCGTGGCGGCTGGCATCGCTCACCCACTCATAGGTAACCGGGCGCGAGGAAGCCGCCGCACGCGCGAGTTGCGGTTTCCAATCGACGGAAAAATCAAATCGCGGCGCCTGCCAATCAGCAGGAAGACGGTACAGCAGCGTGTTGCGCGTGTCATCTTCGGCCGGCAGTAAGCTCTGCTGGACGGGCACGCGGCGGCGAAGCTCACTTTGAAATTGTGCTTCGACGGAACTCCAAATCAAGCCAAGGAACGTGGCGTGCCCCGCCTTGGCGCATTCCGATCGGTTCTTTTTGGTCTCTACACTGCCAAGCAGGTGCAATTCATTTTTGGCCCGGGTGCAAGCCACGTAGAAAAGGCGCTTCAACTCATGCGCTTCTTTTTGCTTGAGATCTTCGCAAATTCGCTTGTATTCGGCGTCTTCTTCGCCCTTTTGCGGCTGTGCGGCCACCGAAAGCTTCGGCTCTCCCGTATCGTCAATCGACTGCGTCCAAACCAGCAGATCGCGATCGGAAGGCCGCGTGCCCTTTGCTAATTGCGGAAGGATGACGGTGTCAAATTCGAGACCCTTCGCTTGATGCACGGTCATGACCTGAAGGCAGCCTTCGGCATGCGAAGGCCTGGCGTAGAGCAATTCCAGGCGCTGACTCAGGATGCTGAAATCGCGCACGATCCCGCCTTCATCCAGACTTTCGAGCAGGTCGAGATATGTATCAACGTCGTCTTGTTGGTTCGCTTCCCGCAGGACGGCCGCGCCGCCCAACGCAAGCCAGGTGTCTTCGACGAGCTCACGCAACGGGAGGCGGCCCACATGTTCGACCGCGGCGGATAGAATTTCCTGCACGCGCACTGCCCTGCTCCGCCCTTCCGGCGAGAGCCGCGAAATGCGCGCGGAATCGGAGAGCAGGTCGAGAATCGTCACGCCCGGCGCGTCTTCGGCCAGCGCCGAGAGATCGGCGAGTGTCAACCCGCACCATGTTGCGCGCAAACAGGCAAGCCATGAGACGCGATCTCCCAAGTGCAAAATAGCGCGGGTCAATGCGATCAAATCGATGATGTGCTGCTGCTCGGTGAGCCGATCGATTTCGATGGCTTGATAGGGTATTTCAGCCTTGCGGAGCGCCGGAAGTATGTCGGTGATGTGGGCGCGGCTGCGAACCAACAGGCCAATCTTTCCATTGATGGAGCTCTTGACGATGCGAACGACTTCGCTCGCCTCTGCCTTACCGTTGTCTTCAATAAACGGGCATAGCCGGGGCTTCGGGCCACCTTCATCGCGGCCGGCGATCGAGTGGCGAAATTTAACCGCACCCAGGTGGAGATCGTCGTCGCACATGATAGCGGCGAACGTCTCTTCCACCCACTCGAGAATTTCGGAAGTACTGCGGAAATTGGTCGTCAGACGAAGGGGAGTCAGACGAACCGAGCCGAGACGCCGAAGTTCCCGGCACTGAAGAAAAAGAGCCACCTCTGCTTCACGAAACCCATAGATGCTTTGCATCGGATCGCCGACCAGAAACAGCGTACGGCCATCGCCATCGGACCATTGTTCCGTCAGAGCTTCGAGCAACTCATACTGCACGCGGGATGTGTCCTGGAACTCGTCTACCAGCAAATGTTCAATGCGGTAATCAAGCGCATAGAGCAGGTCGGTAGGGTGATCCGGAGTTCCCAGCGCTTTTCGCGCGGCGCGCGCCACTTCGGTAAAGTCCACTTTCGAAGCCCGGCGGAACACCTGGCGCAGTGCTTGCCCGGCTCGATGCAAAAGCTCTCGGAAATCGTCGATGACGGAAGGCTGATCGCCGCGCCCGAGAAAATCCCATTGGTCGCGTTTCTGCAGCATGTTCGCAACCTGGGTTTCCAGCCGCGCGATGTCGTTATCGAAATACAACGCGACACGATGAAAGAGCTCGCGGCTGTCTTCCGCGCCTTCGGTCAGCTCCCGCAAGGTATTCCGGGCGGCGCGCCGGTACAGGTCGCCAGCATCTTCGACGACTTCGCTTTCGCCGCCAACGTCCGATACCACCGGCATCAGGCGCGTGAGCATGGCACAGACAGCGTCGATCGTTTGAATCTGCAAACGGCCGGGATCCGCCATGAGATCCCAACCTTTTTGCCGGTTGCGATGCAAAGCATCTAAGGCAAGCTCTCGCGTTCGCTGGGCATACTCGCTCGCCATGGGCGCGCCGCGCTCCGCATCGACCAAAGCTTCGAGAACGCGCTCCTTCATCTCAGCTGCTGCCTTGCGAGTAAAGGTCATCGCCACGATGGACTCCGGGCGTTCTACAACACTCAGCAGGCGTAGGAATCTCTGTACCAGGAGACCTGTCTTTCCCGAGCCCGCGGGGGCTTCCACGATGAAGGAGAGCGAGGGATCGAGTGCCGCTTCGCGCTCGTTGCTATCGGCAATCACTCCTCTTCCTCTTGCGGCCGCCCGCTTTCCTTCACCCGGCAGAACGGCTTGACACCGCAATAGGCACACGCTCCCTTGATTGGGTCGACCGCTGCCGCGCCGCGGACGAAATCGTGTGCCAGCCTCTCCACGCTTAGCCGCGCGGCCTCGAGATAAGCGTCCCAGTCTTTGCGAATCTCGGCGGTCTGCCCGCTGAAATGCCGGTCCCGCGAAAAGCCGACCGCCTTGAGTTCCCGCGGCTTGATCTGGCCGAAAAAAATACCATCCACCCGGTCAGGCACGGCTGCGGCATAAACCAGCAACTGCGGCTCGGCCGGCCGTTCGCCCTTCAATTTCGGGCGCGTCTGCGGCCCGCTCTTGTAATCGATCAGAACCAGATTCCCGTTCTTGAGACGGTCCATGCGATCCATACGCAATCGCAAACGCAAACCGGGAATTTCGAAGAAACGTTCCTGCTCAACCGTTTCGACGGTAAAGGAATGTTTGCGGTCGCCCTCGATGGCCAGCCATTTGAGAATGAGATCTTCCAGCCGATCCCGTTCCGCGCGCGCGGCCAGTTGGTAGAGGAC
>DASYAX010000007.1:0-14960 GCA_036501045.1 Bryobacteraceae bacterium
CTCCTACGCGACCTCCATGGGTGAGCTTGAGCGCGGACTGGACCGCGTGCACAAATTTATCGATACGCTGCGCGGCTGATGGCTACTTACCGCGCTTTCAATCCGCGTGAAGGAACAACGATCGAGCCCGCTTTTCGCGAAGCGGAGGCCGCCGACGTTGACCGCGCGCTCGAACTGGCGGATACGGCTGCGGTCCCGTTACGCGCCGCCGATGCCGAACACATTGGCGGATTCCTGACAACGATTCGGGAAGAGATTCTGGCGCTGGGCGAGGAACTGATTGAAAGGGCGGCGCAGGAATCGGGGCTGGATCACGACCGGCTGAAAGGCGAGCGGGCCCGCACTACGAATCAGATCCAGATGTTCGCCGATCTGGTGAAGGATGGCTCATGGGTGGATGCGCGGATTGACAGCGCGCTACCCGACCGTAAGCCGCTCGCGCGACCAGACATCCGGCGTATGCTGATGCCCATCGGACCGGTGGCGGTTTTCGGGGCCAGTAATTTTCCCTTGGCGTTTTCGGTGGCGGGCGGAGACACGGCCGCTGCGTTAGCCGCGCGCAGTCCGGTGATCGTCAAAGCGCATCCTGCCCATCCGGGGACTTCCGAATTAGTGGCCGGTGCGATTCGCAAAGCCGTTCAGGCGGCAGCGTTGCCGGAAGGCACGTTCTCGATGCTACACGGCTTGTCGCCCGAGGTGAGCCTTCGGTTGGTAAGGCATCCAAAGTTGAAAGCAGTGGCGTTTACCGGCTCTGAACGCGCGGGGCGGGCGCTGTTCGATGCCGCGGCTCAAAGGAAGGAGCCGATACCGGTCTTCGCGGAAATGGGCAGCGTGAATCCGTTGTTCGTTCTTCCGGCGGCGCTCGAAAGCAAGGGCGCGAGCATCGCCGAAGGACTGGTTCGGTCTGTGCTGCTGGGCGTTGGACAGTTCTGCACTTGCCCTGGGCTTGTTTTCGGCGTCGATAGCGCTAGTTTTCGCGCCTTCACTGCGAAACTGGCTGAGCTTTTCGAGCAAGCGGCTCCCGGCACGATGCTGAATCCGGGAATCGCCAAGGGCTATGAAGCTCGATTTGAGAATGCCGCCAAAGTAAACGGCGTTTCGGTGCACCGTTCGGCGCGCCCGGCGGATTTCCAAAAAACCGAAGGCCGGCCCGGTGTGTTAGTCAGCGATGCCGCGACCTGGCTTGCGAATGAGACCCTGCATGAAGAGATCTTTGGGCCGGCGACGGTGGTGGTGCGGTGCGCTTCGCTCGCGGAAGTTCTGACCTGCAGCCGGGCTTTGGCGGGAACGCTCACGGCCACGATTCACGGGACCTCGGAAGAATTAGCGGGGAATGGCGAACTGGTAGACGTGCTGAGCCGGAAAGCCGGCAGGCTGATTTTCAACGGCTTTCCTACCGGTGTCGAGGTCAGCCACGCGATGCATCATGGCGGTCCTTATCCGGCGTCGAGCGACGAAAAATTTACTTCGGTCGGGACGGCATCGATTTATCGTTTCGCCCGCCCGGCTTGCTATCAAAACTTCCCTGAGCATCTTCTTCCGCCCGAGTTGCAAAATCCCAATCCGCGAAATATCTGGCGCACGGTCGACGGACGGCTCACTCGCGATTCGATTTAAAAGCAATGCCCAATAAAGCAGCCAGTGCGTCTCAGACTCGGTCTGGCGATCGCGAGCAGAGACTCAAGCACGGGCGCGAGCAAAGAAAACATCTCAGTCGAAGTAAGTTAGGGGAGCTCGATCTTCGCAAGCGCAAATTCAAGCCGCTCGATGTGTTGTTCGGGGCCACAGAAGGCCGGGTGCCGTCGCTGTTGCCTTTGAAATACGAGCGGATGTCGGCCTCTCCGTTTACTTTTTTTCGGGGAGCGGTTTCCATCATGGCGGCGGATCTGGCAAGTCATCCGCATTCCGGCTTGCTGGTTCAGCTTTGCGGCGACGCGCATGTGCAGAACCTCGGGTCGTTTGAGACACCCGATGGACACCTGGTGTTCGACATCAATGATTTCGACGAGACGATTCCCGGACCGTGGGAATGGGATGTCAAACGAATGGCCGCCAGCATTGTGCTTGCGGGCTCCGATGCCGAACATCGAAAGAGCAGTTGCGAGAGCGCTGTCGAAACCTTTGTGACTAGCTATTGCAGCGCGATCAAGGTTTTGGCCGAAGAACCAATTTTGGTGGCCGCGCGTCACCTCATCCACCGCCTGACGAAAGAACAGGCCATATCCGCCGCACTAAAACAGGCGCAGCGCGCAAAGCCGCTAGACCTCATTGAGAAGTACACGGAGCGAAGCGGCCGGGGCCAGCGGCGCTTTCAGAAGATCGAGCACGCCTTGTGGCGATTACGAGCCGAGGAACGGCGCGAGACCATGGAGTCGCTGGCGCTTTATGTCCGGTCGCTGGCACCCGAGCGTCTTCATCTTTTCAAATTCTTCCGGCATGTCGACTTTGCGTTTAAAGTGGTTGGCACAGGGAGCGTCGGACTGCGTGATTACGTGGCGCTCATGGAAGGAAACGGCGAACAGGATCCGCTATTCCTGCAGGTCAAGCAGGAAGTGAAGTCGGCCTACGCCCCTTATTTGAAGCATGTTCCTTACGACCACGAAGGCAGGCGCGTGGCGGAAGGACAACGGAGCATACAGCCGGTGTCCGATCTACTGCTGGGCTGGACGAAGATCGGCGAGCATGATTTCCTGGTACGGCAGCTTAACGATCACAAGGGCAGCATCGACCTGACGAACCTGCGCGGCGCCGGACTGAGTGGTTTGGCGGCGGTGGCGGGTGAGTTACTGGCCCGCGGCCACGCACGTTCCGGAGATGCGCTGGCCATCAAGGGCTACATAGGCGGTTTCGACAACGTGGTAAAAGCGCTGGTGCGGTACGCGATGAAATACGCAGAACTGACGAACGAAGACTTCGCGGCTTTCCAGAAATCGCGGCAGCACTGAGTGCTAAAGACGGAAACGCTACAATGAGCGAATCATGCGACAAGCTCTTGCAGTTCTCAGTACTTTTGCGCTCACCGTTGGAGCTGCTGATAATGTTCGCGCTCTGAGGGGTTATTCCCAACAGACCTCGGCGAGTGAGGTCCAATGGGAGCAGAAGTTTCGTGAGATCCCCCAGGAGGAGCGTCTTCGCGAAAACATGCGCCGCCTGTCCGCGCGCCCACACCACGTGGGATCACCTTACGATAAGGACAATGCGGAATGGATCCTTTCGCAGCTCAAATCGTGGGGGCTCGATGCTCAAATTGAAACCTTCGATACGCTATTTCCCACGCCCAAGGAACGGGCGGTGGAATTAGTTGCGCCGGTTAGATACACCGCAAAGCTTGAAGAACCCGCTCTTGCGATTGATCCCACGTCGAATCAGAAGAGCGAGCAGCTTCCTACTTACAACGCTTACTCGATTGATGGCGATGTTACTGCGCCGTTGGTCTATGTGAATTACGGAGTTCCCGCCGATTATGAAGAACTCGAACGGCTGGGCGTTTCGGTAAGCGGCGCCATCGCGATTGCTAGGTACGGCGGCTCCTGGCGAGGAATTAAGCCCAAGGTGGCGGCCGAACACGGCGCGATCGGGTGCCTGATTTACTCCGATCCGCAACAAGACGGCTACGCTCGGGGCGACGTATTTCCGAACGGGCCGATGCGGCCGCGATTTGGGGCGCAGCGCGGCAGCGTGATGGACATGCCGGTCTATCCCGGCGACCCGCAAACGCCGGGCATTGGCGCGGTGCCGGGCGCAAAGAAAATTCCACTGAACGAAGTGAAGACGTTGACCAAGATTCCGGTGATGCCGCTTTCTTACGAAGACGCCGAACCCTTGCTGAAGGCGCTGGCCGGCCCGATGGCGCCGGATAGCTGGCGCGGCGGCTTACCGCTGCCTTATCACGTTGGTCCTGGACCCGCCAAAGTGCACCTACATTTGAAATTTAATTGGGATCGAAAGCCGCTTTATGACGTGATCATGAAAATACCGGGATCCAAATATCCGGACCAATGGATCATTCGCGGCAATCATCATGACGCCTGGGTGAATGGCGCAGGCGATCCGATTTCGGGAGCGAGCCCCGAGATGGAAGAGGCGCGCGCGCTTGGCGAGTTGCTGAAACAAGGCTGGAAGCCCGAGCGGACCATCATTTATTGTTTCTGGGATGGCGAAGAGCCGGCGCTGCTTGGATCGACCGAATGGGCGGAAACGCACGCCGATGAGCTGAAACAGCACGCTGTCGCCTACATCAATTCTGACGGCAACGGGCGAGGCTTCTTTCGCGCCGAAGGTTCGCAATCGCTCGAACACTTTGTGAATGGCGTCGAGAAGGACATCATCGATCCGGAGACGAAGATGACTGTTTGGAAGCGGGCGCATTTGGCGGCCATTTCAAAAGCGACGCCGGAAAAACGGGCGGAGCTGAAGTCTCGCCCCGACATGCGTATTCCGGCGTTGGGTTCGGGTTCGGACTACACGGTGTTTACCGATCATCTGGGAATCGCGAGCTTGAATTTGGGATATGGCGGTGAGGACATCACGGGTCAATACCACTCGATCTACGACGATTTTTATTTGTACACGCACTTTGAAGATACGGACTTCGCCTATGGGCGAGCGCTGGCGCAGACCGCGGGAACGATGATGATGCGGCTGGCCGATAGCAATGTCCTGCCGTTCCAATTCGGCGACTTCGCCGATACGATACACATGTATGTCGGTGAGTTGAAAAAACTGTCGACCGATCAGCGCGCCGCGATCAAGGAAAAGAATTCCGAAATCGAGGAAGGAGTTTATCAGGCGCTGATGGATCCCAAGAAGAAGATGGTGCCGCCTTCCAAGGAGCCGGTGCCGCCCTACTTGAACTTTGCACCGCTGGACACGGCGTCGGACGATCTGACGCGCGCCGCAGCGGACTACGAAAAGGCATTTACCGCCGCGGGAGATCAAGCGTCAGCAAACGTAAATGCCAAGCTGATTCAGAGCGAGCGGCTATTGACGGACTCGGCAGGCCTACCCAATCGCCCGTGGTTCGAGAACCTAATCTACGCGCCCGGCTTCTATACCGGCTACGGCGTAAAGACGATTCCCGGCGTTCGCGAGGCCATTGAGCAAAAGCGTTGGACGGAAGCCGACCAGCAGATTGTCCGCGTATCGAAGGCGCTCGAAAATGAAGCCGATCTGCTGGATGAGGCCGCCAAAGAATTAGGTGCGGCAAACTAGGCCGCACCTAAAACCGTAGGCGTAAACCGAACTCAATTTGACGAGGCGTATTGCCCTGCTGTGTCAATACGCCGAAGTTCTGTGGATTGTCGATGTTCAGGTAAGTGGTGCTGCCGTTAGTCGTGCTGCCGGATGCAAAGGATGGCTGGAAATGATTCAGCATGTTCGCAAACTGGGCATTGAAGGTCAGGCCCATGCCTTCGCGCAACGGGATTCGGAAATCCTTTGAGATTGCCATGTCGAGATTCCAAGTGGGCAGATTACGAAGCACGCCCGCGCCGCCCCCGGTGCCATTCAGTCCGAGCACCAAGCGAGCGAACTCGGCGTAAACAGCGCTGGGATCGGCAAAAAGATTCAAACCAGAGCCACCCTTTGATGGATTACCGGAAGAGCCAACTGTGGTTGAGCTGGTAACGTTTTCGTGGGCCGAGTTACCCGCGGTGTAAGGCGCGAGCAGAACCGCATTTTCATAGGTGCTGTCAGAACTGCAGTTTGACTCGCCGAAGGATTGGCAATTCGAGGTGCCACCACCGCTGATGTTCACTTCAAGCGGAGCGCCGCTCTGCGCGGTAAATAAGGGAGCGAAATTCCAGCCGCCCAGCAAGGTGTGGATCAGGCCCTTACCTTGAAACCACTTGGGCGAATACACCATGCTCATGCTGTAGACGAAGCGAATGTCGAAGGGCTGCGGTCCGTACATGGATTGAAGGTTCCAGGGATCCAGAACGGTAGTTGAGCTGGTGGATTGGGTGAGCCCAACGGTGCCCAGCGCACGGCTCCAGGTGAAGTTAGAACGCGCTGTGAGGCTGTGCCAATCTTTCATGGTGAACGAAAAGAAGGCTGCGTTGTAATTGCCGTAGCCCAAGCTGGTGGCCTGATAAATCGAGGCCGTTTGGGCGGGAGCCGAATCCGGCAGGGTGCGGCCCAGAGTCCAGCTATTGGCCTTCGAAAGCTGGCTCCAGAGGGTGTAGACCTGCGTGCCGGTAATTTGCGTCTTTTGCAAACTGGCGACGGCGGCGGTGCAGCTTGCATAGGCTTTGCAGTAGCTCGAGCTCGGGCCGCCCATGACGGATTCAAAGAAAGGCTGCGGCGTAACGGTCTGGCCGGCGGCAACCTGCTGATACAGGCTTCCGAATGCATTCGCAAATGTTTGACCGCCCAGCGTCATCATGGTGGGAACGGCGTCGAGATTGACTAACTGGAACTCGTTCTTGATAATGCGGCCGATGTAACCGACTTCGAGCGAAACCTTCTGTGAAAGCTGACGTTGAATGGTGAAGTCGAAAACGTCGGAGCGATCCGGCCTGAAGTTCTTATCGAGAACGGTGGCGTCGCCGGCGGCCGCATTGCCGTTCTGACCCGGATAAAACGGCTGCTCCAAATTGGTTGAAACACCGGGCAGCGGAGCAGACATGCCGTCCGTGCCAATGCGGAAAGCGGTTGTTGCGTTGACGCCGCTCGCGCCCAGGCATTGGCCGGAAATGCTAGCGCCAATGCAGGAAACCGGCTGCGCGTAAGCGGCGCCGAGCAGGGGATCGAGAACTTGCGCTACGCCATTCAGGCGTCCAAAAATGCGGCTGTAACCGCCTCGAATGACCGTTTGGCTTCCGAAGATCTTACCCATGAAGCCATCTGAGTAACTCGGATTCCAAGCGACCGCGATGCGCGGGCTGAGTCCTCCATAGAAAGGATCGTACGGATACTTGGGCTTTCCAGTCACATTGCCGATCGTGGCAAAGCCGAAATTGGGATTGTATACCTGGCCTTGCAAAGCGGCAGCCCGTTTGGCATTCAGATAGGCCTCCGTGCCGATTTGGTTGCCTTTCTGGTCGACTAACATGACCTGCTTCTCATTTGCCTCGGTCGGAGGCATTTCGATCTGATAGCCAAGGCCATAAGTCAGAGTAAAGTCCTTGCGCATGTGCCAGGTGTCACTGAAGTAGACGTTGTAATACGGGATAGTAACCTGGTCGAACAAGTTGGTGCCAAGAGGTTGAAGAGCGAGGTTCGTGCCGGAGCGGGTGTACAGCACTTGCGGCTGGCTTACAATTCCAAGGACTTCGGTGTAGTAGTTATTCCAATTCGCGACCTGGTTCGAAGGAACTGTAGTTGGAATATAGGCAGAAACGAAATTGATGCCGCCGGTCGCGCCGCCGACCTGATAGACCGTATTGTTAAAAATCCCTGCGCCGTTGTCGTCGCGTTGATGGTAGTTGTAATTATGCTGGTAGGAGCCGCCGAATTGCAATAAGTGGTTGCTCTTTACCCAACTCAAATCGTCGCGGAATTCATGGTCCTGGCCGTCCCAAAAACGCTGCCGGACGCTCTGCGAATTCACGTTGTAGGGGATCAGAGCGTTGGTAGACGCGGTTTCGCCGCCGATTTCGACGGCTCCCCCTAATCCCGGTAGCTGCGGAGGAGCGCCGTCTGTTCCCCATTCCCAATAGTTGCGAAGATAGCTGTAATGGAAATCGTTAGTGAGTGTAGGGCTGAGAATCGTGGTAAGGCCTGCCACCCAATATCCAGGTTTTTGGTCGCGTGGCGCGGTAGCGACGCCCTGTCCTACACTACCGCCCAGTAACCCACCTATGTCAGTTTGGTTGGTCGTATTCTGATTAAACTTGTAATAACGATAACTGGTCATCAGGTGCCAGTTCTCGCCGAAGTCATGATCGATGCGTGTCGTGTAGTTATCGGACGTTTGTGGAATGCCGACACTGAAAAGATACCCTTGTGTGTTATAGCCGTCGCCGGATTGGGGATCGTTCGGCGCTGGCATGTGCGCCCAGATTTGGCTGACAATCGGATTCAATCCGATACCGCGGGGGTCGCAAGCGCCAGCGGGGCAGGTGGCAGGCAGGTAAGTTTTCCCGCCAACTGTCACCGGATAGGGGTTCAAGTTATAGGCTTGATACACGCCCGCTGAATTTGGCAGTTGAATCACGCCGGCCTTCAAGAGCGCCGTTGGCACATAACGCTCGAAGGTTGTACTTTGTGGAAATCTGCGGGCTTCGTAGTTGAAGAAGAAATAGGTTTTGCCGCCCCAGAACGAGGGAGTGAGCGGACCGCCAAGCGATGCGCCGTAGCGGTTCTGGTGCGTTTTGGGCAGCGGCGTGTAGGGTAGGCCACCTGAGGGCGTGTGATCATTTTTCCAGTAGTTGGCTGAAAAATAGCTGCTCAGCAAGTATTCGTAAACCGCGCCATGAAACTGATTGGTGCCGCGTTTGGTCACCATTTGCACCTGGCCGCCGCCCGAGCCATTGAAGTCGGCCGTCTGGTTGGCGGTGGCTACTTTGAATTCTTCAATGGTTTCGATCGGAGTCGGAACAACGCCCGAAGGCGTACCGCCCGCTGAACCGGTGATGGTTCCGCTGGTGAGCGTATATACAGATTGATTCCCGTCCATATC
Source organism: Bryobacteraceae bacterium (assembly GCA_036501045.1). GTDB lineage: Bacteria > Acidobacteriota > Terriglobia > Bryobacterales > Bryobacteraceae > Bog-105. Next base: position 8,621 of record DASYAX010000007.1, read on the forward strand.
GCTCGAGTTATTGCCGCCGTCCAATTGGAAACCGTTCTGATCGGAGACGGTGCCGGCGACGTTGCCTGTTGGAGAAACGCCAGGTTGCAGGGTGAAGAGCGCATTGGCGTCGCGGCCCAGGTTTGGCAGATTTTCGAGCTGAACCCCCGAGATGGTCGATCCGACCGTAGCGTTGACCGTTTGCAGTTCGGCGCCGACACTGGCGCTGACTTCGATGGTAGTGGACGTATTGCCGGGCTGGAGGACCACGTCGAGGGTGAGAACCAAGCCGACTTCCACTTTCTGGTTCTGCAATTTGCTTTCGGCGAAGCCCGGCTTCGTCACGCTTAGATCGTAAACGCCGGGATTGAGATTGAAGATGCTGTACCGCCCCGTCTCGTTCGAAGTGAACTTCCTCAACGTATTCGTTGCCTTGTCGGTCAGCCTGAGTTCGGCTCCCGGCACGGCCGCCCCTTGAGAATCGGAGACCAGACCCGCAATGGTACCCGAGGATGTGTTTTGCCCGAACGCCGGAACGGCTAAGACGGCGAAGCAGACCAATTTGCGAATGGTAGTCAAGACCCCTCCTGAGGCTAAGAATTTTTAGAGAGCGGGCTCTGACGGGAGGCCCGACGCGAAATTACTCGGCGGGGAATATTAGAAGGATTGTATTAGCCTTGCGGGTGGTTGTCAATTACTAAACGCAGGTTGTCGCGGCTGATAATAGTGTGCGGAACGCCACAAACGGGCGTGGTTCGCGCCGGTCGATTATCCGGCTATTTCGGTTTGAAGACTTTGGCGGTTGTGGAGCTAACGAAAACAATGTAACCCAGCTTCTTGTTGCCCCACATGAAATACCACATTGGATCCGGGAATCGATAAGCATTTCCGAGTTCAAGCGTGGCCAGTTTCTCTTCCGGATTCTTTTTGAGCCAAGCAGCCGCGTCCTTTTCCGCCACCTGATAAGCGGCATCGGAGTCGACGCCGAATTGAGAAAGCTGAATGGGCATCACGTCGCGGGTTTCGCCGCCCCATGGTATTCCTCTGCCGATAGAGACGCCCTTGTAGATGTCGGGGGGAACGGCGGCAATTGCGTAGGAATAGACGCGGTACTGATGGAGGCTCGGCGAGGCGAACGTGGCCTGCCACATGGCAGCCTTTCCGCCTTCGTTCTTGAAGCCCGGAACATCGCTGGCAGCGATTTTGAGCGTCACGAAATCGGTAGCCCAATGGCGCGCCTCCGTATACATTGGCCAAAATGCCGTCTTGGCAGGAATTGGCTCGGCGGCGGCCGCTGCCTCCTTTGGTTTCGTCGCCGTTTCGTCGCTGGCAGAGGATTTTGGGGCTTGCGAACAACCCCACAGAACAAGCATGGCGCCAGCCGCCAAAACCGCTGAAGACTTTCTGCACATAGCCATCGCATTCATGTAGGTCATAACCTTCCGATTCATGATTCTATGCTAAGTCGTTTGGCGATGGCGTGATGGGAGCTATTGGGCGAGCTTTCCCATGATCAGGCGCAAGGGTTCCTCAGTGGATGAAGTGCTGGGGCCGCAAGCCTGAAGGCGAGCTTGCCAAGTCTTTTCGGCGAGACTTAGCACTCCTTCGGAAAGCTCGTTTGTGACGGTGGTGGGTTGGGCGGCAAGCGTGGTTTTGCCGGTGGAGAGCAGTTGCGCGGTTTCAGCGGGGACCGGCGGCGGGTGCTTGGCGATACAGTCGTTCAGATCGTTGTCGGCCAACTGCAGGATATGCACGCTGCGGCGATATTTTTCGAGCGAGGGGAGGCGCCGCGGAGTAGGGTCGAGACTGGTGAGCGTGCTCAACAATTCCAGCCGCAGCCGAATCAGCGTATCGTCCTGGGCACGGGAAGAAGCCGCCAGAAAAGCGGAGTGGGCGGCCCGGTAGTCTCCTTGTTCCAACAAAACTTCGCCAAGACCGGCGTAGGCTTCGGCATCCTTGGGATTTTGCGCAATCAGAGCATGATAGACCTCGGCTGAACGCTCGGGCGCGCCGGCAATCAGGAACAAATGCCCCAGGGATTTTTGGATCGCCACATTCTTCTTGGCTTCCGCCTGCAAAGGAAGTAACTCGGCAAGCAGCGCCTCCTTTTTCCCCTTGCCGACCAGCAATTGAACCAGCTCCATGCGAGCCGAGACGCGATGGGCGGGGGCATTGTCCGCCCATTCGCCATAGATCGCGCGGTGATAGTAGGATTCGGCGTCGGTGGTTTTGCCCTCCTTGACCATGAGGTGCGCGGCGGTCAGATTCGCACGTCCGTCGTTGGGTTCCCGGAGAAGGATCTCATTTACCAGCGGCTCCGCTTCGGCGGTTTTTCCGTTGGCGATGAGCGCATCGATTAATTCCAGCTCGTAATCTGTGTTATCCCGCTCTAAGGCGTGCGCTTTGCGCAGCGGGTCGACTGCGTCTTTCGCGCGTCCCTCTCTCAGCAGGCGCAAACCTTGGGTAAAATTCCGTTCGGCGGAGCTTTGCAGCTCCCTTTGCTCGGCGCGCTCGAGCGTCGAATCAACGACAAGTAAACCCGCAATTACGGCCACCAACGCTACTATCAGGCCAAGGATCGAGGTGCCGGAAGGTCTCACGCCGGGGGTTGGATTGGCGGCAATCATCTTAATGCGCGGAGGCCGGCGCACCTGCAACGCCGTAGGTCGATAGGATATCGGCGAGTTTCACGATCCCATAGACCTCATGAATATTGGCGCGGCTTACCACCGGCACCACGTCAACGCCTTTGGCGCCCATCCGCTCCAAAGCGTAGCTCAGCGGATGATCGGAATGGACGAAGGGATAATCGCTGTTATTTTTAATCAGCTCGCCGATGGTATTCGGTGCCGGCTGCGCCGTCTCGATTTCATGGCTACTAATAACGCCGCGGAGGTTATTGCGGACGCCTACGGGCCAGGAGTTGACCTTCTCGCTGGCAAAACGCTGCTTGGCGGCGGCCACGTCGTTTTCGGGAGAGAGCAGTTCCACGCCAGTATGCATGACGTTTCCAACGGGAATTCCGGTTAGTTCCTCGCGCGATTCGCCGGTGGGAAGGTAAACGCCTTCCTGCAGAGCCAGCGCTTCGTAGATCGGCTCGTGCTGGAGCTGTTGAGAGATAAAAAAGCTGATCAGATTCGAGATCATCAGCGGGACAATAATCGAATAGTCGCGCGTCATCTCGAAGATCATGATGACGGAGGTGAGCGGTGTCCGGACAATGCCGGCAAACGCGGTTCCCATGCCAACCAGCGCGTATGCGCCCGGATTGGCGGTCACGGTTGGGAACAAGGTGTGGGCGACGCTACCGATCGCTCCGCCCGTCATGGCTCCGATGAAGAGGCTGGGACCGAAGATACCGCCAGCATTCCCAGACGAGTAGCACGCGGGTGTGGCGATGATCTTCATTATGGCGAGTACGGCGACGATCTTAATCGGAAAATCGCCGGTGAGCACGCGGTCGACATAGTCATAACCGACTCCCAGCACTTCGGGCCGGAACAATCCGAATATTCCCATCAGCAGGCCCCCGGCCACTGGCTGGAGCCACACCGTTGAAGCGGGAAACCGGCGGAACCACACCCTCAACTGGAGCAGCAGCTTCACAAAGCAGACCGATGCCAGGCCGCCCACTACCCCGAGAACGGCGTAAATCCCGAATTCGAATGGATTGACGAGACGGTAGGCGGGGACGTGAAACAGCGGCTGATCGCCCAGGATCAGGTGCAGCACGATCCAGGCAGTGGCCGAGCTCAAAACCACTGAGGCGAGCACGGGAGCGTGAAGATCGCCCAGAATCTCTTCCAACGAAAAGAGTACGGCGGCGATCGGCGTATTAAAGGCCGTGGCGAGCGCCGCGGCCGCACCCACCGGCACAAGCGCCTTCACGTTGGCCTTACTCAGCCCGAAGCGGCGCCCCAGTATGGAAGCGATGCCGGCGCCAATCTGCACCGAAGGACCTTCACGTCCGAGGGCAATGCCGCTTGCCAGCGAGATGGAACAACACAGAAATTTGCCCAGAACGGTGCGCAGCGAAATATATCCGTCCTGAATGAACAGCGCGAATTTCGCTTGGGGAATACCGCTGCCGCGGGCGTTAGGGAAATAGCGAAATAGCAGATACCCGCTAACCAACGTGCCCAAGACCGGAACCATAAGGCGGCTCCAGGCCGCGCTGTCGGGTGGATACATGCGCGTGGCGAGCCGGCCGGTCAACAGGATAAACGCGACCACCGTAAGCCCAACGACCACCCCGATGATGATGCTCAGGACGATGGTAACCTGATCCTCGCGGTTGCGGAAGCCTGTCCAATTCAACAGCTTCGCGTGCAACGAGAGTTTCTGCATTACTTCTATCTTTACAGATGGCCCGGCCTCCCAATGACTGAGCCGAACAGGTTGTTATCCTGCGAACGTGGCGCTTCCGGCCGATTTCGACACGGTACTCGAGGGAATTTGGGAGAAGGCGCGCGAGGTGCCAGGATACATCGGGGAGCGCGAATTCAAAGCCTTGGCCATGCTAGCGATGGGCGCACCCGAGGGCGGCGCGACGGTGGAGATCGGGAGCTTTAAAGGAAAGTCGACCGTGGCTCTGGCATCGCTCGCGGCGCGCTACGGAGGCGGGCGGGTGATTAGTATCGACCCGCACAACGCTCCTTCGGTAACGGACCCCATGCTGGGACCGCAGGCGTCGTCATTTGACGATTTTTTGCATACCCTGCGGCAGGCAAACGTGGAGCCGTATGTTGAGGTGCATCGCGCCACCTCGCGCGAAGTGTCGGTGGGGTGGAACCGGCCGATCCGGTTTCTATGGATTGATGGCGACCACACCTATGCGGGCGCAAAGCTGGATTTCGATTTATACTCGCCGCATCTGGTGGAAGGCGGGATTATCGCGGTGCACGATACATTGCACGAGTTTGAAGGGCCGATTCGGATTTTTGTCGAAGAGATTCTGGGATCGGACCGGTTCGGACCGGCCGGCTTTCTGCACACCATCGGCTGGGCGCAATACCGGCCCAACGATGGAGCGCGTTTTCGCGCGGAACGGAAACGGCTTGCCCGGCGGGCGTCGAAGCTGATTCCGCTGGTAGCGGGAGGACGCGAAGTGCGTGGGCTTTCAAAATACCGGTTTAAGTTACGATGCGCGTTGATTCCGCACGCGGTCTTGCCAGCGGAGGAGTGGGCGGCGAAAATTCGACGCCAAGATTCAACAAGGATCGGGCGCGACGTCCTTGTCTAGCGCGATATAGCCGAAAGCGACCACCACCAGGAACATGGTCAGCACCTCGCTGTCGCCAAGGTTGTAATCGGCAAAGCCTTCGACCAATGTTGCGATCACAATGGCGATGCCGCCGTGCAGGAGGAAGCGCCGATTATCGGGGCCGGGCGCCAAGGCGCGCAGGCCGCGCGAGAAATCCCACAGAATTTTGCCTATCAGCCAGAGAAATATGAGCAGGACCGGGATGCCGCGTTCGGCGGCGTATTCGAGATAAATGTCGTGCAAGTGCATGTAGGAGCCGGAAGGCAAGGGCAGCCGCACGTCCGGAGGCAAGTATTCCATGAAATGAATTCTGGGCATCTCGGGTCCCAAACCGAACCAGGGATGCGCTTTAATCATGCGGACGCCGGTGCGCGTGAGGATGGCGCGAAACTGGTTGGAATCGTTGCGCCCCGGCTGCACGATCGACTCGACGCGCTCGCGAATGGAGTGTGGCGCGACCAAGAATCCGGCAACCAAGACGACCGGAACCAGGGCAACCATGCGCGGGCGCCAGCACCAGATCAGGTAAAGCGCGGCGACGGCGGTAGCAATCCAAACGGCGCGCGTTTCGCCAAGAAGAACGGCGAAGGCCATGAGAAAGCCTAAGGTGAACCACAACCAGCGGTACCGGCGCGCGGCCGGAGAGAAGAAAAGAAACGCGCCCAGCATGATGAGGACGAACATTTCCTCGACCGAGAAGGTATACCAATGGCTCATGAAACCGGTAATGCGCGCGCCCATGTAAGAGGCATAGAAATCGCGATGCAGGGCATGCGCTTGCTGGAGCTTGAGGGCGAACTGAACAAACCCGCGAATGGCGCTGACGCTGCCGAGGCCGGCCCAGATGAGAACGAGCCAGCGGGCCAAGCGAAGGTCGCGGAGAAGCGTATAGGCGACCAGCAACTGGCTAAATACGTATATTTTCTTAACTTGTGGAAACCCCGCCGCGGGATTTCCCGACAGTAGAACGGCGAGCAGAAGCCCCAGCAAAAACAGCCCGAGCGGCAGCTTGATGGGGGGCAAGCGAAGCTTCTGGCGCGATAACAGCAGGGCCGCCAGAGCAAGGCCGAGCAGGATCTGCGAGGGGGCAATCCCCAC
>DASYAX010000008.1:0-27275 GCA_036501045.1 Bryobacteraceae bacterium
ATAACGAGCGGTCGAAATGGGCAAGCCACAAGCCAAGGATGCGCATGTTGTCCGCAACGATGAACGCGGCAACGCCCGTTCCGATGAGGCCCGCCAGCGCCACAAAAATGGAGAGCAACGATTCGGCGGCGGCACTCCTTCTATCGGCCCGAAATCGCAGGTACTCTACCGAGGCGACGCGGGACAACTGCTGAATCGTAGTGCGGCCTGCTCCAAAAGCCGCTCGGAGAGCTACGTAGGTATTGACGGCAGCAGGCGTAGAAATGGCGGCGATCACCAGAACAGGAAGACTCAGCCGAACCCAGTTGGCACATGGCTCGGCAACAGTGTGGCGGGCGACGGCGAGGATGCGGAAGGAAAGTTTGCGCGGGGGCGCGGCGAGGATACTCAGCAGAGTGATTCGGCGGCAGAGCAGACGGCCTTGCAGCGCGAGCGCGAGCGCGGAAGTGAGCAAGAATAACCAGGCGAGCCCATTCGCGCCGAGGCGAAACAGCAGCAGGGCGGGCACAGCCAGAGCCAGGCGGAGCGCCGCGAAAATAAAATAACTGACTTCGGCGCCTCGATAAAAACCGAGCGTGTCGAGGTACATGATGCGGATAATCAGCACCGTTTCTAACGCATAGGCGAGGATGAGAGCGGCCTTCCAAAACGGGTAGGGATGACCAAGGATCATCGTCGTGAAGAAACAATCGCCGGTAATCAGCAGCACGGTGACCACGGAGACGAGAATCCGGATCCAGGCCCAAACCTGGCGGAAATAATCGCGCGCAGCGAGTTCGCCGGCGGGCCGGCTCATACATCGCATCAGCTCCGCGTGACCGGCGGTTCGTAAGCCACAATCGACAACGGTGGTGATGGTGGCCAATGCGACGGCCGAATACCAGGCGGCGGTGGCGCTGTGTCCCCACAGACGAATTTGAATGGGCAGCAATATCAACTGGCTCAGCATGAGGACCACCTGCGTCAATGCCGCCGTCGAGAAGAACTGAAGCAGTTTGGTTACGCCTGCCACGGAATTACCAAGCCCCCGCCAAAGCGAGGTGTCTCTTCGGCCGGAGGTGGGTGTCCAGGACCAAAGACGCCGTGATGCCGAGCGAGAACCAGAATGGCAGAGAGTAAAGTATCGAAGATATCGAGAAGTTGTAGAGATTGAGCGCGCTCAACAGTAGCGCAAGCGTGCGGCAAGGGTCGGCGCTCGAGCGTAGACCGGACCGGACGCCGATATAGACCCAGGGAACCAGGAAAAGCACGGCGCCCACGAGACCCCGTTCCATCAGGAGAAGAGCATAGGTTACGGTTGTGATGTCGTTACCGTTCACTTCGGCCGAAGCCAGGGTGGACAAGCCGTGACCCCAGACCGGAGCGTCCTTGAAGATGGCCCAGCAAGCGGGAAGGTGGTCGACGCGGCCGGAATCGGCGCGTTCATCGAGGGATAGCGCTTCTTGAATACGGTCGGAAAAGCGTGTGAAGGCTTGCGGGATCAGGGGAGGAACAATCAGGATCGCGAGGCCCGAGAGCAAAACAAGTATCACTACCTGGCGAACCAGACTGACGCTGATGGGATGAGTAAAAAAGTACACCAGGAGGAGAACACCTACACCCAACACGGCTGACAAGGATTGAGAAAAAAGAATGCCGCTGAAGGCGAGCCCGAGGGCCGCATAGCGCAGGCGGCCCTTTTCGAGCGAAAGCCCGAGCACGACCAGCCACAAGCAGAAGTAACCAAATGCGGAGGGCTCAACGAAAAAGGAAGAAGCGCGAGTGAATTCGGCCTTCTCCCAACCTCTTTGTAAGCCGCCGTCGGCATAATACTGCTGGTTTGTGACGGGCAGGAAGGCATACGGCAAATGCGTGGCGCGCGCGAGCATCTGATAGCCGCCATAGGCGACCACCGGAACGGCCGCGATCACCAGGGCTCTTGCAAATGTACCGATATAGCGACGCCAATCGATGGAAGCTACTCCGGCGGCGAAAAGAATAGCAAGCACCTGCAGTCCTCCCTGCGAAATAATCGGAGCTCGATCGAAGCCGTCCAGCAACGCCACCAGCACGCCAAAAAAAGTGGATACGACCGGCAACATCAGAAAGAGAATCGATCGGGAAGTCGCCCGCAGGCAGAAGGGCAGCGCAGCGAAGTACAGCAGAGGGAAGGAGTACCGCCCAAAATCAACGACCGAGAACTCTTCGGTTATCCAACCGACGAGAAAGAGGCTGAAGAGCAGATAGTACCAGAAGGTCGACGGTTTGGGGCCTTCCGCTACATAGGCCTCTTCCAGATGGTAAGCGGGCGTATGAATTGTTGTTCCCATGTCGTCTAGGGAAGCACCAAGTCGAGCTCTTCGGCGACCCGCGTCCAACTTGCCCAACGCTTTCGAGAGGCCGCCTCCGCCCTCAGCTTTGCGTAGCGAACGCGATCTTCGTAAAGTTCGCGCAATACTTCCGCAAGCTCTTCAGCGCCGATGTTGGGAGATACCAGGATGCCACCGCCGCCGCTCAAGATATCCGGACCGCCACCTACATCGGTTGCCAGGATTGGCACGCCCAGACGTAGGAACTCGAGCAATGCGATTCCTGTCAGTTCCGCTCGAGATAGAAGACACCCGAGATGAAGGCCGGAAATCGCCTTGATGAAATCGTCAAGTTGCGATTTTTTGTCGATTCTTCCCAAGTAGTCGAGGCCTTCGACGCGCTTGAGATCATCTGGACAATTGCCGATTACGCGCAGCCGGATGGGCAGACCCCTGCCACGAAGGATTTGCATGGCGCGCGCCAGCCGGTCGAGGCCTTTACGGAGCGGATAAAGGCCGACGAAACCAAGCACGAACTCCTTATCGGGTTCGAGGAAGGGCTTCGGGGCCAGCGATTCGATATCGGCATCCAGCAGATTCGCAGCCGGCGGAATCACGGAAATCTTTTCAGGAGCGACTCCATAGCGCTCCCGCAGGCTCAAGGCGGTTCGATGGCTCATGGCAACAATACGATCCGCGTCCGCATAACCGTCTTGCTCGAGTTTCATCGCTTCGGTCATGGTGGAGGGATCGATACCGGCTACGTCGAACTCGGCATAATCCTCGAAATACTCGGCCAACGTTCCATCTATGTAAAAGCATGCCGAAATGTCGAGGTGCTTTCTTCGGCGGAAGAATTCCCGGCCGAACAACTGAAAATTGTTGATGAGGGTGGCTCCGGCCAGACATTCGATGTAGCGCGGCCAAACCTCGTCCGCGTAGGCGGAAGTAAACTTGAAGCCGCGACGTTTTTGCATAAGCAAGAGGCGGCGAAGCGTCCAGATCAGGCCGCGCACTTGAAGAGGCCTGGATGGTTTGGCGGCTGAATAGAGGCTAAACATCCCTTCAAGCTTTTCCGATTCCATCCCGGCATTGGCGAGATAGTAAGTGATCCCGCTGAGCGATTGCTCCAAGGAAGGAGCGCCGGCCATCGCGGAAAGAAGCCGCGGCGCACGGTCGCGGGGAAGCCCTTCCCGAGAGCAGAACCGCGCGGCCGGCAATATGCGTTCGGCCGTTTCGAGATCAAACGGAAGGGCCGCGGCAGCGTCCCGATATGCGATCTGAGACTGCGTCACTGTGGGACCCTGAGCGTGACCGGGTCGCCTAAGGGCAGCGCATCGGCTTTGCCGCCTCGGAGCACATTCTCGAAGAGATCACCAATCCTACCGATATCAAAGGTCGATTCGGCGTATTGACGGGCGCAGATCCCCATCCGGGCGCATAAGGCGCGATCAGCCCAGATGGATTCGGCGCGATTCAAGAATTCGAAGGGTTTGTTTGGGTCGGACACGTATCCCGCGTGTGCCTGCTCAATCACTCGCGCGGCTAGATTTTGGGTAGGAACCGACATGAGAATAGGGCGGCCCGCGCAAAGATAGCTCAGAATCTTGGATGGAACGCAAAACACCGAGCTCTCGGGTTCTACGTTCGCCAGTAGCACGTCAGCCGAAGCCAGGACTTCGGGCAATTGGACATAGGGCTGAAAATCGAGCAAAATCAGATTGTCCAGAGCCTCTCGTCGTTTGCAGGCGGCGAGAAACTCACGCCCAATTCCTTCTGAAACAAGTACGATTCTCACATCCGGCCGGCTTCTGAATCTGCGCGCCAGAGCGGCCAGCGTTTGGGGACTATGCTTCAGTCCCATCGTGCCGGAATATAAGAAGACGAACTTATCGTGCAGCGAATGCGCCCGGCTCCAGGGGTTGTTTTTTCCGCGCTCGGGCAGGTCTTCGAGGCTTGCCCAATTCTCGATCACGACGGCTTTCTTCGACGAGTAATTCATCGAAGCTGCGCACTCAGAAAAATCGTCCGAGATGTAAACTACCGCATCACAGGTCTTGAAGATGCGCCGTTCCAAGAAATGAAAAGGAGCCGCGGCCGCCTTGCCCAAAACACCCAACTTACGGCACAACAACGTTTCGAGAGCCAAGGCGTAAAAATCCTGAACCCAATGCACGAAGCGTATATTGCGCCGGATACATTCGGCGTTCAGGCTATGTTGCGCGTCGGTGGGCATGTTGCCCGAAATCACCACGTCCGGTTGAAACTGGCTCACTTTCGTCTTGAGAAGCCCCACGTATTGGCGATGAGCCTTCAGGCGCTCGAGATAGGAGTAACGGTTGAAATTCTTACCGACCCTCAGCGGTTCCACCGAAAGCCGCACCGCTTCACACCCAACGGGGCAGAGCTGTCCCTTGGGCCCCGAGAGATCGGCGAAGTAGGTGTGCATCACCTTGTGGCCGCGCCGAACCAGTTCCCGGCTGAGCTGAAACTGGAACGGGTGACCCGCGAAATCGTTGACAAGTATCTTCATGCCTGAACTACCGGCAAAGCTTCAAAGAGCAGCGCCCACGCTCAACAACGGCTCGCCGGCGTGTGTCAGCCGGACCTGCTCCTCGATCCATCGATAGGTAATCGTCAATCCGTCTTCGAGCGAGATCGAAGGCTCCCAGCCCAATACTTTTCTGAGCAGAGCATTATCGGAATTGCGTCCGCGGACTCCCTGTGGTCCCGCGATATGCTTCTTTTCTACGCTGATCCCGGCGATTTTCGCGATCATATCCGCGAGTTGATTAATGGTGACCATGCGGTCCTGACCTAAATTCAACGGCTCATTAAAGTCAGATCGCATGAGCCGGTGAATGCCCTCGACGCAATCGTCGATATAGCAGAACGATCGGGTTTGCTCGCCGTCGCCCCATATATCAATGGACTTTTCTCCGGTTAGCTTGGCGATTGCGATCTTGCGGCACATGGCTGCCGGCGCTTTCTCGCGTCCGCCATCCCAGGTTCCCTGCGGCCCGAAGATATTGTGAAAGCGCACGATTCGCGTTTCCATGCCGTAGTCTTCCCGATAGTGGGTGCAGATTCTTTCGGTAATTAATTTTTCCCAGCCATACGCGTCTTGCGGAAAAGCCGGATAAGCGTCCGATTCCTTGAGAGGCGCTACGTTTGCCTCCATTTGCCGATATTCGGGATAAATGCACGCCGAGGAAGTATAGAGGTAACGCGAAATTCCGTTCGCGCGGGCGGCCTCCAGAGTGTGCAGATTGATCAACGCGTTGTTATACAAAATGCGAGCATGGTTGGCGGATATGAAACCCATGCCGCCCATGTCTGCAGCCAAAGCATAGACTTGATCCACGCCGTGAGTCGCTTGCAAACAGTCGTCCCATCGCCGGAGGTCGAGTAATTGAAATTCATCGGCGCCGCTCGCGCCGTATTCGGGTGCTTTTATATCCGCACCACGAACCCAGTAGCCTCTTTCCTTCAGATAGTTCACGAGGTGGCTGCCGATGAAACCGCCAGCGCCGGTTACTAAGACCCTTGTTTGTTTCATATAACTAATGCGATCCTCCTTTTAATTTGTCCGGTAGCATCAAGATGCGTGACGATGGCCTTAGCGGCGCTGCAGCGTTGCTCTCTTTCAGCCCTTCAGGACGCGTTGGCGGACGAATACCGCCGGATTGCCGGTATAGATTCCGAACGGCGCCAAATCTTTCGTTGCCACGCTGCCCACGCTGAGCACAGCGCCCTCGGCGACGGTCACTCCGGGACACACCACGGAGCGGGCGCCCACCCACGATCCTGTCTCCAGGCGGATCGGTCTCGAGAAGAGGCGCATGTTGGGCATCGACCAATCGTGATTCCCAGTACACAAGTAAGCTCCCTGCGAGACACACACGTGCGATGCAATCGAGACCGGGGCAAGATTGTCGATCCAGACATCCTCGCCGATCCAGCAATGATCGCCAATCGAGAGATACCAGGGAAACTTCACGCGAACACCCGGCTTGATGTAAACATTGACACCGGCCTTGGCGCCAAACAGACGCAACAGGAAGACCCGAACTCCGGACCAAATCATCACTCGCGAAGCCAGCACGGGCGCGCCGAAGAAAATCCAGAGCGCCTCAATCAACCGATTCCTGCCGCGCACCAGTTGGGTATTGTCGGGCTTCGATAGATCGACCCGCGCGCGTTCGTCCGTCTGCCGGCCTGTGGTTGGCATGGGCAAGGCTTACTTCAGGCCGGATAGGACGGCGAATCCTCGCCGTTCCAATCGTTCAGCACGACTCCCAATACGCGAGTGCGGTCGAGCGCCAGACGCTGGCAAGCCATCACGATCGAACTGCGCGTAGTCCTGTTGGCGCGGGCGACCAACACGACTCCGTCGGAGCTGCGTCCCAACAAGCGTGCATCGGGCAGGCGCATCACGGGCGACGAATCGATGATGACCATGTCGAAACGTTCGCGGTAGAAGCCGAACAAGTTGCGCAGATTCGGCTCAAACAAGAGATCGGCCGGCTGCGTGGTGAACAAACCGGCCGTCAGCACGGTAAGGCCAGACACCGAGGTGGTCAGAACGGCTTCTTGCGCTTCATGCACATCGCTTCCGGCCTGCAATAAGTTTCCCAAGCCGGTCAGGTTCGGCAGCCCAAACAGTTTATGGATCTGCGGATTTCGAAGATCGCCATCGATCAACAACACGCGCTTACCGGCTCGAGCCAAGGCAACGGCCAGGTTGGTCGCCACTGTGGTCTTACCATCCTGGGACGAAGAACTGGTGACGACAATCGATCTCGGCTGATCGCCATTGGCGCCGGAGAAGAGAATCGACGCCAGAAGGCTACGAAAATCGTCGGTTGTCGCCGCGTAGCGATCGGGTTCGGTGGAGCGGAAGGTATTGAGACTTTCCTCCAGGGCGGCCTGCGCTTTGTGGAACCGCAACGATTTGAACTTTGTGACGTGTCCGCCGGTGGAGGCAATTACCCCGAGCTCGGGAACGCCCAGCCGCAATGTCACTTCGCCGGGATGACGAAGATTTTGGTTGCTGCGGTCATGCACCAAAACAAAGCCGATGGCGAGCGTCAGTCCGGAGAATAATCCCAGAGCCGCATTCAGTGGCATCTTGGGCGAATGCGGGCGCTTCGGCGGAGAGGCTACATCAATCACGCGCACGTTGCTGGTCCGAATGGCGGCAGCTAAGCTGAGTTCCTTGACGCGCGCCAGCATTTCCTGATAGGCGTTCAGGTTTGCATCGACCTCGCGCTTCAAAATGTCGTATTGCACAGCGCTCTGCGATTCATGGGCAGCCTGGCGCACTGCCTGGTCATAAGCCACCGACAGCAATCTTTCCTGCGCTTTCGATTGCTGGTATTCGTTGAGGATCCGGCTCACGATGCGATCGCGTTCCTGATTAATGGCACCCTGCAACTCATCGGCTTGCGCGCGCACTTTCGTTACCTCGCTGTAGCCGGGCTTGAATACGGTGATCAGCTCGGCTTCCTGGCGGCGCAAATCGATCAATTTAGCCCGCAGCTCGCGCAAGTCAGTGTCCTTTTCCACATCCGGAAGCGAGTCGGCGTTGGCGGACGTCACCAGTTCGCGGCGGGCTTCTTTCTCAGCCAAATCGGCGCGCGCATGCAGCAAGTCGGCCTGCACTTCGCGCAGCCGGTCATCGGAAATATTCTGGCGCTCGGAGGTGAAAACCAAGCTGTGATCGATCGCGTATTTTTGCAGCTTGTCGCCGGCGGCCTCGAGCTTTTCCCGCATTTCCGCCAACTGATTTCGGGTCCACTCTTCAGCTGCCTCGGTCATCTGCGACCTGGCTTTGATGTTTTGACGGATGTATTCCGCAATGAGCGTATTCGCGAAATCGGCGGCCAGCGTCGGATTAGGCGCATCCACCTGAACCTGGATAATTCTGGTCTGCCCGGCGGCGCGCACCTTCAGGCTGTCGGCGACCGACTTGAGGACGGTCTCAAGAGAATCGCCGATCGCGTCGCCAGCGTGCATCAAGGGCAAAGCGCCGGCGCCGGTTGGGCGGGCAAGCCAGACATGCTTGAGACCGATTTGCTCCATGGCCTGCTTGGTATTCTGCGCCAGCATGTCGCTTTGGAGGATTTCAATCTGGGTTTGCAAATCCATCAGCGCATCGGTGCCTTGCGCCTCGTCAGAAACAGGTCTCGCCTGCTTCATGTTGAGGAAGTCGCCGTTTATGTTCTGGATCTCAATGGATGTCTTCGCCCGGAAGAGCGGCGTTTGAACCAGCGTGAGCAAGATGCCGCAGACGCAACCGGCGACCGCCGCCCAAGCGACCAAACGCCAGTGACGGCACACGACCCGTACGTAGTCTCCGAGTTGCGCCACGTCTTTCGGCGCGTTACTGAGGGCAGCAACGTCCGCGAGAGGAGGGGGAAGGCTTTTCGTATCCGAATCGGAACGAAAGGAATGTATCGTCATCGACATGCGGAAATATTTCTCGTTAACGCCAGATGAGAGCGCCGGTACCTACCTGAATCGCCGCTTCGATCCCTCGTTGGGTTGCCAACTTGGTAGCGCTGGTGGGTATGAAGAGGATATCGTTGGCCCGCAGAGCCAGATCTGGCGCAGATCCCTTCATAATGGGCTTAAGATCGACTCGAATTTCCTTGCGCTCTTTTCCAGGGGAGCCCTCACGCAATAGGCGCGCGCTTTGCGGGGACGCAGCTCGGTCCAGGCCTTCGGCAAGAGACAGTGCCTGCAGTACCGACATATGTTCATGCTCGCCTAAGGTGAAGCCGCCCGCCCGCTTAACCGCGCCGATAACGTATACCAACTCGGCCTGTGAGACCGTAATTACATCGTTTTCGAGTATCTCGATGTTGAGTCTTGGATCGCGGGCCTGCATCAGCGCGCGAACGTCGATTTTTCCCACATAATCGCCGCCGGGGTCATCCGTGATGACATCGGTAAGCGGCAACGGGCCCATCGATTTGCGCCGGGAGATGGTAATTTTGTCCCCGGCATCCGTTGCCAGTCCGCCGGCCATGGAAAGCACTTCGAGCAGCCTTCGGTGTTGCGTCACTTGCAATACGCTGGGAGTTCTGACGGCTCCCAATACGGATACGGGATGACTGCGATACTGCACGATGCTGACGCTGACACTGGGGTGCTGCAGCGTGTCCGATAGTTTGGAGGCAATTTCTTTTTCGAGTCCGTCTAGCGTCAGGCCTTCGGCGTGGAGGTGTCCGATAATCGGGAGATTCAGATTGCCATTAACGTCGATTTTCGGTGCGAGGGTGTTCTCTAACTGCAGCTTGTCTAACTCGACCACGCGTATGGATATCTGGTCATCGGGACCGAGGCGGTAATCGCGATTGTCTGCCTGAGTAACTTGACCTTGTGCAAACACTTGCAACGACACGAGGAATGCGAGTAAGATTATACGGTAGAAAAGTATCACTGGATTAACCTAACTAACACACCTATCCGGCGAGAGCCGGCATTACACGAACCCCCCGGCAAAACATTAGAAGTGCAGATTGGCCGTAATTTACCCGCATTAATCAAAAAATTGGGTACGGCAGCTCGATCGTATGAAAGTATTCTACTTAAGTCGCCAAAGCTAAGGCAACACTTGCAATCTCGGAGCCGTACTAGCACTCGTTGTTTCACGTGCCACCGGGAGGTATTTACCTTACAGGCTTATTTCTGTCGGCGCGAAGATTACCGGCATCTATGACTCGGTCGTTGCCTTGGCACGCTGCGCGCTCAGCCGCGACGCGCTTTCGACCGTATCCTGGCGCCGGTTTTGCAGACGAATCTGCGCAAGTTCACTCAGAAGCCGTAAATGACCCAAAATCGTTCGCAGCACCTTCATGCTGGATTGCCCGAAAATGCGAACCTCAAGCGTGGCCGGGTGCTCCACCACCTGTTTACCTTCCAAAACGAGGCGGCTGATCAACTCCGCCACGCCGAGAAACCCGCCATTTTGCAGCGGTATATGCACGGTCGCCGAGCGGCGATAGACCCGCATGCAGGCCGTGAAGGTATAGAGTTTGCGGCCCGTTACCATCCTGTACAGAGAGCAGGAGCAACGCGATAGGAACAGGCGCCAGCGGGGAACATTGAGCACGGAGCCGGCGGGATGATAGGGCGAGGCAGTCACCAGATCGACTCCATCGCGCATCCCGCGCAACATCAATTTGAGTTCGTTTGGATCGTAGCTGCAGTCGCAATCCATGGAACACGCGATTTCGCGCGCCTGTTCGAGGCCGGTCATAATCGCGGCGGAAACCCCGCGATTGTGGGGATGCTGCAAGAGCAGGGTATCCGATTGGCCTGAAAAGTATTGGTTGAGCACTTCCCAGGTCCGGTCGCGGCTACCGTCATCGACCAGTATGAACTGGAGATTGTATTCGCCGCCCAGATTCTCCTTCAACTGACGGAGGCTACTAGCGAGATAGGGGATGCCGGCTTCTTCGTTGAAGCAAGGCACGATGATACTAATCGGAATTCGCGGCGCGTGTCCGGACGCCGCCTGCATGACGGCATCGCGCGCCGAAGCCGGCAACGGAGCAACCGCCGGGAGCGTCATTTCCAGGTGATCTGCGATGCTCGTAAACCGAAACCGTGCGAGCAAAGTATTGAGCGTTTCGACCATGCGCTCACCATTGCGATAGTGGCGAAAATCGCGCCACAGCGAGCCGGTCTGCAATCGCGGTTGCAGAGGATCGAAGTCCCACAGCCGGAAGTAGAGGACTAATGGGTGCGTGCAGCGCCGATCCCACCGGTTGAGCATGCGGTTGACGAGCCACTCGGGAAATTGGCGGAAATAGTTTCCTCCGGCGATCGGGATCATGAGCCCGGCGATTTTTTGAGAGGCGAGAGGCACCTCCCAGAGAGAACCGCAGGAAAAACGATTTTCATGGATAAAATGGCGCCAGGGTTGCGCCGAAAACGCTCGCAGAAAAGGACTGACGCTGGAATCGTAAACGAACCCGTTTCGCGCGAGCTCTTCGAGCGCCCATAAATCCGAAGGGCCAAGAAATACGTCCGTGACGCGAAATCCGGCCACGCGTTTCCGGCAGGCCTGCTCGACAATCTCGCGGTCGCGCAAGAGCTGCTCGCGGAGCGCCTCACGCGAAAGAAAACGAAAGCTCACGCCGCGCTGGCCGGCCAGGGCGATTTCATGACCCCGGCGAACCACCTCTTCGAGCAGATCAGGGCGCCTGCGCGCTACCCAAGAGTTCGCGAAGAACGTGGCGCACGATCCGACTGCGTCCAGCTTTTCGAGAACGGCGAGGCAATTTTGTTCAAATCGGGTTTCGAAATGTCCCCAACGTTTTCGGCTGATGATCTTCGAAAAGGCCGGGCCATGGAAGTAGTCTTCGAGCGCGATGCTCAAGATGTGCTTGCGGCGTGGCTGGCTAAATTGTTCCGGCATGGCAACTCAAACCGTCCCCCATCAATATGCCCCTTTCCGAACACAAAGCACTCCGATCGTCCGGAATAAAATATACAGATCGAGCCACACCGACCAGTTGCGGATATAGAAGGTATCGAAGGTCACGCGTTCGGCGTAGGTCGTTTCGCTGCGGCCGGAAACCTGCCACAACCCAGTCAGTCCGCTCTGCACGCTGGTGTAGAGATCGAAGCGTTTGCCGTAGCGCGGAATCTCGTCCCGCACAATCGGCCGCGGGCCCACCAGGCTCATCTCGCCACGCATCACGTTCCAGAGTTGCGGAATCTCATCAAGACTGGTTTGGCGCAAGAACCTGCCGACGCGCGTCATGCGGGGATCGAAGCGGAGCTTGTGATTCAGTTCCCATTCGGCGGCTAAGGCCGGGTGTTTCAAAAGATATTGCGCCAGCAGTTTGTCCGCATCGGGCACCATCGAACGAAATTTCCAGGCCCGGAATTCGATTCCGCGCCGTCCTATTCGAAGCTGTCCATAAAATACCGGACCCAGTGAATCGATTTTGATCGCGAGCGCAATCAACAGCAATAACGGCGTAGCGAAGATCAGAACGATTGAGGTCAAAAGCAGGTCCAACGCCCGCTTGAGAAATTGCTTGCCCGGATGAAACAGATGCTCGCGAATTTCAAGCCCGAGAAACCCGCCTAGATTTTTGGGACTGACGGAGAAGCATGAAAACTCCCAGATCTCCGGCACGATCAGCACATGGGGAAAGGCTTTGCGGTTGCCGGCAATTGCGCTCATGAGCAGGTCCCGCGATTCGGCGGCGCCCGTCAAGACCGCATAGCCTTTTCCTTTCAGGTAGGGCTCCAACCTGCTTAAGTCGTTTTCGTCGATGACGGGGACGCCATGCACGTGGCTCGATTCGGCGGGATGCGAGCAGATCAGCCCGACCGGCTTCAGGGCGAGATCCATTTGTTTGTTAAGCGTTCGGATTACTCGCTTGCAGGATTCCTCGTCGCCCAGAATTACTGTCGGGTAACCCCACCAGGGGGCTCGGCAATAGTTCAAGCGCACGATTTCGCGCGCCAGCGGCACGGCTACAATGCTCAGTAAGATCGCGCCGACCATTTTCCAATTGAAGAGAACGTGGCTAGGCCGGATGGAAACGGTGCTCACGGCCACGCACAACGAAATCAAGATGCAGGCGAAGGTGGACTTGCGCAGTTCCTCGGGAGGGCTGGCCGAGACGCCGGAATATAATCCGAGAGCGGAAAATACCAAGACAAACAGGAAGATGAACGGGATGAGATCTGCGTAATTAACGAGCCCATGGACACCCTGCGGGCTCCAATTGGGTAACGAACCGATCAGGCCGCAAGCAGCCAGCGTAAGAACGTCCGTTAGAACCAGCACCAGGATCATTAACGCCGGATGGCATTGCTGGATTCCTACTGGCCGCTGGACGGCGGTCATTGTGCTCATGATTATGCGCTTTCCCTATGAATCTCTCTCCCCGCTTTGAGAAAAGAGACGATCACTGAACGTTACGGATTTGGATATCTGAAACGTCTTGCCAGACCGGTCGAGAGTTCGCTGAATGGTTGGCCGAAAAGGTACTCAGACGTTGAGGCGGCGAACGGAACTTTGGCCGCCTCCCGGCATAAAACAGAAAAGGAACCGTTGTCCGTTTATTACGTAGCCCGAATGACGAGGCTGGCGGCAGTCTTCGGAAACACCGTCTTGCCAGCCGGAAAAGGCAGTCAAACAACTCTGTCCATGAAAGCCCGTTCCGTTCGTTCTAAAGACCTTAATACTTGTGGATACGCGTATTGGAGAACAGGCTTCGCCCCCATCGACGCATAATTGAGAGTACATTTGCATCGTTCACTAGACTTTGTGCTAGGGGTGCCGACTCTAGATTCTCGTATCCGCATCGCCTTGTCAATAACAGTTCGAACTAGCGATCTTAGTAACTCGTAATCATCCTAGTAACGGAGTACTTTTGAGGTTTGTCAAAAGAGCCGGAAGTCATTCAGAACTCGATCATGTTAGCGCGGTCCATCTGTTTGCGGCTAGCCATGATGCGCTAACGCCAGGGCGACGGAGCGAAGCTTCGCCATTAGTGAAGTCCATGTTTAGGAATGCCAGGGAGTCGCCGCCTTTACTTGGGCGTCCGACGGGCGATTTACTCACGGTTTGGGCTGCAACTCAAACAGCCACGCCGTGGGGCATTCGGCAAGCAGTGGAAACGTCTGCTTCAGCGCTTCTTCCAAGTTCGGCCGATAGCGAACGGAGGACTTTTCCGCGACGAAATACCGCGCTCCCCGCCGCTCGAAGGATTGCAGCTCTCCGATGGACTGCCGCTCCAGGCACAGGCTGAACCCCTTACGATCGAGCCAATAAAACATTTCGGGAGCGTCCCCCGCCACTCGGTGACCGGCCGCGTCCTGGCAGGGTCCACCGGAGCTGACGATCAAAGCGCCGGGAGCTATCTTGTGCGCGAAGCGAGCGGTGGCCTCAAAATCCTGCGTTCGGGTGTTGTAGAGCGTCCACATACTAAGTGTGAGCTGCCCGGAAACCATCAGATAAATGGCCAGCGCCGCCCCCGCGCCCAGCAGCGCCGCCCGCGAAAGAGAAGCGGGGTCACGAGCAGGCTTTTTACTTTCTCGTACCTTTAGAATCAAAATAATTAGCAGCAACGAGGCAGCGGACAGCAATATCAGGGCAAACCAGCTTAGGTGAGCCGCCAGTGAATCTTCGATGAGGCCCTGCGATCGGAGCCAGCCGCGGCGGGACACGGCGTGTAGACCGATTACGAGGGGAATCGACGCCATCGCTCCGCCCAGCACAATGGTTCCTGTACCGCGGCTGTTCTCTCGCAAGTATTGAATCCCCACGCCGAACAGGAGCGCTGCGGCTGGGACCGCGACGATGTGATAATACGAGGCCCAATAAGCTCCGGCTGTGCGAATGATCGCCAGATAGTAAATCGCGACAGCAGCTGCCCAGAGGAGCGACACTTGAACTGCCCGCGATTGTTTGTTTCTGACGACGCCGAGAAGCGCCACTACAACGCCGCCAATCGCAAACACGAACACGGCTTCAATACCGATCAGCATCAAGAACGGTTTTGGGTTGCGAAAGGTATCCAAGCCCATCCAATGGTCCTCATTCGAAACGCCCATGGAGTTGTGATAGATGTTCCAAAGCGAGTGGGCATGCGCATACCAGAGAGCGGCCGGAAGTAATGAAGCCGCCGCGAACAACCACAAAGCCGGCCGGCGGAAGGCGCGTATGCTATCTTTTTTGAGCGCCAAGAACAAAAAAAAGAATCCGAGATGGGCGGCGGGCGATTTGACCAATATCGCGCTTGAATAGGACAAAATTGCCGTGATGTAGTTCCACCAGCCTCCGCTTTCGTGCCAGCGAAGAAAGAAATACGCCGCCAATAAGTAGAACATCAGCATCAGCGCCTCCGGCTGAAAGGCGCTCGAAACGTAGAGAGTCTCCCGGCTGATTACGAAGAAAAGCGCTGCCGTCCAGGCGGCGCCTTCCGGCAATAGATAAAGCGCCAACCGGGAAAACACAATAAGGGAGAGCAGACTCGCGAAGGAGGAAATGAGCCGCCCGTCCATCACGTTAATTCCGGATATTCGATAAATTTGTGCAGTAATCCACGGATGAATCGGAAACTCCATTTCGGTAAAACCCGGCCCATCCCGTCTCCAGTCGATGCGTGGGTAGAGTATGTGATTGCCTTCTGTAACAAAATTTCTGGCAATCGATGCGTAATCGAATTCGTGCCATGCCGGCAGGTCGATTGGGCGGTCGATATGCCTGGTCCAAAGTAAGCCGGCAAAAATGACCAGGCACACCCAGGGAATGCGAGCTTGGAGAATTCTATCCATTGAACCCATAAGCCGTCCGGGCTTCTCTAGCTTGAGGCGGAAGCCGGAGTGCTTGACAGCTTGTCCGCTTCCGCTGAACTTGCGGCAACGTGGAGGTGTAACGGAACTAAATGAAAGTATTTGGAGATTTCGGCGAGGGCATGTGCGGCCACGCTCAGCTTACGTTCCAACGACAGCCCCATGCCAGGAAAAAAGGAAACTTCCGGCGCCTCGCCCGGTCCCACAAAATCCAAAGGGTGCAGCAAAAAAGACGGCGCCACGCCCCGCAAGCGGCATGCCAGCAAGGCAGTCCGGAGATAGCTTTCCGCAAGCAAGCGAGAGAAGCTCGACAGGTAAACGAGGTAGCTCAAATGAAAAGGAATCCGTAAGCCGGGGATCGTAGTGACGGGAACCTCGGTGATCGATCCCGCCGCCGTTTGCCACTCGTGAGGTTCGAGGGGGCGCAGTCCGTCCCGCAGCGTGCCGTAGAGTTTCGCGCGCTTCTTTTTTTCCTCATGATTAAGCTTGGTGTTAAAAAAATAGTACGCCCGAGCGAGCGGCCCCAAAAACGTGGGCAGCGTAGAGGCGTCGTATCGATAGCCTCGCGAGATGAGGACGTCGATTACCGTTTCCGATACGCTGAATCCGGGTCCGCGAAAACCCGTGGGGCGAACTCCGGTAGCATGTTCTATGGCTCTCTCGGCGGCCTCGAACTCAGCTTGCAATTCAGACTCGGAATATAAGTGAAGCCACGGTTCATGACGGAACGAGTGATTACCGATCTCATGGCCGGCGGCGCTGAGCGAACGCAGAATGCCCTGATTTCCTGGGAGAGCCGCATCCTGGCCCACGATGAAGAAAGTAATCTTGAGCGCACGCTCATCGAGGAACGTGAGGACGCGAGGGACCACGGTAGCGAGGTAGCTTGGATAGCTGCTCCATCTGGCATCGCCGTGGGTCTTCATGTAAGTCCACTTATCGTCCAAGTCGAGCGAGAGGCTGGCGACGGGCTTAGTTTGCGAGCGCATGCAGGCGGCGCGCCTCCCTCTGTGCCAGGCTGATCGTTTCGTTTGCGTTCAAGGTGCCGTTCAGAATGTGAGCCGAGTTGACAAAACTCAGACCGCGAATCGAGGAATCGACGGCAGGCACCTGGCGCGAATATCCGAGCGTCGGTCTTGGAAAAACGTAGCGTACCCGCGAAATCTTGAACGCGAGGATATCGCCGTCAACCAGGGACGGGTGCATGCGCTTCAACGAGCTAAGCATTTCGAACTTCAACTCATCGTCGCTCTTCGAAAAGTCGGCGTGATGCGGAGGAAGGTATCGCGGAATATACAGCAGTCCGTGGCTCTTGAGCTCTGAAGCGTCGACCAGAGCGGACATCTCGATCAGGCCGGTGAACGGGATGCTCCTGTCGAGAATATTAGTGATGTAATATTCCGAAATCGAGGTGCGCAGAAGAACAGACGCGCAAATGATGCCAAGATACTGGATATTTGCCAAACCGTCGCGCTCCCGTTCATGCAAGCCCGGACAAATGTGAGGCGCCGCCGGCGCCGGCACGGTTACCACAACCCTTTCGAAGAGGGCGCGCTCGCCGCTCGCAAGGTGTACTTGAAGCCCATGCGGAGAGCTCTCTACCGAAGTTACTTTTGTGTTGAGAAGAACCGGGACGCCCGCCGCAGTTAAAGCCGATTCAAATCTTCCCAACATGTTGGCATAACCTCCGGGCAGATAACCAAACAGCTCTTCTTTTAAGCCGGTTCGCCGGGCCGCGTACATTCGCTGGATGGTGGCCCAAAGAAAGGTGGCTGAAGTCGATTGATAATCCTCGCCCAGTTTTGCCAGTAGTAAAGGCCGCCAGATCTTTTGAAAAACGCCGCTGCCGGAGAGACGGGTCAGCCACTCTTCCACGGTCATGTCCTCGATGCTGTGCCAGTCCTTCAGGCGGGACGCGCGCACGATGGTACTCGCCAGGCGGAGCTTCTCGAGTGGATTCAGCAGCGGAAAGCGCAGATAGTCGAGAGTGTTCGAAAACGGGTGAGTTACTCCGTTGGCGTAGAAACCGGTACGGGTTTTCTTCCAGCGCATCCCGGCATCAAGCCCAAGTTCGGAAAGCAGGCCGCGAAGGGCTTGGTCTGAGAACAAGGTCACATGATAATGACGATCCCAAACGATGTCGCCGATCTGCCAGGCGCTCGCGAGTCCGCCGCAAGCTGGGGCCGACTCGAAAAGCGTTACCTGGCAATTCATCTTGGCGAGAGTATGAGCCACCGTCATGCCTAGAAGGCCGCCGCCTATCACGGCCCATCCGCCGCCGTTCTTCACGAAGCGGTCAACTCGCGGCGCAAGATTTCGGTGATCGCTCCACTCTTGATTTCATACTGCCGGCCGCAGTGTTGACAAGCGCACGCCAGATCGCGCGGCGCAACCTCCGAAAAGCGGGCTACCGGTTCGCCACATCGGCAGACATAGCCCGTTACACGTGCCGGATTGCCCATCACCAGACAAAAATCCGGAACGGATCGCGTCACTACACTTCCCATCCCGACCATCGCAAAGCGTCCAACGGTCAAGCCGCAGCCGATGATACAGCCTGCACCGATAGTCGCTCCGGAGCGGACCAGGGTGGGAAGTGTTTTCTCGTCCGGCGCGGAATCGCGCGGATTCAGCAGCTCAGGATCCGCGGCTCGGGGATAGCGGTCGTTCGTGAAGATGCAGCCCGCGCTGATCATGACTCCGTCTTCGATTGTGACTGCCGTACAGATGTAGACGAAGGCGTTGATCTTTACCAGGTCGCCGATCCGGACGTCATAACTGACGTGACTCTTTTCTCCGATGATGCAGCGCTCGCCGATCGAGGTGTTGCGCCGCACATGCACATTGTCCCAGATGAATGAGCCCGCGCCTACGCTTACGCCACTCTCAAGGATGGCTGTCGGATGGATAAACGGATTCATGCCGCGCAGGAAGCGGCCGCCGCTGCACCAGTGGTTGAAATATCAACCCAGGATCCTGTCTTGAGGGCGGCATAGCCGGCATAAACGCCGTCTACCGAGGCGACCGCGTCCGAGGCGTCGATCAACAGACGTTCCAATCCCTGGACAGCGGCGGAAAAATTTTGTATTTGATCTCGAAATGCCTGAACTTTGTTGTAGCCGTTTCCGAACTGAATCCAGTTGGAATTACCGGCTTGCTTGTACAGGGAAGCCTTCCAACCGACCCGCAGCGTACCCTTGGAGCCATAAATTGCGATGTAATCGTCGCATTGTTTGTTGATGCTCCAGGAGAGATCCATGCGGCCGACCGCGCCGCTTTCCGATCGCGCGGTGACATGGGCCGTTTCTTCGACCGGCAGTCCCTGGATTTGCGGACCGGCGACGGCATGGATCGACGCGAGCGGCCCTATGAAATAGCGCATGATATCGACCGAGTGCGTACCGTTGTCGATGAGGACGCCGCCGCCGCTCACGGCGCGATCGGTATTCCAGCGTCCCGACATGTCCACGTATGACATGAAAGTGTTTTCAAAAAGAACGATGTCGCCAAGGATTCCGGACTCCACGATATTCCGGGCGCGAACCACGTCGTCAACATAGCGAAACTTGGAGGCCATAGTGAACGGCACTTTCTTTTCACGCGACTTCTTCTGAATCAAGCGCGCGCTCTCGGGATCAATACTGACAGGCTTTTCGCATAAGACGGCGATGCCGCGCTCCAACAGGTCCAGACAGATGGATGGATGTGTGCTGGGCGGCGTGGCAACGACCATCGCATCGATCGCCTTGCTATCGGCCAGCTTGAGATGGGAATCGTAGTGATCGCAAGCGAAGCGCTGCGCAAGGTCTTTGGCGGCATTGGGCCGGGTATCGGCGATACCGGCGAGCTGCGCGTTGCCGGACGCTTGAAAAGCCTGACCGTAGGATTCGGCAATCCGGCCCGCGCCGATGAGCCCGAAACGGAGTTTGGCGCCGCGATCTTTATTGATTGCCATCAGCCTTCTACAGCCTCCCTGATTGCGCAAGAAATGTGTTCGACGTGTTCGCTCGTGTAGTTCTCATTCCACGGAAGGACCAAGGTCTGCTCAAGGCCCTCGAAGGTTTTGGGATAATGCTCGCGGTCATAATGCAATACCTCAGGCCGTGCCAGAGTGAACGGGAACTGGCTCTTTCCGAAGGTGCGTTTCTTTTGGAAGATCTCGCACATGAACGCGGGCTTCTGGATGTAGCGAGGCGCCGAACTGATTCCTTTCTTTTGGAGCGAGCGAGCCAGCCCGATTGCGCCATCCGGAACGAGGTTTGCATCCACCAGCAAACAGTACTTCCAGTAAACGTGCTTGGCTCCCTTCACCACCGGAAAGGGTCTGATTCCGGGGACGTCGCGCAATTCGGCAGTAAGCTGATCGGCATGAGCGGCGCGGCGCGCCACGCAAGTTGCGAGCTTTTCCAATTGCCCCAGAGCAACTGCGCCTTGAATTTCGCTGAGACGAGAATTCAAGGCAAGATAGTAATGATCGGGCTGAGGGTCTCCATATCCCCAGCACTTGTTGATGAACAGGAAAAGCCTCCTGGCGAGCTCGGCGTCGTCCGTGATGACCAAGCCCCCCTCGCCGCACGTCATGTGTTTTCCCTGCTGCAGACTGAAGCAGCCCATCGTGCCGAGAGTGCCGGTAAGTCTCCCCTGGTACGAAGCCAGAAAAGCCTGCGCGCAATCCTCAATCACCGGAATACCGCGCGCGCGAGCCAGATCGAGAATCGGACCGAGATCACACGGATTACCGAACAGGTGAGTGACAATGATGGCGCGCGTGCGCGGGCTAATCCACGGCTCGATGGCGTCGGCAGTCAGGTTTAGCGTTTCGGGATCTACTTCGGCAAAAACCGGAATAGCGCCTTGGTACAAAATCGGCGCCAGCGCGCCCATATCGGTGATCGACGAAGTGATGATCTCGTCACCCGGCTCCGGATCGATGGCGGAAATAGCGGCGTGAATGGCCGCGCTTCCCGAGGAACAGGCGTAGGCGTGATGCGCTCCCATTAGCTTGGCAAATTCGCTTTCAAGCCGGCCGACAAAGGCGCCCTTGGTGCTGGTCAGGGTG
Organism: Bryobacteraceae bacterium; assembly: GCA_036501045.1. Classification (GTDB taxonomy): domain Bacteria; phylum Acidobacteriota; class Terriglobia; order Bryobacterales; family Bryobacteraceae; genus Bog-105. The sequence goes on from DASYAX010000008.1 coordinate 20,680, forward strand.
CCAGTATGAATGGCTTCCGTGACGAGCTCAATCTCGCGCGGCCCGAGAGTCCGCCCGGTTGCATCCTGGTCCGAAGGCAAGATCATTCCGGGCCGTGTAATTGTGTTAGTTGTCATAATGTCGCCGCCAAACCGGCCCCGCGACCGGTAGGTAAACTCATTTACAAGATTTAAGTAACTTGCTGGTAACTAAGTGAAGGCTCATCAGGCAATTGGCCTCCGTATGCCGGGCGGTCGTTGCGAATTAACTAGCGGCTCGAGATACTCCCGATTAATCTCTGTCACAACCGAGCGCCGCAGCAACGACACCGAGACAACCAGCCGGGGCTTCGCGGTATCGCGCACAACGTGCCCCTCCACGCCGGCAAGTGGACCATGAAGAATTTTGATCTTCTGGCCAGTCTCAAAAGCGGGCCATGGTTCGAGCGGCAAGTCTGCCCCGGTCATCGATTGGAGGGCGAAAATCTCGCTCTCGTCCACGGCCTCGGGTTTACGGTCCCTCGACAACACCTGGACGACGCCCGTGGCGCTAACGATTGGCACCAGATTGCGGCGGTCGAACCGGCAAAATACATAACCGGGAAATAGCGGCACCGCCAGCACTCTGCGGCGCGCCTTTTCCTTGGCGCGGCGATACAAAGGAAGAAACACTTCGTAACCGCGGCCGGTCAAACTCGCGGTGGTCTTCCATTCGCTATTCGGCCGGACGCGCACGACATACCAGGGATGAGTCTCCCGGGGGGCGCCATCTGGCAACACGATATCGGCGTGATTCATTGCAAGCAAACGAACGGGTTCCGCCTCCGTCGGGTACACCATATGCCTGAATGCCAACTGCGCCTTTGAACAGTTGGATCATTTGCGAACCGCGTAGCGTTTGATTTTAAGAGTGCACTGACGGCGCACTGCTTGTCAAGGAAGTTAGTACCGCTGCTTGGACAGTCCTGCGAACGATGAATAACATTAGAGCGAAAGTCATTTGGAAACGCAATCACGCGAGTACCAAGAAAAGCTCTGAGGGGACGAGATTAGATACTAGCTTCCGGCCAAACGTAGTTAGAGAAGTTTTAGTACGAAGGCGCATTCGCGATACGGTACCGATAGATCTAAGCCCAACGCTGCACAGTTACTCCGCCTACGGTGGCAATTGACACTCCAGCGTGTCGCTGGTAGAGTCGGCGATAGCTCTACGGAACAAGCATTCCTTCGAGTTAGGGAATCATTTAGCGGCATCTCAGTGTGGACTCTTTTTCTATTTGCGCCAATATGGGCTCCGGACATTCGGAGAATGGAGCGCAAATTCCCATCTGTATCGATTTGGATGGAACACTCGTTCAGGGCGATCTTTTTCTGGAATCGATTTTGGCCGCCTTGCGATCGAACTGTTTTTTGTTGCTTTTGTTCCCCATTTGGCTCGGCGGCGGGATCGCTAATTTAAAGGCAAAAGTCTCCGCGTATCATTGCCCACGACCCGAGCTACTGCCATATAACGAAGAGTTGTTGGAATTTCTCAAGCGCAAGAAAGAGGAAGGCCACAAGCTTTATCTCACGACCGCTGCCGCGGCTATTCATGCAAAACAGGTGGCCGATCATCTGGCTCTTTTTGACGGCGTTCTGGCAAGCACTGCCCGAGAGAATTTAAAAGGTGAGCGAAAGCTGGATGCGATCAGTAAATTGTTAGGTGCGAAAACATTTTGGTATGCGGGTAATAGCCGCGCCGATCTGCTAATTTGGCGAGAATCCGCCGGCGCGATCACGGTAAATACAGCCCGGCGCGCTGAAAATTACCTGGAGAAGAGGCGGATACCGATTGCCGCTCGCTTTCCCAAGCTTCGTTCCGGGTGGTCCGCCGCGGCGAGCGCGTTGCGGCCGCATCAATGGGTGAAAAACGCCTTGGTGTTTATGCCTCTTTTGCTGGCTCACCAGTTATTCCGCGCCGAGAAGTTGGTGGCCGCCGCCATTGCCTTCGCGGCCTTTTCATTTTGTGCATCGTCTTTCTACGTATTGAACGATTTGCTCGATATGGAAGCGGACCGCTGCCATCCGAGAAAAAAAAGCCGGCCGTTCGCGTCGGGCGCGCTCAGCGTCGCGGACGGTTTGCTACTCACGGCGCTGGCGGCGGCCGCTAGCGTCGCGTGTGCCTGGTTTCTTCCCGTTTCAGCGCAGCGATTGTTAGCGATCTATGCGGTGGTGAATCTTTGTTATTCCGTGCGCCTGAAACAGTTTCTGTTTCTCGATGCGATTGTGCTTGCATTTCTGTATACGCTTCGCCTATTGGTGGGCGGCAGGGCAACTCATATCGAGATTTCCGTCTGGACGCTGGCCTTTTCGATTTTCTTTTTTTTGGGGCTGGCGTTGCTCAAACGCCTGACGGAACTGGTCTCCGGAAAAAATCTGACTTTGGCGGCCGAATCGAGGCGCGCTTATACAGCGAGCGATATTGCGCCGCTGAATTCATTCGCGAGCTCGGCGCTCTATTTGTCGGTGTTGATCGCCTTCCTCTATATAAACAGTCCGGATGTCGCAAAGTTGTACCGGCGCCCGGAGGCCCTCTGGTTTATCAGCCTTCCGCTGCTCTATTGGATCGGCCGCCTATTGATGCTGGCGAATCGCGGTTTGATGAGCGATGACCCGATCGTCTTCGCTTTCAAAGACCCGGCTAGCTATCTGGTCGGCTTGGCGATCCTGGTCTGTGCCCTGCTAGCAACTTGATTGGTATCATTGCGATGCGGGCCCTTAGCTCAGCGGTTAGAGCAGTGGACTCATAATCCATTGGTCGTAGGTTCAAATCCTACAGGGCCCACCACGAAATTACCAAACGAACTTCGGGTTGGCTTCGTTTTTACAAATCGGGAAAAGAGGGTGGAACAAGAGTGAAACAGATTGCGCTTATGATGCTGACGGCCGCTTTTCTTATGGCCGGGCAGGGCGGGGTAGACATCTATACGACGAAGGACCTTGCGGCGAAAAAAGAGAAGCTGACGGAAAAAGGAACCCAATTCGCCTCCGAGACCCTGGAACGATATAAGGGGCACTACACGATGCTCGCGTACCGCGGGACAACCGGATCGTCGGAGGTGCACGCGCACGAAGCGGACATTTTTTTTATCACGAGCGGCGCGGCCACAATTCTGACCGGCGGGAAGCTGGTAAACCCGCATACCGAGAAGGCTGGTGAGCTCCGTGGGACATCGATCGAAGGCGGCGTGCGGCACGCGCTCGGAACCGGCGACGTCATTCACATCCCGGCTGGCACGCCACATCAGATGTTAGTCGACAAGGGCGTTCCGGTGACGTACTTTGTTGTCAAGGTAACCGGCCAGTAAATGGCGATCGCCTGGCTCTTGACTCTGCTGGCGCTGGGCGGCGTGATCGCGGGAATATTGACAGGAAATCCGCGCGTGCTGTCGACGCATCTAGCGGCGGCGGGCGGCGGGTTGTTGTTTGGAATTTCGCTGTTTTGGATTGTTCCCGAAATTGCCGAAACATCCGGGCGGACGATCGCTTTGCTGATGGCTTTGGCGGTGTCAGGGGTGTTGGCGTTGCTCGATGGCGCATTAACTCATGCCGGTCATTCGGCGCGGCACCAGGTGGTTGGTCCACTGCTGATCGCGGCCGCTCTGCACAGCTTATTGGATGGCTGGAGCGTGCGCGAGCTGACGACACGGCCGATCACGGAAATTGCCGTGCCGATCGGGTTGGCGCTGCATAAAATTCCCGAGGGCCTCGCACTGGGTTGGATTACGCGGCGATCGGTATCGTCGCATTGGAAGGCCGGAGCGGCGGCGGCAGGAGCGGAGTTGTTCACGCTGGTGGGAGCGTTCGTCGAACCGGCCGCTAACCGATCGGGAGCGGCGGAATTCGGCGGATGGTGGACAGCGATTGTGCTGGCGACCATCGCGGGCAGTTTTCTATTTCTGGGGTTTCATGCCGTTCTACCGCATTGGCGCCGGGCGGGGATCGTGGCCGTTTTTTTTGCCACGCTGCTGCTGGTGGGCGGCACCGGATTGTTAAGCCGGTAGCACGGGATGCTGCTTGTGAAAATCGGTTCGCAACTGAAACTCCTTACCCAGCGCGAGGATGCGATTTTCGGAAAAGGGATTACCGACGATTTGCAAACCAACAGGAAGACCGTTCGAAAAGCCGCAAGGGACCGTCAAGGCGGGTAACCCGCACAGGTTACTCGCTTGCACCAACCCGGCGACAATGCCTTTTTGATCGGGACGCTTGGGCGGCATTTCATCGAACGGCTGATCGGCGCGGTCGGGCAGGCCCAGGCGGGTGGGCGCAATGAGTAAATCTACTTCGGCGAACCAATCGCGGAAGGCCGCTTGCATCTGGGCGCGGACCCGCATGGCTTTAAGATAGTCGATCGCCGAATAATTCAGCGCAGCTTTCAGTCCGTCAATTTGATGCCGATCGGCGAGCTGATCGACACGGCCGCTGCGAATCAGTTGTTCAAAGATCGAGGCCGCTTCGGAATCCACGACACAGCTAATCACCGGACCGTAGGGAAAGTCGGGCAAACTAGACTCGATCATCTGCGCGCCGATGGACCTGACGACGGAGAGGGCATTGGTAAGCACGGGACGAAGCGGCTCATCGGGCCAGTCGGTGAAATCGATGGAGGCGTAGGCGATTTTCAGATCGCTAAATTTGCGATAGTACTGGGGCGTGTAATAGAAGCTTTTATGCGCTGAGCCGGGGTCGTCGTCATCGCCGCCGGCAATGCCATGAAGGACGATACCGCAATCTTCGGCAGAGCGGGCAAGGACGCCGAGTTTATCGAGGGTCCAGGAGAGAGCCATGGCTCCGTGGCGGCTGACTAAACCGTAGGTGGGGCGGAGACCCGTGATGCCGCAGTAACAGGCGGGCGTCAAAATGGAGCCCGAAGTTTCCGATCCGAGCGCGAAGGGAACGAGACCAGCGGCGACGGCCGCTCCCGAGCCGCTCGATGAACCGCCCGACCAGTGGAGTTTGTTCCAGGGATTCAGGCCGGGCCCTTGCAACGACGCGGAAGCCGAGCTATAGCCACCGCCGCCGGCCAGTTCCACCATGGAGAGCTTGCCGAGGAGGATCGCCTTGCTACTTTTCAGGCGCTTGATCACGTTGGCGTCATAATCGAAAACCTGATCGGCATATGGCTTGGCTCCCCAGGTGGTCGGGTAACCGGCGACGGCGATCAAATCCTTCACGGCATATGGAATGCCCTGCAAAGGTCCGCGAAAGCGCTCGTGCTTGAGATCGTCGTCTACATCTTTGGCGGCTTTGTGCGGCTCTTTGCCAAATGAACAAGCCAGCGCATTATAGGTAGGGCCAAAGGTTTCGAGGCGCTGGTTGAAGAATTTGGTCAATTCGACACAGGAGATGTCACGATTTCGCAAAGCGGCGCCGAGCTCGCGAATGGAGGCGAAGGGAAGACTGTTTTCGTCGATTTTCGTTTTGGGCTTGTGCATGAGCGATCAGGCCGTAAAACGGAAAGCGGGCTCAATGTTCATTGGAAGTTCGATTTCGGCCAAGCGCTGGCTGGTCTGCTGGACATCGGCGTTGGCGTTTTGGACTTTCGGCGCCAGAGGGGCAGGGGCTTGCGCGAGCAAGGGCGAAGCGGCAAGGAGCGCGGTCCACTGACGGCGGGTCAGATCCTTCGGACGCGGGCTGCGAGAACTCATGCGCACATTATAGAAGCCGGCGAGGCTGGGAGTATCAGCCGTGGGACTCGAGCGCGTTGCGCATGACGGAGCGCGGCGCGGATTCACCTGTCCAAATTTCGAATTGATGGGCGGCTTGCTCGAGGAGCATTTCGACGCCCGGGATGACGGTGCAGCCTCGCTCACGGGCACGCTTGAGCAGCAAGGTTTCGGAAGGATTGTAGACCATGTCGAGAACGAGGTCGGCCGGGATGGAATCGGTGAAGAGGCATTCCTCGATGCGCGGAAACATGCCGACTGGAGTGGCGTGGACGAGCGCATCGTAGTGATTGCGAGATGCCTCTTTGAGAGAGAGGACCTGGCCTTTGACCACATGCGCGAGCGCCTGCGCGCTCTTCAGATTGCGGCCGGTAACGGTGACGCCGGCTCCAGCATCGGAGAGGGCGATGGCCGCGGCGCGCGCTGCGCCTCCATAGCCCGCGATCAAGACCGAAGCATGCGCGAGGCGCAGATGGCGGCTCAGCGGTTTCAAGACTCCTTCGGTATCGGTATTGGTGCCACGCCATTTACCGGCTTTCCGCCAGACGGTATTCACCGCGCCAATGCGCTTGGCTTGCGGCTCGACGCAATCGAGATAACGAACGATGCGCTCCTTGTGGGGAATGGTGACGCTGAAGCCAGCGACGGGAAGGTCCGTGGCGAAGTTCATCCAATCGCCTAGGTGCGCGGGCGATACCAGAAAGGGAAGATAAACGGCATCGAGCCGGCGCGCGTGGAATGCGCGGTTATGAATCAGCGGTGACTTCGAATGCGCGACGGGGCTGGCGATTACCCCGTAGGTGCGGCTTTGCCTGGTGAGTTTCTCGCAGCGGTAGAGCGTGCGCATGAGCCTGGCAGGGATTTGGCCCGGGGCGGTGCCTGCTTCTTGGGCCGGCGCCGCATAGGTATA
>DASYAX010000009.1:0-7890 GCA_036501045.1 Bryobacteraceae bacterium
TTCCGCCACACCTGCATTCGTATCCGCGTAAGATCGAAGATAGGCCCGCCGCGGGGAGGGAAGCCGCCATCAACTTCAAGGAGTTGGGAGGGAACCAAATTGTTGTCAAGACGCTCCTTTATGGGAGTTACTTCTATGGGGTTTACTACGGCGGCGGCTGCCGCCACGGCTCTTGCATTGCCTGCCCAGGCGCAGCGTGAGGAGACAGCGGCGCTGTCCCGCAACGTCCCGCCGTCTATTGCGGCCCTCCAGCCCATGACGGGTCAGATTCGGCCTTTCAGCAATCAGGAACGCGAGGCACGCCTGGAAAGAGCGAGAAAACTGATGGCAACCGAAAAAATCGATGCCATCGTGCTCTCCGGCGGCGCATCGGCGCTCTATTTCGCCAACGTTCAGTTCGGCGGAGGCGAGCGGCTCTGGGCCCTTGTCATTCCGGCGAAGGCGAATCCCTTTATCGTGTGCCCGGCATTTGAAGAGGATCGCGCGCACGAGTTGCTAGCGGGCACCTCCTTCGCGCGTGCCGACGTCCGCACCTGGCAAGAGGACGAGAGCCCTTACGCCAGGCTCATTCAGGGCCTGAAGGACCGGGGTGTGACCCGTGGCCGGGTGGGTGTTGAAGAGACCATCAAATTCGTCTTCGCGGATGGCATCGCCCATGCCGGGGCGCCCGCATTTCAGGTCGTCAGCGCCACACCGGTTACGGCGGGTTGCCGCATGATCAAAGATGCTCATGAGATCGAATGCCTGCGCCTCGCCGGACAGGCGACCATACGTGTCTACGAGGCTGTCTATAAGGCGCTTGAAGAGGGCATGACGCAGCGGGATGTGAACGCGCTGATTCAAGCCGGCTACGCGCGCGTCGGCTTTCCCGGAGAGGCCAGCCTCAACATTGGCGAATACACAGCGTCGCCTCACGGATCGCGGGCGCTGCAAACCATCCGCGAAGGCACGATCATCATGCTCGACGATGGATGTCGCGTCGAGGGTTACACTTCCGACATCACCCGGACATTCGTGCTGGGCAAGCCGACAGACAAGATGCTTGCGGTCTTCGAAATCGTGCGGCGCGCGCAGAAAGCTGCGCTGGAAGCGGCAAGACCGGGGGCGCCGAATGAGGTTGTGGACGCTGCGGCCCGCAAGGTCATCGTGGATGGTGGCTACGGTCCGGGCTTCAAATACTTTACTCACCGAGTCGGCCATGGGCTCGGATTGGAGATGCACGAGTGGAGCTACCTGGTAAAGGGCAACATGTACGGTTGGCCGGCGCGGCCGACGCTGCAACCCGGAATGGTCTTCAGTGACGAACCGGGAATTTATATACGCGGTGAGTTTGGTATCCGCCTCGAGGATGATCTGCACGTAACGGAGACCGGCGCCGAACTCCTCACCACGCCGAGTCCGTCGCTCGAACATCCTTTTGGATAGACACTCGATCCGGACGAGCCCGCATCGATATGCGGTGACTTGCTTCCGGCAGAGAATGGATTATGGCCGGCATCGCCAGACTTCCCTGCGACGAAGGCGCGATTCTCGCCGCTTCGTGCGAGCGCCCTGCTGAAACGAATGGCCGCTGGATTCTGACGGCGACCGTCCTGGGATCGAGCATGGCCTTTATCGACGGCACGGTGGTGAACGTGGCTCTGCCGGCGCTGCAAAAGGCCCTGGGCGCGAGCATGGCGGACGTCCAATGGGTTGTGGAATCTTATGCGCTGTTTTTGGCGGCGCTGCTCCTCATTGGCGGATCTTTGGGAGACCTCTACGGCCGCCGGAAAATCTTTGCAGCCGGCGTTGTACTCTTCTCCGCAGCCTCGGCCTGGTGCGGACTCGCACCCAATATCCTCCAGCTCATTGTTGCCAGAGGCATCCAGGGAATTGGCGGCGCGCTGCTTGTCCCCGGCAGTTTGGCACTGATCAGCGCGAGTTTTCCCAGGGAGAAGCGGGACCGCGCCATCGGGACCTGGTCAGGTTTCACGTCCATCACCGCGGCCATCGGCCCCGTACTGGGCGGATGGTTCACCGAGCACGGCTCGTGGAGATGGGTGTTTTTCATCAATCTTCCTCTGGGGCTCGTCGTCTTGCTGGTTGCTCTGTGGAAAGTTCCGGAAAGCAGGGCCGGCAATCAGAGTCAGGCTTTCGATTGGCCGGGCGGCATGTTGGCCGTGCTCGGCTTAGGCGGAGTCGTCTTTTCCCTGATCGAATCGATTCCGGTCGCGGGAGCGGTCGGGGCCATCGCCCTGATTGCGCTGTTGTATTGGGAAGGGCGCGCACCGTCACCGATGATCCCACTCCGTTTGTTCCGTTCCGTCAATTTCAGCGGATCGAACCTGCTTACTTTGTTTCTCTATTCTGCGTTGAGCGGCATGCTCTTCTTTTTCCCGCTGGATTTGATACAGGTGCAGGGCTATTCGGCGACCGAAGCAGGGGCCGCTCTGCTGCCCTTCATACTGTTGATGTTCGTGCTGTCGCGCTGGTCCGGCGGACTTCTCGATCGATACGGGGCCAGGGTTCCGCTGGTGGTCGGCCCCCTGATCGCCGCCGCCGGGTTCGCGCTGTTTGCAAGACCGGGTATTGGCGGTCCCTACTGGACGACGTTCCTGCCTGCGGTGCTGGTGCTGGGGTTCGGCATGGCGATCAGTGTTGCCCCGCTGACCACAACAGTGATGAACGCTGTCGAACAAAGCTACGCAGGAACGGCCTCGGGGATCAACAACGCCGTCTCCCGAATCGCAGGTCTGCTGGCCGTGGCGGTTTTCGGAGCATTGCTCAGCGGAGTTTTCCAGAGCGATCTGGACCGGCGCCTGAGCAGTTCCGGGCTGGCGCCGGCTATACAGGAAGAAATCGAGAACCAGCGATCGAAGCTTGCCGCCGCTGAAACGGGGGACGCGCGCGGGCGTGAGGTCATCGGAGAAGCATTTGTGACCGGCTACCGCGCTGTGTTGTGGGTGGCGGCCGGGCTGGCGCTCGCCAGTTCGTTGAGCGCGGCGGCACTAATAAGAAGCGAGGGGAAAAGCGTTCGAGCCACTACTTTGCAGCGTTGAACACCACACGCCCGCCAACCATCGTCAGTGTCGGATGAATGTGCCTGATCTCGGCAACCGGCACAGTCATGTAATCGCGTTCCAGCACGACGAGATCAGCCTGTTTGCCGACTTCGAGGGAGCCGAGCGCATTCTCCTGAAAAAACAAATACGCATTCGAGCGCATGTGCTCAATGAGCGCCTCCTCGCGCGTCAGCGTCTCGTCGAGCACGCGGTTGACGCCGACGTCGAGACCGCCAGAGCGGCTTCGCAATCAGCGTAGAGACGCGCGTCGAAGGCCCGCTGGCTTTACCTGATTAACTATTTATTGCGAGAATTCTTTAAACTGTATTCCCGTGGAAAACCAAAAAACAACAATCGCCATGCACGAATCCTTGACCCGCCGAGTCGCTTTTGCGAATTGCCGCTGGCCGTGATTCCAAGACCGACGATAACAATAGACGAGAATGTAGGCGTTAAATTCATTCCCTACTCCGAATTTGGCCGACTTCCTCAAAATATTACGAAAGCCTCGGCCAATGAGCCTATCGTGGCATGTTCTCCAGCACAATCCGTATCAGTACTGTTGCAATTGTGGAAATTTGCCCTTGGCCTATCGCGTTCCGAGGCATGGCTTTGGTTCAGACGGTTTCGCTCCGATCTTGAACGCCGGCGCCATTCGGAGCAAAGTTGCGGAGTACCCTTGTCAGGCAGGGCTTGTCGTGTGGCGAACTCTACGATGAAATCACGGCCCGCGCGCCCGTTGAGCGGCTGCAGTACATGACAGTGACCGGAGGCGGCGGAGTGGTTTCCAAGATGGCGCGAGTGGGTCCGTTTGGATGACGTCATATTCTCATTTCGGAAATCGACGCAGCCAGATATCCATCAGGCAGCGTGAGCCGTTCGCCCTTCTCGGTGAGACCCACTTCCTCCTCTCAATTGGCTGCCGATATGTTGTCATCTCGAGCCGCTTCGGAGCCAGGATACTGAATCACGGGGTATCGCGGAGAGCAACTCCCGCACCGTAACGAAGAGGGATGCTGAAATCACCTTCGGGGCTAAACAAGACCGTCAGAGACCTATGACCGACAGAGATAAAGGCGTTCTTTTCGTTATCCTTCTCTTCATCGCGCTACTAATCGCATTCATATATTGGGGTTCGCATCAAGTAACGATGTGACGTCGGCGAAGCGTTTATCGGGGAACAGCACGGTTGCTTGCTTGCGCTACAGGTCACCAGTCGTGTGGGACGCCACCAAAGAAAATATATTCCGCAGACCCTGCATGGTTGTCAACGCTGACGCCCGATCAGCCCTGGCTCCGCGTTCCGGGCTCCACAGCTTCACTTCGCTCGACTATTCGTAAAGTCGCGATATGGGCTAAACGAGAGGGCCTGAGTGCGGTTCCGTATTGCTATCACCGTGACCCCCGCAGCGACGGGAATAACGAGATCTCGCTGCGGCTTCCGAACGGTCGCGCATTGTCGGGCTGCCGGGGAAGGAAGGCAGGGTGCGCGGGTTCTCCGCAGTGTCTCTGCTGCTGATCGACGAAGCCTGACCGGCAGCGTTCTGGTTTACCAGCGTGGCCGCATCCACGGGTCGTGCGTTTTGTGGCCAGTTGGCCGACAAATTTGAGAGAATTGGCAATGGAGACCCGAATGAACGCCGCGTCGATTTTTGATCTCAGCCCTGCCGAGAAACTCCAGCTTGTCGAAGATCTGTGGGACGACCTTGCGGTCGCGCCGGAAAGCGTGCCTGTCCACGACTGGCAAAAGCAGGAACTGGCCCGCAGAAAAGCAAATCTGTTGAAGAACCCGGATTCAGGTCGCCGTTGGGACGAGGTGAAGCTAAGAATACGCGCCCACTATGCTCGTTGAGCTGGTGATCGCTCCCGAAGCTGAGTTGGACCTTACAGAGGCGTATGTCTGGTATGAGGGCCGGAGGGCGGGACTGGGCGAAGAATTCCTGAGCTCAGTCGACGCGTGCCTGGAAAGTATCCGGCGCCAGCCGGAGATGTACGCTGTTGTCCACGAGAACTATCGTCGGTCCTGACGCGCCGCTTTCCGTACGCCGTGTTTTATGAACACTCGGAGGCAAGGGTCACGATCTATGCCGTATTCCACACATCGCGCGATCCGAATAAATGGCGCCAGCGCCTGTTTTGATCCGACAGGTTTCATGAAGTAGTGAACGCCGGCAGTCGGGGTTCCATTCCGCAAGGCAGACGATCATAAATCCGACTCGCACCTGGAGCAGTTCATGCAAGAGGGACAAATACTTGAAGCCTGAATCAGCACTGGCGCGCGTCAGCAGCCGGCGATGCAAACGCGGAGCACGATATTTACGATGACGATGTTGTCTGCGATTATCCTCAGTCCGGTGAACGAATCCTCGGGCGAAGCAACCTGCAGCATTGCGGAGTCATCATCCAGGCAAGCCGTCCGGCTTCAACATCAGGTGGATTCCCGGAAAAGGCGATCTCTGGATCACGGAATACCCAATCACCTATCAGGGGCGACCGGCATACACGGTGAGCATTATGGAATTCCGCGACGGTAAGGTCGTGCGCGAGACGCAGTATTTCGCGGAGCCTTTCGAGGCGCCAGCCTGGGGGAGCCAATGGGTTCAGCCGATCGCGTGACGCTTTTATAACCGCTATCGAGGCAAAACTATTGGCGAACGGCCGAGATTTGAAAGATATTGCCTTCCGGGTCGATGCTCTCGCACGCTTCGCTGAGTTTCTGCCATGGTCTCTGCAGCATTGCGATTCCCATCGCCTCCAATCGGTTCCGTTCGGCAGGGACATTCGTCCACCGCGAAGATGAGTTTCACCGGGTCGGTTTCGCGCGCCCTCGGCGGGGAAGCCGATTTGAATGTTGCGGGCATATTTCGGCGGAATGGCATGAGGGCGAAGCGTTCCGGCGTACGCTTGCCTCAAACAGCTTTGGGATAATTGCAGTGGCGGACGATGAAGCCCATGATTTGGTACGCGTCCTACGGAAGCAACCTGCTTGCCGCCCGTTTTCAGTGCTACATCGAGGGCGGAACGCCGCCGAGCTCGAACATCAGCAATCCGGGCGCGCGCGGCCGGACACCTCCCACAGAAAGCCGGCCCGTTACGATGCGGTACGAGTTGTATTTTGCCGGTTACTCGTCCTGGTGGAAAGGCGCGTCAGCTTTCATTCGTGAAGGCAGCACCGACGCCGCCACTCTGGGCAGGATGTATCTCATCACAGACGACCAATTCAACGATGTGGTTTGTCAGGAAAACGGCCGTCTGCCGGACGGAACCCGAATCGTGCCGCCATTTTCGGATCTCAGCACTGCGGGCGAACTGCTGTTGGAAGACAACCCGCTCTACGGCAGATTGGTCCGAATCGGCGAAGAGGAGGGATGGCCCATCCTGACCTTCACCACCGCACAATCCCTTGTGATTGGACCGCCAAGCGAAGCTTATGTAAAAGTGATCGCGGCGGGTCTCCGAGAGACGTACCCCAGCATGTCCGCTGAAATCGGCGCGTATCTGTCCCGCTGCCCCGGAATCCGCGGCAGCGGAATCCCGATCGATGACTGGCTATGAACTCCGCTTCCATTGATCGCAAGCCGCGAGAATGTCCGACCTCGTCCATACCATGGCCATCAACATGCTTCCCGGAAAGTGATGTTGATCCGATTGGGTTACGATATTGAGCTTGCAGTCACGCAACCGACGACGATAGTTGCAGTCCTGAACGTGCATCCATCCCGAGTTGCGGATCTTCGGGAAGCGGACGAGATTCGATTGTCGCCGGATCTCACCCAGGAACGATATTGGGATAGTTTCAGTAATATATGCACCAGAATTGCGGCTCCGCAGGGTAATCTTCGCCTCTCAGGGTCGACATTGATCGAAGATTCGGGCGAGCCGGACGCGGTCGATTGGAACGCTCCGCAATTGGCAGTCGAGCAATTGCCGACCGAGGCCCTGCAGTTCCTGCTTGCCAGCCGCTATTGCGAAGTGGACAGGCTCTCCGAACTTGCCTGGCAATTGTTTGGTAACACGCCCAAGGGATGGCCAAGGGTACAGGCCATCTGCGACTGGGTCCATCAACACATCACATTCAGCTACGGCTCGGCCCGGCCTACCAAATCGGCTCTCGACGTGTACGCCGAGGGCCAGGGGGTCTGCCGGGATTACCAGCATCTGGCGATCGCCCTTTGCCGGGCCATGCACATTCCTGCACGATATGCCACGGGCTATCTCGGAGATATCGGTGTCCCGCTCATGCCGCCGATGGATTTCAGCGCGTGGTTTGAGGTCTATCTTGGCGACAGGTGGTGGACGTTTGACGCCCGCAATAATCAGCCGCGAATTGGCCGGATTCTGATGGCCACAGGCCGCGATGCGGCGGATGTTGCGATTACCACTTCGTTCGGCATTGCCTGGCTGAACAGTTTTTCGGTGATAACGGAGGAAGTCGAGGCTGTTTCGTCATACAGAACCGCGCCGGCAGAGATGTGTTCCGTATCCTGATTGGCCGGCGGCTGGAGACTGGGTTATAACGCTTCGAAGCGGATGTCGCTGTTCCCGGATTCAATATCTCCCGCTATTTCGTCTTTTCTCCTGCGCCCTTTTCCACCCCGGATGCGGCGGCATTCGCGCCCTTCTTTACGCCGTTTTTGGTTTTCTGCGCACCTTTCCCGACTGCCTTGCCGGAACCCTTCGCCGCATCCTTTGTGGCGTCTTTGATCTCATTCCCGGCCTTCTTCAGATCGTCGCCGGCAGACTGCGCGTAGCCATCCGCCGCCAATCCAAGGCAAAAAAACAGCGCTGCTATTTTCGAAATCTTTTTCATCTTCAGGGTTCCGTCGGAACCGTAATGCATGCCAACGGC
>DASYAX010000010.1:0-4183 GCA_036501045.1 Bryobacteraceae bacterium
AAAATCATTTCGGTGCGCGGCGAATTCGGCTATTGGGTCTTTGAAGGCGATACGATTCCAGCCCAGCGGCCATCGTGGAATTACCGTAAAGAAGACGGCGGCGGCATCATCATCGATATGCTCTGCCATTGGCGTTACGTGCTCGATGGAGTATTTGCACCGGTGAAGGCTGTCTCATGCCTGGGCGCAGTTCACATTCCTGAGCGCCGCGACGAACAAGGTCAGCCCTACGCATCCACGGCCGACGATTCGGCTTACGCTACCTTCGAGCTGGAAGGCGGCATCATCGCCCACTTCAATTCATCATGGTGTGTGCGCGTGCGCCGCGACGATTTACTTACGCTGCAAGTGGACGGCACCAAGGGATCCGCCGTGGCCGGCTTGCGCGATTGCTGGATTCAGCCGTATGCCGCTACGCCGCGTCCCGTCTGGAACCCGGATATTCCCAATCCACTGAACTTCTTCGACCAGTGGCAGAAGGTCCCCGAACAGGACACTTTCGACAACGCATTCAAACGCCAGTGGGAGCTGTTCCTCCGGCACGTCGTGAAGGATGAGCCATTCCGCTGGAATCTACTCGAAGGAGCCAAGGGCGTGCAACTGGCCGAAGCCGGTCTCGAATCCTGGCGTAAACGTTGCTGGGTGGATCTGGAACCGATCGAGACTTAAGCCGTACTCCAAGGCTTGGCTTCGAGGATGCCCTTGTAGCCGTTCTTCATTCGTTCTTCGATTATGGCCCAGACCTTCGGATCGCAGCCTTTCCACTCCGCAACCGCCACGTTTCCTAAATAGGGAAGATCCTTAACGCCCATTTTGCTCGAGTAAAAGCCGGCTACCGTCAGGCTGCGGAACTGATCGAAAAACGCCACCCATTGACTGTCTTCTTTGGCCGCGCGATCGAGATAGGCGATGCGGTCGAGCAGTTGTTTTTGCTGTGCGGCGGCGGCATCGGCGAAATTTTTTTGAAAGAGCCGGCGCGACTCGTGATCGAGCCACATCAGGCCGCCGAAGATCTCAGCACGCAGGTCCTGTGTACCCTCCTGCTCAGTGCGAAAAGCGATCCAATCGTCAAGGAACTCGGCCACGCCGGCCTGCGTGGCGCTGCCACTGCGCTCGTCCGCGGGAATGATGAGGTCGCATAGCACCCGAACCGTCTGCCACTGATGATCGTCGAAAGTCTGGCGCTTGTAATTGCCTTTGGTCCCGCCTTCAGCTTGATGCGCCGCCGGCGCGGCGGACGCCACAGCGGCCATCGCAGGGACCGAACCGATAATCTGCAGCAAGCCGCGACGGCTGACGCCCGATTCCTGAGTTTCCGGTTTATTTTCGTCTGCCATAAGTAGCTCCCGTCAAACCTTCACGTTGAATTTCTTAACCTGGTCCACAATGTAATCGGTAGTGCGCCAGCCTAGGGCGGAGATGCTGAGCGTCGGGTTCTTATCGGCATTGCTGACAAACGGCGCCGCATCGGTGATGAACAGGTTCTTGCAATCCCACGCCTGGCAATGCTCGTTCAGCACCGAAGTTTTGGGATTGTCGCCCATTTTGGTCGCGCCCACTTCGTGAATGATCTCGCCGCCGCGCGCGATGCCCCAGTTTTGCTCCTTGGTGAATCTGTGAGTAACGACGCCGCCCATAGCTTCGATGATTTCCTGGAAGGTATCCTGCATGTGTTTGGCCTGCAGGATTTCATCGTCGCTCCATTTGAAGTGGAAGCGCAGGACAGGAATGCCCCATTGGTCGACCACGTTCGGGTCGATTTCGCAATAGCTGTTGTCGTTGGGAATCATTTCGCCGCGGCCGGAAAAATGGACTTCGCAGCCGTACAGCTTGCGAAGGTTTTGTTTGAGCTCTACACCGTAACCGCCGCCCAGCCAGTGCCGCGGATACCCTCCCAACGCGCCCGCGCCGAGCATGCCGCGACCGCCGCCAATTTCGATGTGATAGCCGCGCGCGAACGGCAGTTTATTGGCTTTCTGTTCCTTATAAAGCCACCAGGGCATGTAAAGGTGCATACCGCCGACGCCATCTTCATTCTGTGGGGGCAGATCTTGCAGGATCGGCAAAAAGCCGCTTACCGCCGAGCCGACGGTATCCATCACATAACGCCCTACCAGGCCCGTCGAATTGGCGAGCCCATCGGGAAACTGCGTGCTCTTGGAATTGAGCAGGATGCGCGCGCTCTCGCAACAACTGGCCGCGAGAACCACGATCTTGCCGCGCACTTCCACTTCACTACGGGTCTTCTTGTCCACGTAAGAAACGCCGGTGGCCATGCCATCGGAGCCGACAAGCACCGCTCGCACCATCGCGCTGGTCCGAACTTCCAGATTGCCGGTCTTCAGGGCGGGCTTGATGTGGACGCCCGGAGAATTGAAGTTCGCATTGACACCGCAGGAGCGGCCGCACTGCGCGCAATAGTGACAAGCCGGCCGGCCATTCAAAGGCTGGGTGAGAATCGCCAGCCGCGACGGAATACAGGGAATGCTCAGCTTGTCGCAAGCCGATTTAATCAGGCGCTCGTAGCCGCGTGGCGCCGGTGGGGGCTGAAACTTGCCGTCCGGCGTGTTCTCGATACCTTCGTGCGAGCCGAATACGCCAATTAATTCCTCGGCTTTGTCGTAATAGGGCGCAAGGTCGTCGTAAGTGATCGGCCAATCGAATCCTTTGCCATCCCGGCTATACGGTTTGAAGTCGTAGGGGCCCATGCGCAGCGAGATGCGCCCATAATGATTCGTGCGCCCGCCCAACATGCGCGCGCGCCACCAGGTCCAATCGGAACCGGGTGCGTTCGTATACGGTTCGCCCGGAACATGCCAGCCGCCCACGGTTGTGGCATCGAAGAAACCCCACGGCTTATCGCGCGTGCCCGCGCCGCGATGCGGCACGTTGTAGGGCCAATCAAACATCTTCGAATCCTTGGTGCAGTCGAACCACTCGCCCGCTTCGAGCATGCAGATCTTCGCGCCGGCCAGCGCCAGCACGTGCGCGGCGACGCCACCACCGGCGCCGGAGCCGACGATCACAACGTCGTAAGTCTTGGGGGCCGCCTTTACTTGTGCCATGTCTAATCTATAATTATCACTTCTACGGAACATACTGCGATACATAGCGCTTGGCCATCACGAAGCCCATTTTAAAATCGTCGCTGAAATCGGGTCCGGGATTATTGCCCGCGCCATAGAGAGGATCTTCCTGCTCGACGCTCATCGCGCCCTGGTAGCCCATATTTTGCAAGACGCTGAAGAACTCGCGCCAGCTAATAGAGCCCATGCCGGGAATACGATATCGCCACCATCTGGCGTTGTTCACCGGGCTAATTCCGCCGGCGCGCACCACCGGCCAAAGGATCTCGGTGTCTTTCAGGTGAACGTCGTAAATCTTGTCGGCAAAGTCGCGCGCCGTCTGTATCGGATCCATGAATTGCCGCACAAAATGCGACGGATCGAATTGCAGGCCGACGTAAGGCGAGTCGCCGAAGGCTTTGAACAGAGCCGCAAAGCCAACGGGGCTGGTCGCGATGTTAGGAGCTTCCGGATACGGCTCCCAAAGAATGCGAACTTTATTCCGTTCGCAGGCGGTAAAGAATTGCTCGTGATAAACGCGCACAATTTCGTCCACCTGCTCTTCGAACGGCTTGGCGCGGTCGCGGCCCGATTGCGTACCGATGTACGGTACTCCGAGTTTGCCGGCCAGCTCAATCGCCTTCACAAAATATTGATTCGAGCGGGCGCGGCGGTCCAGATCCGGATTGATGCAATCTGCGCCCACTTGCAGGGCCGAAACATGCATCTGGTGTTTCGCGAGGGTGGCTTTCACCTCTTCGACCTGAGCGTCGGAAATCGAGCTGGCATCGAGCGTCGAGCGCGTTGAAGAGCCAAGGATCATGTTGCTGAAGCCTTGCTCCTTGGCCCAGGCCACGTTGTCTGGGGTGTAGGGTCCCAGCACGCCGAGCAGCGGTTTCCATTCCGTGTGATGCTCTCTATGCGGCCGCGCGGGGCGCGTTGAAGGCTGCTGCCCTCGAAATGTGGAGGCGAGGGCAAGTGAACTGACAAGAGTCCGGCGAGTCATGATGTCAAGTGTATATCGCGCCTAAAGAGCGACGCGCCGTACGAACTTGACCGCGGTATTTTCGAACAATTGCGTAATGACCGTATCGGGAACGGGTTGATCGGTTTCGATG
>DASYAX010000011.1:0-2626 GCA_036501045.1 Bryobacteraceae bacterium
CGCGATCTTGAAAAGAACAACCTGGCTGCCTGCAAGATGTTCATTTTTCAGCCGGCGGCGCCGGGTACTGCCGCTCCGCGGCCATCTTGAAAAGAACATCCTATTGGTCCGGCGGCGCCAACGCCCCTATAACGGGATCAAGGATGCTCTCTCCGGATCAAATCAGCGAACTACACCGCCTCCACTTCGTGGAGAAATGGTCCTTGCGCAAAATCGCGCGGCATATGCGGATCGGCCGCCGCACGATTGCCAAGTATCTCGAAGCGCCGGCGGCGAAGGCCGCTCACCGCGACCGCTCCAGCAAGCTCGACCCAGTCAAGGAAATCATTGCCGAGCTGCTCCAGCAGGACCCGGACGCCAACGCCCCCGTGATCGCCCAGCGATTGAAGCCGCTTGGATACGACGGCGGATTCACCATCGTCAAGGATTACTTGCGCACTCTCCGCAAGAACTCCGTTGCCCGCCGCGCTTATGTTCGCGTAGAACCGGCGCCTGGCGAGCGGTTCGATGTGGACTGGGGCCACTTCGGCGCGCTGGTTTACAACGGCGCCACGCGCAAGCTTTACGCCTACTGCCTGGTGGAATCTCACAGTCGCAAAATGTATCTGGAGTTCACCCACAGCCAGACCTTCGAGACTTTCGTCCGCTGTCACATCCACGCTTTTCAGTTCTTCTCCGGCACAAGCCGTGAGATCTGGTTCGACAATCTCGCCACCGCCGTCGCCGAACACGATGGCAACCTGGTCCGCTTCAACCCGCGCTTCCTCGCTTTCGCTCGCGAATGCGGCTTCATTCCGCGCGCCTGTCATGTAGCGGCGGCCTGGGAGAAAGGCAAAGTCGAGAGAGCCATCGGTTATGTGCGCCAGAACTTCTGGCCGTTGCGCTCCTTCACCGATCTGGCCGATGTGAACGCCCAGGCCCGCCTATGGCTGCAAGAAGTCGCCAATCAACGCCGTCATCGCGAAACCGGGCAAGCGCCCAACGAACGTTTCCAGCCTGAGTCTCTCCGACAGTTGCCCGCCATGCTTCCCGACTGCCGCGATGCCGCCGAGGCGCTCGTGCATAAAGATATGCGTCTCTCCTTCGACGGCAACCGCTACTGCGTGCCCGCTCGTTATGTGGGCCACAAGCTCACCGTCAAAGGAGACGCTTCGTCCGTCACCATCTACGATCAGCATCATGAGATCGTCTGTTATCCCCGCTCCTGGCAGCGCGGACAGACCTTCGGAGCGGAACGCTTTGAGAAAGAACTCCACGCGCAAATGGCCGCCGCCGACCGTTCGGCGACGCAACAGCGCCTCATCGCCCTTCTCGGTCCCGCCGCCCATGAATATCTCGAACGTCTCGCCGATACGGATCGCTCGTTATCGCGCCAGGTGCGCGAACTGTTTGTGCTAGTCCGGGAGTACGGCCCCGAAGCGGTATCCGCCGCGCTTGCCAAAGCGCACGCCGCACGCGCCTTCGGCGCCGATTACATTGCCAATATTCTCCGCCAACAGCAACAACGGCGCGAGGTGCAACCGCCGCTACGGTTCAAAGATCCGGCGCTGAACGAACTCGCCACCGATCCGCTTTCACTCGCTCAGTACGACGCTTTCATTCTTCGTTCCCGAAAGGAGTCCCGTGACCGCACTGCATCAGAAACTCAACCAACTCAGCTTGACCTCTATGGCCCGCCAACTGGATCAGACGATCACTGATGCCGCGGCCAGAAACCGCAGCGTCGCGGAAACGCTGGAATCGCTTGTAGACTTCGAACTGGAATCCCGCAATAGCCGTTCGATCGAACGGCGTTTCCAACTCTCGCGCCTGCACGCCCAGCACTCTATAGACAGCTTTCACTTCAAACACCACAAGAGCCGCATGGATCTGAAGCCGCGTATTCTAAGACTGCTCGATCTGGAGTTCATCGCCAAGGGAACCGGTGCGATCTTTATCGGCAACCCCGGCGTAGGCAAAACCTTTCTCGCGAAAATCATCGGCTGGCGCGCCTGTCAGGCGAATCGCCGCGTGCTGTTCACCACCGCTATGGATATGCTGAATCACCTGCTCGCTTCGCAGGTCGATCACTCACTTATCCGCAAACTCAGAATCTACACTGAGCCAGCATTACTTATCGTGGATGAGCTAGGTTACTTATCACTCGATCAACAAAGTTCGAATCTTTTCTATCAAGTCATCTCTACCCGGCACAGCCAGCAGCGCGCGACTGTCATCACTACTAACACCGCATTCTCCGACTGGGGCAACGTCCTCTATAACACCACCATCGCTACCGCCATCGCCGACCGTTTGGTGGAGAACTCCGAAATCTTTCTGCTCGGCGGAGATAGTCTTCGCAAGAGCAACAGCAAATCGAATCCGCCGGCCGCCGCCGAATAGCGGCATGCAGCAAGCATGCGCCGCGCTGTGATGATAACCCGCACCGAGGAATCGGCCGGCTAACCCCACAACGGCGCTGACCATGGAGGCGGGGGCTTCGGCGCCCGCCCTCCGGCCCTTCCTCAATGTTCAACTTCAGCGCCAATCACCTCATTCTGCTCTCGCGGACGGAATGCCGCCGCTGTGTTGTGTTCGTCATGAAAGACGATTCGACGCGACGGGTTTACCGGCTGTATGACTTCAC
>DASYAX010000012.1:0-5263 GCA_036501045.1 Bryobacteraceae bacterium
CGTCGCGAAAGCGCTGCGGGAGGAAGGCATCGAGCTGGTGGATTCTACGCGCTTGCTGAAATCGCTCCTCGCGCCGGAAGGCCTGCTCACGCGCCGCAAACCGGATAAGGTAGAGGAAGGCGACATCCGTTACGGCCGGCGCGTTGCTTCGGTTCTCGCCTCAATCGACATTGGCCAGAGCGTGGCCATCAGCGAAAAGGCATGCGTAGCCGCGGAAGCGATGGAAGGCACCGACGCCATGCTGCGGCGCGCAGCCGCGCTCACGAATGGCAAGCCGCTCCGCCTGGTGAAAGCTTCGCGCGGACGGGCGCACTTGCTGTTTGACGTGCCAGTGGTCGGGCTCGCCACCATCGACGCCATGATCGAAACGCAAACGACGGCTTTGGCGCTGGACGCCGGCCGCACGCTCTTGCTCGATAAGGACGAAATGCTGAAGCGCGCTAACGACGCCAAGCTCTCGATCGTCGGCTATCCTCCTTTGGAGCCCAACGCGTGATACGAGCGGCGGTCATCGGGGCCGGGTCTTTCGGGCGCAATCATATTCGCGTCCTGAGCCAACTGCCGGGCGTGGAACTCGCCGCGATCGTGGATGTGGATCTCAGCCGGGCCCAACAGCTCGCTCAGGAGTACCACTCCCAAGCCATGGCCGCGCTAGACCCGTGGGCAGGCCGGATCGAAGCCGCGATTATCGCCACGCCCACCGAAACGCACGAAGCCATCGCCGCGCAGTTGCTCGAGGCCGGCATCGATGTTCTGATCGAGAAGCCGGTCGCCGAAACCTCCGCCGCCGCCGAGCGTTTGGCTCGACTGGCCGACGATCGTGGCCGCATCCTGCAGGCCGGTCATCTGGAGCGCTTCAATCCGGCGGTGCGTGCCCTCGAGCAGGCGCTGACCGTCCCGCTCTTCTTCGAAGTTCATCGGCTGAGTGTATTCACCCCGCGCAGTCTTGACATCGACGTGGTGCTGGACCTGATGATCCATGACCTCGACATCGTTTTGAGCTTTGCGGGAGCCATGCCGGAGGAGGTTCGCGCCGCCGGTATTTCGGTGCTCTCGAATAAGGTGGACATCGCCAACGTTCGCCTTTCATTTGCTAGCGGCTGTATTGCCAATCTCACGGCCAGCCGGATTTCCGTCGAACAAGTCCGGAAGCTTCGCCTCTTTCAGCCGGGCGAATACATTTCGCTCGATTACCAGCGCCAGGATGCCACGCGTTTTGCCATTCGAAAAAACGAACCCCAAATTGGCTTCGTTCCACAAATTGGCTTCGAACCGTTGGCCGTCACGCCCGGTGAGCCGCTTCAATTGGAACTAGCCGCCTTCTTCGCAGCCGTCCATGAACGAAGCCGGCCGCGCGTCGATGTCTGGCAGGCTTCGCGGGCACTGCGGGTAGCTGAGTCAATCCTTGCTAAGATTAGGGAACACGCCGACTTAGTCTCCGAAACAATCCGCGCCGCCGGGCAACTTTCTGATTCGTAAAAGCGTCGTAACATCTTGCAGCGGCATGGCCCTTGCCCCTTTATCTTTGAGCCATCTGGCGGACCCGGCACAGCCGGGACCCACTGTCCTTCCGCCCTCCGATTACCCATTGCATCTATTGCTCGAGCGGCCGGGTGGCCGTTCGTGGCGGCTGTGGGGCATTCTTGGTGTTTCGGTCGTAGCCCATTTTCTGTTCTTCCTCGCTGCCGCGCAGTTGCCGAGCCTGGTTGGGCCGAGCGAACCTCCGCCGCGCCGGATCGTTGAGAATCACGTACTGTTGTACCTGCCGCGGGAGTTAACCCAGAAGGCTCCCAATCGCGCCAAGGTGACGAAAGAAATCGACCTTTCGGAGTTGCTGGCCGAGCAGCACACTCAGCGCGCGCAGCGGGCCGCGCCGAATCCTTCCGTGAAACGGTTTGAACTGCCGAAACAAGCGCGGCCGCGCACTGCTAATAACGTTCCGCAGATTCTGCCCGAAGCGCCGAAGGTAGCGCTCAATCAGCCGCCCGCGCCTTTGCCTGCCGGCGTCGCCAACGGGTTACCCGTGGCCGCACCACCACCGCCGTCGCCCACGCCCGGCCCGTTCCAGAACATCGGCGACGAAAAACCGAATCCGCATCCTACGCTGGCGCCCCCCAAAGCTACCGTGCAGGGGGCGCTGAACGATCTGGCTCGCGGCGGCAGCGGAAGCCACGTCATCATCAGCGACAATAATTCGAGCGAGCCGCAGGCCGGCTCGCCCGGAGCCATCGGGCAGTTGGGAGCGCAACACACCGCCGTCGAATTGCAAAGCGATCCGGAAGGCGCCGATTTCAAAGCCTACCTGACGCGTATCCTGGCCATCGTACGCGCCAATTGGCGGCTAGTAATTCCGGAACCCGCGCGCCGCGGTGCGCTGCGCGGTACCACCGTATTAGAGTTCATCATCAATCGGGATGGCAGCATTCCGAAACTGGTCACCTCTGAATCTTCCGGTCTCGATCCGCTCGATCGCGCCGCCGTGACAGGCCTCAGCATGTCGAATCCTCTGCCTCCCTTGCCCGCCGATTTCAAAGGGTTCCAGGTCAGGCTGGCGTTTTCGTTCGCCTACAACATGCCGGCGCGATGATGGACTAACGTGATTGGACCACGCGTCGCCGGTCTCTTATACGCCCTGCTGATCGTTGCCTCGCTCGCCACGTTGCACGGCAAGGCATTGGCGGTCGCGCTCGTCATTGTTTTAGGGCTCGCCGCAAAGTCTTGTCTGGATTACCTCCGGCGGCGCGTTAGATAAGGTTAGTGGCTCAAATCCACCGCCAGCGGTGCAATCCGACCGAGACGAACCGCTCTGGCGCTTCGGTAAATATAGATGGCAGAATGATTTAGAGAGATGGTGCAACGCGTGCATAAGCAAGGTCGTCGACAGGTAAGAGGAGTCATGCAACGTTTTCAAGTTCAACGGCTTTCGATCGGCCTTTTAGCGCTATCGAGTTTTCTATTTGCTCAAGATCCGGTGGCGCCTCAGCCGCCTTCCACTGACTCGCAACCAGCGGCCAACTCGAACGGCGGCTGGAAGCGTGTCGGAGATCCGGCGGATGCGAATCAGGCGCCGCCAGCCCCGGCTGGTCCGTCGTCCAATTATGGACAGCCGAACTATAATCAGCAACAACCCAACCAACAGCCCGCGTATCAACCACCGCCCGTGCCGGCCAGCTTAACCGTTCCGCGCGGGACGTTTTTAACGGTGCGCGTCAATCAGCTCTTGTCTTCAGACAAGAATCAGGCGGGCGATGCTTTCTCGGCCACGCTGGTACAGCCGCTGGTGGTGAACGGCGTAGTGGTCGCCGAACCGGGCCAGACGATCGGCGGACGCGTAGCCGAAGCGCAGAAAGCCGGACACATTGAAGGTACTGCGCGGCTCGGCATTCAACTCACGGAATTGACGCTGGTCGATGGACAGCAACTGCCGATTCAATCGGCGCTGGTCAGCCGCCAGGGTCCCACCTCCGTGGGACGTGATGCCGGGGCGATCGCCACCACCACCGGAGTCGGAGCAGCCATTGGCGCAGCAGCCGATTGGGGACGCGGCGCAGCCATCGGTGCGGGGGCGGGCGCGGCTGCGGGAATCATCGGCGTGTTGGTCACGCGCGGTCACCCAAGCGTGATTTACCCCGAGCAAGTTCTGACCTTCCGCATCGAAGCGCCGTTAACCATTTCAACCGAGCGCTCGCCGCAGGCCTTCCGTTACGTTCAGCCAAACGAATATGACCGGCCTTACGAGACGCAACAGCAGCCCGGACCCTATGCTTCCGCAGGCCCTTACACGGCAGCGCCACCGCCGCCGGCTTATTATGGTGCCTACCCGTCTCCTTATTACGGTTATGGTTACGGTTATGGCTACGGCTATCCCTACTACTGGGGACCGTCCTTCTCGTTGTTCGTTGGTCCCGGTTACTGGTGGGGCGGTCGATACTATCGCGGCGGCGGGTTTTACGGCCGCGGCTACGTCGGTGGCGGCTTCCGCGGCGGCGGGTCCTTTCATGGGGGCGGCCGCCGCTAAAAAACGTGTTACTCGTAAGGGATGGCTCGCCCCCTTGCCCTTACGAGTGACCTGCTCTACGCCGTTCGAAGGCTAAAAAATGCTCCGGCATTCAGCCTTACCGCGGTCGTCCTGCTGGCGGTCGGTATCGCATCGAATGTCGCGGTGTTCAGGCTGATCGGCGCGTTATTCCTACGTCCGATTTCCGTAGAGAAGCCCGCCGAACTGGTCGATATCGCATCTCTCGACAGGAACGGCCAGATCGGCGGAATCCCCTCAAGCGTATTAGAATCACTCAGACACGAGCCCGTGTTCCAGGGGCTTTGCGGGTTCAGCACGCCACGGCTGACGACCGAAATCAATGGCGGCGTCGCGAGCACCGGATCGCTCGCGATGACCGGCGACTGCTTTCGAACCCTTGGGCTCAAGACGCAAATCGGCCGTGAAGCACAAATCTATTTCTGGGCGAGTATCTTCGCGCGGCGGGCGGCCGGTGTATCCAAAGAAGAGGTCGCCGCTCGTATCAAAGTGCTCCAAAAGCAATTGCTCGAGCAGCGTGCCCACGCGATACAACGAGACGCAACGACGCGACTACTTTGCGCGGCGGCTCGTTGTTTTGTCTGCCTCGACGGGCGTCGATTGGATGCTGCGACGCCGATACGGCGAACCGCTTTATCTGATTCTTGGAATTTGCGTGTCGGTCTTGCTGATTGCCTGCATTAACCTCGCGGGACTTCTGCTGGCGCGAGGTTCGAACAGGCAACAGGAAGTAGCGATTCGTCTCAGTCTTGGCGCGAGCAGAGCGCGCGTGGCTCGTTTGTTCGTTTGTGAGAGCTTGCTTCTGGTCACGGCAGGAACGATGTACGCATAGCGTTCGCATGGCGTTGGGAGCGGCACGCTCGCAGATTCGCTCGCTAGTTGTCCATCAAGTCGTGCGAGTTGTGCTCGCCGGGATCGTTGGCGGTTCGCTGATGATTGCGGGCATCGGGCCGCTGATGGCTCGCGATCCTGATTTTGCTCCTCACATCTATTCTCGCGGCCTGGATTCCAGCGCAGCGAGCAGCTTCCGTTGAACCGCTTGCCGCGCTTCGGCATAATTGACTGATACGCTAAGGTGCCTCGACGCACTTTAGCTGTGAGGAGAAGAACGTAATGAACGTGTGTTTACGGGTGGGGCTGCTGGCCAGCGTAGCAGCCGGATTTCTTGCCGCAGATGTTACTTATAACCAAACTACGAAGTTTATAGGCGGCAGTCTGATCGAGATG
>DASYAX010000013.1:0-39929 GCA_036501045.1 Bryobacteraceae bacterium
AATTGACCTTGGAGGAAAACATATTCGCATGAAATTTGTTTGTTCTTTTTTTCTAGCTGTGGCTCTGGTGTCCGCGGCTCCGGTTATCGACACCATTAAGCTGGTCAGCGGTGGACCGGGAAACAGCAGCATCGGTCCCTACACGCTCTCGGTGAACGGTACCGATGTGTTGGGTCTTTGCATCGATAGCAAAATTTCCACTCCGAAGAATAGCCAATGGAACGCCTACATCAGCCAGGTGGGCGGAGACATCAGTCATGCCTATGATCCGTTCTCAACGACGGCCCTCAACGAAGTCTATTACGAAGAAGAGGCTTACCTATTCAGCCTAATCGTCCAACCGGGCGCCGACACAACCGGCATTCAGCACGCGGCCTGGGATCTTACGAACCCGAATACTTACAAAGACTCGGATTCGAAATACTACCTCAATCTGGCGCAGACCAACTACAGCACGTTCAACTTCACCGGCTACGAGATCGTTTCCGATACCACTAAGTACGGCCAGCAGGAGTTTTTGATCGATCCGCATCCGCCGTCAGCTCCCGAGCCTGCGTCTTGCGCGCTCCTCGGTGTCGGCCTTTTCCTGGCAGGCGTTGCCCGCAAATGGGCTGGCCGAAGCAAGCAAGCGCCGGCAATGGTTGGTTAAACTACCACGATAATTTTCAAAAGGAGCTGGAATGGCGCGTAATCGCCGCCCGGCTCCTTATTTTTTATTCATGATCAGCGGTCTCGCGTGGTCTTCGGAGCGCAACGCGAAATCGAATCTCTTTCCCTCGCAAGCGGGCAGCGCGTTACCGCGATAGAAATTCAGCCCATATAGCCAATCGCGATTGATGCCGGCATCGCAAACGGTTCCCGGCAGCCGCCTCACCTGGCGCCACAATCCGCGTGCCGAGACACGCTCGTCGAGCACCGGGTAAGCGGTCGTTTTCAGGTAGATCCCTCCCGCGACGATGCACAAAATCAATAATGGTCCCGTCCAGGATCGCCGCGCCAGCAACAAGACCGCCAGCGGCGCGGCGATGTAAAAGACCTCCGTGGGCGTGACTCTCGTAATATGCAACGCCGTGATGCGTCCGGCGGCGAGTGCATCCGGCAGCGCGGTTGCGAGCCAAGGGATGCAGGCGATTGCCAGGGCGCACGCAATAAGCCAGCCGCGCCCCAGTTCTGTGATCGGCCTTTGCGCGAATTGTGCCCCCAGCAGTGCAAACAGCGCCGGCATCAGCGGCAGCAGGTAACCCGGCAATTTGTTGAGCGAGATGCTGAAGAACACCAGTCCGAACAGTGCCGTGGCCAGCAGAAAACGGCGTCTGGTATCCCAAACGGAACCGCTACGGCCGAACAGCCCGAGCAGTGGAGTCCACGGGAACAAACCGCCGACCAAGACCGGAAAATAGTAATACCAGGGCTGCACGTGCTGCAGCGAAGGAGAATATAAACGCTCGAAGTGGTGCTTCCAAAAAAATTCTTCGATAAATGGCTGGCCATTACGCAAGTACACGGCCGCGTACCACGGTCCGGCTGCCAATAAGCAGAAAACCGCCACGAGCCACCATTGGCGCCAGGAACGGCGCAAAAACCAGACTCCTGGTACGGCCAGCGCGATCGGCACGAGTCCCTTCGCGAGCATGGCGAGACCCAGGCAGGCTCCGATTGCCGCAAACCGCCAGGGCGGCCCCTTTATGTCTTTGGTCGAATGCAATAGCGGCAGCGCGAGAAACACGGCGAGGGAAAAAAACGCCGCTAACGGCAGATCGGTGAGACAGAGGCTGCTGTAGGCGACCCAGCCGGCTGAGGTGGCGAGCAAACAAACGGACACCGAGGCGGCTTCCGGTCCAAACTCGCGCCGCAGCAGGGCGAATGCCGTCCCCAGGAAAAACAGGCTCAGCAATACGACCGGAAGACGCCCGGCCAGTTCCGGATTCAGGCCGGCGAGAGTACCCGCCGCGGTCATCCAATAGAGAAGTGGCGGCTTTTCAAACCAGGGAGATCCCCAAAGCCGCGGCGTAACCCAATCGCCCGTGTGTGCCATGCTCTGGCCGATGGCCGCATAGCGCGGCTCGTCGGGTCCGAGCACGCCTACTTTGTCGAGGTGATAGAGATAAAACCCTGTGATCGCAGCGAGTAGAGTGACGAGCGGCAGGTACCGGCGGAGGACAGACAACCCTCAGTATAGTGAGCGCTGAGCGTGTAAACTGGGACCGAACCCCTGGAATCAACCATGCGAAAAATCTGTGTGCTGGCTGCTGTGTGGGCGGCACTCACGCTTGCCAGCGATACCGGCGCTCCCAAGATCGACAAACAGAAGCTCGAAGCGTACCTCCGCTATGCGGAAGGCTATCCACCCGCGGTGAAGGTCGCAATTGAAGATCCGACAGCCAGCACTCTTCCCGGCTACTTTCGTCTGACCGTGCACCTGAGCAGCGGCGCTGCCAAACTCGACCGTCTCTATTACCTGACGGCCGACGCCCAGCACTTGATCAACGGATCCGTCCAGGATCTCAATGATTTCCCGTTCCAAGAAACGCTGGCGCACCTTCCTACCGACGGCTTTTCGTTCGGTCCGCCAAAGGCCAAGGTCACAATCGTGATCTTTAGCGATTTTCAATGCCCTTACTGCCAGAACTTCGCCGAAACTGTACGCGAAAACGTGCCTCGCAAGTATCCGAACGACGTGCGGGTGATCTACAAGGACTTTCCCATCGCCTCGATCCATCCTTGGGCGCGCCCCGCGGCCGAAGCGGGCCGCTGCCTCGGAGATCAAAAGCAAGAGGCCTTCTGGGCGTTCCACGATTGGATCTTCGGCCACCAGCCGGAAGTGAATGCCGCCAAGGGCGCCGATTTGCGCGAGAAGGCGCTCGCCATAGCGCGCGAACAGAAGCTGGATGAGCCCAAAGTCGCTAGCTGTATTGATACGCACGCGACAGCCGGCGAAGTGGAGGAAAGTATTAAGGCGGGGACAGGACTGCACGTGGAGGTCACGCCGACGGTTTTCATCAATGGCCGAGTCGAGCCGGGAGCCTTGAAATGGGCCACCCTGGATCAAATTATTCAGCTCGAGTTGAATCGTCCTAAAGACGTGCCGGGACCGGGCGCGATGTAGTCCCACCTCGTGGAGGAATAATACCGGAGACTGCCACGGAGTTAGGGGATGGAGGACTCTCCCGTTCCAAGAACGGAGTCCGGAAGTTCGTATTTGGGCCTAGGTTGCCGATACGGACATTGCGGGTGCAACTTACTTAGGCTGCCGCCCCAGAATTCCAGGCCAGGGTCACACTTCATTTGCTAGCCACTGCGGACAATCCAATGATCAATCCCGGCGCCACGGCCTTTCGGCTGCCGCCCCTCATTCTGCATCCCTTTTCCACTCCGGAAGACAATTCGGTTCTGACGGAGAGTTCGCGGGCCAGTCTGGTGCTGCAAGGGTTTCTGCCGCGCGACGAAACCCCGTCGGAAGATCTCGACCAACAGCTTTTGCGCGGCCGCTACGCCGAGCTCCGAATGCTGTATTACATCGGGAAGGACGTGGCGCGCTGGACCGAACAATGCACGGAAACGACCGAAGCGGCCGGCCTCTTCGAAGACCGCAAACTGCGTCCGGAGACGTTCGGCGTCTTGCTTGTTCAGCATGTCCCGCCCCATGTTCGGGTAAAGCTGGAAGGCTGGGGAGTGCTCGATTTCTGCGCGCTCTTCCGGCGTTCGCTGGGTCTCCATGCGGTGTTTCATGAGATCCCACCGGCCGAGAACTTTTCGCCCGACTTCCTCCGCCGCTATCACCGCTATTTGGATCAATGGTATGAACAGCGCCTAAAAGATTGGGTATTCGATCGTCCTAAACCGGAAGAGTTTACCTTCGATCTTTACGCTTCCGGCGAGTATGCCTTGATGCTCGAGCAAAGCTGGAATAACGAACCCAAGGCTTTGTAGGAACATCTCCTCATCGCCGCCGTCCGAAGCTGCGGCCGGACGGCCGGAAGCCACCGAACCGGTGACCGGAGGGCCTGCCTGCGGACCGGCCGAATCGATGTCCTGCACCGTTCTCTCTTGCTGCTGCGTCGCCCATCGGCTCCCCGCGTGACCTGCCGAAGCTTAACCCCGGTTCGGAGCTGCCATGCGATGCGTACGCCGATCCTTTGAAACCGCCCGATTGAACATAACGGCTATCCGCATAATGTGACTGAGTGAATGTCCCGTGGCTTCCATATTTGGGCGGACTGGCAGGCGTTTCCCGGCCGTAGTAACTGGCGCCGCTGCGCTGCGCCGTGCGGTAGGCGCCATATTCGCTCATGAAGACGGGGTGGTAATCATGATGCCAAAGCAACTCGCGCAGCAATAGGTACTGCGGAAGGAACGTCCAGATGCTCTGGCCTCCCGAATGAGTCCAGTAACCATACTGGTTCGAACCCTGCTCGGGCGATGCCACATAGGCAAAACCAGGCGGCTGCGGCACGGTTTGCGCTTCGGAATCGAAAAGGCCGGCGTCTTTGTGGGCAATCGCCATGCCTAGGTCGCCTTGGACGGCGCGGAACGAGGCCTCCGAAACATTAACCCAGCGCTCATCGCTGTGGGTTTCGGTTTTCTTCGCCGCCACATCGACAAAATGCGTGCGAATGATTTTCAGCCGTTCGCGATAAGAACTATCTTCGCCGTATTGCGAGGTATCGAGATCGGTCAGGATCTTGTCCCAGGCATCGTAGAGTTGGCCGCTCAGGCTATGCAGTTCCTCGGGACCCGCCGTTAGCGTTTTTTCCTCTTGCGAAAGCGTTTCGTCGGCTTGAATCAGCTTGGCCACTTCCGCGCCGTTGGCTTTGCCGGAAGCGGCGTCCTGCCGGGCGGTTTCCGTCGCGCTCCACTGCGTTTGCACTGTAGTTGGAATCGCGCGCAACGCAGCCAGGCGGCTATCGAGGGCCGTTTTCTTGGCTGGCCAATCCAAGTCCGCCTGTTGAACCGTCTTAGCAGCCGCCGTCAAATCGACCGCCTGAATGCGCGCGTATTCGCGCTTCATTTTGTCGAGAGAGGACGGCAAGTCATGGCGGAAATCGAGCCAGCTCTGGGCGTTTGCCGCAACTGCAGCCGCTTCACGCTGTGCATCCGCGCGCGCCGTGCGCTCATCCGCGAGCAGCCTCTGGGCTCGCACCAGGGCGTCTCTCTCGCGCCGATGAGTCAGCGATGCAAGCTCTTTGCCATCCTCTTCCGCGCGATCGAGCTTTCGCCGCGCTTCCCGGAAGCTGGCATTCCACTCCCCGGGCGCGGCTGCGTTCTGAAACAGGTCCGGCGCTTGCGCAATCTCCTGGCGCACTTTTTCTTGCGAAGAGCTTATCTGCCGTTCCGTTTCCTGCAAGCTATCGTTCTCAGCCCGGATGTCTCGTTGGATCGACGGCGGCAATCCGCTATTGCAGGAAGCCAGCAGCAGAATCCCGAAAATCGCCAAAATAAATCGGCCCGGTTTCATCAAGTACTCCGATAAACGGTAATGTCGCCGGCTTCGAGCTTGTTCCAAATCGCGCCGCTGAAGGGCTCACCCGCGTACTTCCGGATACTCAAGAAGCGCTTGCCGTCCTGCTCCTGAAATTGCCAAGCGTAGAAGCCCTGTCCGGTTGCTTTGTTTTCGCTGAACACGCCCATCTCGCGGCTGAAACGATAGAGCCAGAATTTACCGTCGTAATCGAAAAAATCGGACGGATTCTGTCTGTTGTCGATTTGCGCCAGATCGTCTTCCGACAGGCCAAGTTCATCGAGCGTGATTTTGCGGCCGTCGAAATAGCCAAACACTTCCGCCTCGCCTTCGTTATGAACCTCGAGATAGACCCGATGGCCCCGCCAGGCGCCGCTCAGCTCCACCCACTTCCGGCTGCCGGCTTCCAGATGATCGCAGCGGTCCACTGTAAAATCCAGATCACTGAAGTCCGGCGCGGCGCCCACCACCGAAAGGGCATCTCCGGGGCGTGCGCTCGTAATCATGAGGTTCGCCAGATCTTCCTCGGGACCAACCCGCGCCGGCTTGTGTTCGAACAACATAGAGAACTAGCGGCCGCCGGCGGGCGGCAATTCTTTCGGCAATTCCACCCGCTGCAAACGCTCGCGCTTGAGCGCCGCCAGCTCCGCGTCCACCGTATGGCCTTGCAACTGCGCGAACTCGCTCTCGAGATTCGAATCCTTGCCGGCGCTCGCAAGCTGATCGAACGCCTTCGCCGTCGCCTCTTCCTTCGCTACGGATTCTTCAAAGGTGGCAAGCTGCGCGAAGGCGTTATCCGCTTTGCCCACGCCCGCCAACGCTTCCGACACTTTCCGCTGCGCCTGGGCGGCGTTCTTGCGCGCCACGAGCGTCGTGGCTGTTCGCTCACCTTCTTCGATCTTGTGCTTCAAATCGCTGACTTGCGATTTCAACGATTCGCTAGCCTGCCGCGCGGCGTCGATGGCGGCTTGCAGCGATGCGATCTGCTTGTCCGACTCGCCTTTCTTGGCGAGCGCCTTTTTCGCAAGATCTTCGTTGCCGGCGTCCAATGCCAGGCCCGCGCGATCCTTCCATTCCTGCGATTGACGGACATATTTCTGGTATTCGGCATCCAGCCGGTTATAGTTGCTCATGGCCATGGCGGAGGACTGCACCACCCGGTTCAATTCCGTCTTCATATCGGCCACGGTTTGGCGAACCGTAGTCTCAAAGTTGGCGTTTTCGATAGTGCTCATGCCCTGATTGGCCTGGCCCCGCGCTACCCGGCCCGCGCGGCTGAAAATGTCTGAAAAGAATCCCATGGTTTTCCTGTTTTGCCCGCCTACGCTGCCTGCAATTCCTCTCCGATCAGTTCTTTGGCGTGCACTACGTCCGCCAGCAAAAAGCTCACGCAGGAGAGGATGTC
This sequence comes from Bryobacteraceae bacterium, assembly GCA_036501045.1. Lineage (GTDB taxonomy): Bacteria > Acidobacteriota > Terriglobia > Bryobacterales > Bryobacteraceae > Bog-105. The sequence continues at coordinate 6,864 of DASYAX010000013.1, forward strand.
GTCCTCGTCCTCGGGTCCCAAATCCTGTAGTTTGCAGAAGTTATTCAAAGTAACTGCCACGTTCCCGTCACCCGCTTCATATAACTGGAAGTGGGACGTCGAGATGCCATTATCCGCCGCAAGCATTTTGTGCATGAGCTGCGGTGTTATGCGCGCCGATGGCACGCTCATACACACCAGCGAGAAAAACAGAATGTCGCCTTCGAGTACCGCCCGCAGAGACACTCCGCTCTCAACCTCTTGAATTTTCAGTACGTTGTCGTCCAGATCGCTGACCGCGTATCGTTTGTTGGCCAGCAGGGCGTGAATATGGCCGAGATTGGAAATTGTGGTTTGCGCCATGTCGTCTTCCTTTGTCTATTACGTCGAAAGAATGATTTTTGTTCGGGAGACAAGTGTATCGCTTAGCGCAGCGCTTCCATCGGATCGATGCCGATCGCCCGGCGGGCCGGCAGGAAGCTGGCCGCCAACGCCACCCCCACGAGCAGCAGCCCGATGCCAAGAAACGTCGCGGGATCGGTGGCACTCACCTGAAAAAGCATGCTCTTCATCACGCGAGTCAACGCGAATGCGCCGGTGCTGCCGATTGCCACTCCTCCCAGCGTCAACCCCAGGCACTGGCCCAAGACCAGCCAAACCAGATCGCCGCGCTGCGCCCCCAGCGCCCGCCTAATGCCCAGCTCCTTCGTCCGCTGCGCCACCGAATACGCGATGACGCCGTAAATTCCTATCATCGCGAGCAGCAGGGCCAGCGCGGCGAATCCTCCGAGCAAAACAATCATCAAGCGCCGCTGTCCTACCGCCGCCTCGACCACATCCTCCATCGTTTCCATTTGGGAGACGGCTTGATCGGGATCGATCGCCAGCACTTGTTTGCGAACGGCATTCACAAAGCCTAAAGGACTACTCGTAGTGCGGATGGCAAACGCCTCCGAAGCTTGGGGAATCTGCGCACAGGGCCGATAAATTCCCGGCCACGCCTTGGCCTCGAGAGCTTGCCGGATGTCCGCCGCGATCCCAACGATTTCGACTGGCTCCCGCGCGGAACCGATGAGTACGTGCTGGCCTATCGGGTTCAGGCCGCTGGGATACGCCGGCCAAAATCGCCGCGCCAAACTTTCATCGACGATCGCCACCAGGGGAGCGTCCAACGTATCGCGTACGGAAAATTCGCGGCCGCGCCGCAGCGGAATCCTGAATGTGCGGAAGTACGCGGGCGAAATGCTCTGAATGGTGGCGATGGGTCGCGCGTTCAATCTGGCTACAGGTTGGCTCGCATCCTGCACCGGAGTGCCGGCATAACCGGTCAGCGGAAGCGTTAACGTAGCCGTCGCGCCGCGCACGCCGGGCAGAGCTTCTACTCGCCGGACCAGTTCGTCATAAAACGCCGCTTTCTTGCGATCCGTGTCATAGCGCGATGGGGGCAGGGCAATCCGCATCGTAAGTAAATTAGCCGCCTTGAATCCCAGATCGATGCTGTAAAGATGACCCAGGCTCTCCATCAGGAGCGCCGCTCCGATCAGCAATATGATTGCGAGCGCTACCTGCCCCATCACCAGCATTCCGCGCAGGCTAAAGCCGAGCGCCACCCGCCTTGAGCTTCCGGCATTTCCCGCTTCGCCGCTCGCTCTGAGCATACCGGCGAGATTCGGCCGCGAAGCGCCGAGCGATGGAACCAATCCGAACAGAACTCCCGTGGCAATGGCAATCGCCAGCGCGAATCCGAGAACTAAACCGTCCAGCCGGATCTCTCCCACTCGTGGCAGACCCAAATCTGTCAGGCTCGCAATGCCGCGCAAGCTCCACTCTGCCAGCAGCACGCCCAGTGCGCCGCCGCCCAGAGCCAGCAAGACGCTTTCGGTCAGCAGTTGTCCAATCAGCCTGCCGCGGCCCGCCCCGAGCGCTGCCCGCACCGCAAACTCTCGCGAACGCGCCATGGCGCGTGCGAGCAAGAGGCTCGCCACGTTAGCGCAGGCGATCAGCAATACGAAGCCCACCGCGCCGAACAGCACCCAAAGCATCGGGCGAACGTTCTTTACCAGTTGATCCTTGAGCGGCGTCACTTGTTCCGTCGAGTGCGCCTTGGCATCGAGCATCGCCGGATGAGCCGCACGATATTGCTGATTCAGCACCGCCAGCTCCGCGCTGGCTTGGTTGATGTCAACGTTTGGCTTCAACCGTCCAAACACCCGTAACATCGGACTCAGCGGACGAATATTCGCAGCAGGCCTGGTAACCCATACGTCCACGTCCGGGAACGGAAACTGGAAACCGGCCGGCAGCACGCCGACGACCGTGCGGGGCGTTGCGGCAATCATCACCGTCTTGCCTACGATTTGCGGATCGCCGTTAAACCGCCGCTGCCATAGCCCCGCGCTGATCATCGCGACCGGCGGTCCTCCGGGCGTATCCTCCTGCTGGCGAAAGCTGCGTCCACGCAGCGGACCTACGCCCAAAATTCGCAAAAAATTCGCCGAAACACGGGCTCCTCTTAAAACCTCCGGCTCGCCGCCACCGGAGAGCGTCATGTTCTCTACGCCGCCGAGCAAATCTCCCAACTCGGTGTACGATCGCGCTCCGGCCTTCATTTCCTCAAATCGTGTCTGGGTGGCTCCGCCGGTCACTTCCACCAACCGATCGGGATCGTGATAGCTGAGCGGCTTCAGCAGAACCGCGCGCACCACCGTGAAGATCGCGGTGTTGGAGCCAATGCCCAAAGCCAGCGTAATCACCGCCGTCAGGGTGAAAGCGAGGTTCTTGCGCATGGCCCGGAGCGCGTAAAGCGCGTCCCGCCACACGAACTCCAGCGGCCCCGCCGATGCTTGCATCCGATCCACCCTCTCAATCATCTGAATTCTTATAGCGAGGTTAGAAGAAAATCGTGACGAAAATTACCTTTGCGGTAGCATTTGGTCTCATTGTGGCGGGCGCGGTACAAACTTCGGTACATCAGAGAGCGCATGCGAAGCATAAGATCGTATCTGTTGAATCCGCTCCGGCGAAACCACGAAGTTAATTCTTCGTCATACTGAAGCCGCTGACGATGGCATCGGTGTTGTGTGCAAACCGAATACCGTACACACCGTCCGTCGACTTAAGCTTCCCAGCCGTGACCAGGGCCGATTTGTCATAGCCGGCAACCACCGTGCCGTTGATCGCGCACTCGACGCGATCACCCTTAACGGATAGCGCGATCTCCTGCGTCACTGGTTCGCCTGGTCCGGCGGCCTTGTGCACCGACGCATTAGCTTCGCCTCTTCGGCCATTCATCTGGAACGGCTCGGGACCAAATCCGCGCACGATGAAGTTGCCGTTGCCGTACGCCGCGCAGTAAAGATAACTTTGCTGGTCGGTCCCCATATCGTTGCCCGCGATCACGATGCCGTAGGGATGGGGGTGGCTGTTCAGGTTCATGTACTTGGGCTCTTTGAAAGACGCTTTCACGGTGTAGTTGCCCGTCGCTTTGTTGGCCGGATTCCAATACGTCACCGCCGGGCCGGTTGTCACGTGCATGGCGCCCCCCTCTTCTGAGAGCTTGGCGTCTTTGATGGTTTGTCCCGCCTGCGCCGCATTAGCGTCGATTTTTCCCGTCCAGCCCGGAACGGAAATACCGCCGCCTTCAATGGAGCGAGCGGTTTCCTGGGCCCCGGCTTGTCGCACCGCGATCCCCGAAGCGATCAGCAGAGTGGCCGCGGCCACCAAAGACGAATTCCGTATAAGACGCATGCTTTGTCCTTTCCTGTAAGAAACGGTTGGCAACCAAGATTATATGTGTTTGCGATCCGCTGTATGATAGCGATGCCAGAGGATTCAGCACATTGCACTCTTCTACCATCTCGCGCCGTTCTCTTCTTGCCGGAGCGGTCGCCTCTACTCAACTTCCCATAGCCCATAGCGCCGCGATTCAGAAACCCAACGTGATCGTCATTCTCTTCGATGACCTTGGCCTGCATGACCTCGGCTATCTGGGAGCCAGCGATCTACGCACGCCAAATGTCGACCGGTTGGCGGCCGATGGAACGGTCTGCAGAAACTGGTATTCGAATGCTCCCGTCTGCGCCCCGGCGCGCTCCGCGCTGATGACCGGCCGTTGCCCCATTCGAGCCGGTGTCGCCCGCAACGGCACGCCATTACCATCGTCCGAAAAAACCATTGCCGCCGTCCTGAAGGAAAGCGGCTACGCGACTGCCCTTACCGGCAAATGGCACCTCGGCAGCACGCCAGAAACCGTGCCGAACGCCCATGGCTTCGATTATTTCTACGGTTTTCACGAGGGCTGTACGGATTATTATTCTCATCGCTATTACTGGGGAGAACCGAAGCGAGTAAATTTTCACGATTTGTGGCGCAATCGCAATGAGATCTTCGAAAATGGCCAATATCTCACCACGCGCATTGGTGAGGAAGCCTCTGGTTTTATTGCCGGCCGGCGCGGGCAGCCATTTTTTCTCTATACCGCGTTCAATGCCGTTCATTACCCGATGCACGCGCCGCCCAAGGTTCTCGAACGCTTCCCCGAGAGTGCGCCCGAGCGCCGCATGTACGCGGCAATGTTGGCCGCGGCCGACGATGCGGTCGGACAGATAGTCGCCTCGCTCGAACGCACGGGCCAGCGTGAAAATACCATCATCTTTTTATTAGGAGACAACGGCGCCACCACCGAACGCCGCGCCGGTCTCAACCAACAGCCTGCTACCGCCGGCAAGAATATACCGTTCCGTGGATACAAATTCAGCACTTTTGATGGCGGCATGCACGTGCCCGGGGTCGTTCATTGGCCTGGCCATGTACCGGCCGGAAAGACAATCGAAGAAGTCGTGATGACCGCTGACATCTTGCCGACCGTCTGTCACCTCACGGGCGCGCAGCTTCCTCAAGACCGGACCATCGACGGCCGAAACATTTGGCCCGTTCTTACCGCGAACGCGCCTTCTCCACACGAATTTGTAGCTTGGTCGGAAGGCCCGCAACTGGCCATCCGCAGCGGCAAATGGAAACTCGTGCTCAACGGCGTGACGCATGACGGCACGCCGGAGGGAAACAAGCCCTTAGAGGGCGATGATGCGGTTTTTCTATCGGACCTTTCGACAGATCCCGGCGAAAGCCGCAATCTCAGGCATCAGCACCCGGAAGTGACGGATCGTCTTCAAACACTGGTTCACCAATGGCGGAAGGACGTGGAGGCGAATTAGATTCACCAGTCGAGAATCGCGCCGTCGTGCGCGCGCACGGTTGTTGGGTGAAGCACTTCCTGCTGGAACGGATGCCGCGCGGCAGCGGTCTCATCGATCTCAATGCCCAGACCGGCAGTGTCCGGCGGCAGCCAATATCCTTTCTCGCTGCGCAATGAATGCTGCACCACTTCCCAACGCCACGGAACGTCCGCAAGCATGTCTTCCTGGATCAGGAAATTGGGCGTGCTCAGATCGAAATGAAGCGCGGCGGCATTAGCAACCGGCCCGAGCGGGTTGTGCGGCGCAACGCCCATGGTGTACACCTCCGCCATCGCCGCAATCTTCTTCGCCTCCCAAAGCCCGCCGCAATGACACAAGTCCGGCTGGATCACGTGACAAGCCAGTTTTTCGAACAGCTCGCGAAACTGGTAGCGCGTTACCAGCCGCTCGCCGGTGGCGATCGGCACCGGACTTGCTTTCCGAACCTCCGCCATTACATCGACGTTCTCAGGCGGTACCGGTTCCTCGATGAAATACGGCCGATACGGCGCCAAAATGCGGCAGAACTCGACTGCGTTTGCGAGCGAATGCCGTCCGTGGCAATCCACCATAATGTCGACGTCGTCTCCCACGGCAAGCCGCAGCGCGTCCATCAGCCTTGCGGCATGTTTGTAGGCCGCAATGCTATTCAGCGATTCGGTGGGCGGGGTAATGAGAACTTTTACCGCGGAATAGCCCTTCGCGATCATTTCCAACGCGCGCTCGGCAAACATCTGTGGATCGACGCTCGTTTGTGAATCGTAAACGGCACGCATGTCCCCGCCGCCCAGGTGCGTGTACATGCGAACGCGATCCCGCACCGCTCCTCCCAACAATTTATAAACAGGTTGATTGAGCCATTTGCCGAAAATGTCCCAACAGGCCTGCTCGATCCCTGAAATTGCGGAGAGCCCGATGACACCGGTTCTCCAGAACGACTGCCGGTACATCTTCTGATAAAGATGTTCTATGCGCGTGGGATCTTCGCCCACGATCATGGGCTCGAAATCCTGAAGCGCTCCGGCCACGCTGCGGGTCTTCCATTCGAGCGACGCCTCGCCCCAGCCATACAGACCGGCTTGATCGGTTTCCACTTTCACGAAAACCCAATTGCGCATCTGCGCGTTTACGACAACTGTTTTGACGGCCGTGATCTTCATAGCATCAGGGCAGGGCAACCGGAGCGATGGCGTGCATATCCACCAGCGCGCTGACGAAGAATTGAAAAGCGATGGCCATGAGCATCAGGCCCATCAGGCGCGTCACAATGCGGATACCTGTTTCGCCAAGCACGGTCTCGATGCGTCCCGCGCCCGCCAGCACCACATAGGCGATTCCGGAAGTGATCGCGATGCCCACGAACACCGAGATAGCATCGCGCCATGACGGCGCTTGTCCCACCAGCACCATGACGGTCGAGATCGAGCCCGGTCCGGCAAGCATCGGAATGCCCATGGGAATAATGCCCACGTCCTCCGCCCCGCAGGCGTCACTCTGTTCTTCGGGTGTTTCCCGTGTGCGCGAGCGGCGTGCCTGCAGCATGTCGAGCGCCACCAGCAGTAACAACAGACCGCCCGCAAACTTGAAGGCCGGAAGAGTAATTCCAAAAAGCCGGAACAGATATTTCCCGACCGCGGCGAACACGCTGAGTATGACCAGGCACGTAAGTGAAGCGCGCCGGGCGATCTGTTTGCGGCGCAGGTTCTCGCACCCGGCGGTCATCGCCAGGAAGGCGGGAGTGGCCGCGAAAGGATCGACGATGAAGAACACGGCCGTAATCGCGGTGAGCCACTGGATCATCGACGCGTGCAGAGTTCCTATCATGGAGGAAACTTCTACGTTACTCGAAGATCGATTTAGAATTGAGTTGTGGCGGACACGAACGGTAACCGACAATGCGCAATCCAGGATCGAGTCTCTTGAGCAGATGGATAAGCTTCTGCTGCGTGCCCAGGTACTGCAACAAGATGCCCTCCAGACGCTAGAGAAATACCGTAAAGCAGCACGCTAAATGGCGTGAGCAGCACGCTAAGTGGCTTGAAGAGTCAGAGCAGCGTCACGCAGAGGCGGTCGCCCGCGGAGAGGCCCAGGAGCAGCGCATTGACAAGCTGGTATTGGCAATCGCCGATCTCATCGCCCGGATTCCACCTGAAAATCTGCATACCCGCTAGAATCCCACGGAGGCCGCCCCGCTAATCGCCGAAATTTCCCGCCGAAACGTGCGCGGTCCCACGCCTTTCATCCGCTTGAACTGCCGATTGAAATTGGAATAATTTCCAAAACCCGCGCGCAACCCCACTTCCAAAGCGCTCAAATCCGTTTCCCGCAGCAACTGGGCGGCGGCGGCCACCCTCAGCTCGGTCACGTACGCGGTCATCGTGCGTCCGGTCGCCCGCTTAAAGAATCGGCAGAGCGACGCTAAATCCATATGAATTTGCTGGGCCAGCCGCGGATAGTCGATCTCTTCGTTGAAACGACGATTCAGGTGAGAGCAGACCGCGTTAATCCGTTGCTGATCTTCGGCCCGGCAGATCGGCGCCACGCTGCCTGTCGAAAGCCGCTCGGCTCCTGTTTCCGCGGCCAAGTCCACCAGAATCGATAGCAACGTTACCAGCCGCCGGGCCGGAGCCAGGGAAGGGATGGCCGCCAATCTCCGCGCCGCATCGGACCCCACCGCCGTTCGTCCGAAGGCCAAACCACATGAAGAGCGGTCTAGCAACTGCGCGACGGAAGTCATTTCTTCCAGCGCAAAAAATTTCTCGCCTAGAAAGTCGCGCACGAACTGCACAACCACGGCCCGATGAATTTCCGATGCGTTTCCCGAAACCGGCCCTGACCGCCAGCTATGTGGTAAGTTCGGGCCCAGTAACACCAGATCGCCGGGTCCGTAGTCAGCGATCCCGTCTCCCACCAGCCGTTGGCCGTAACTCTCGACGATCAGTGTCAGCTCAAATTCCGGATGATAGTGCCAAAGAAACGGAAAGCTTGGATCTCTTCGCTCGAAGGCGACAAACGAAATCGAGCTCGCGCGGACGATTTCCAATTGGGCTCGCACGAACAGCATCTTACTATGACCGTTTTGATGCAAATGGAGTACACAAACTGGTCAACTTGGATGAAGACCAAGTCTGTTCGCTACGGTTATGCTTGCTCAGTTGCGAGGTGCGCATTTTATGGAGCGGCGAGACTTTCTTGCCCTAAGCGCGCTGGCCGTTGCCGCGCGTCCCGTTCTTGGTGCCAATGAGCGGGTCCGTATCGGCCTGATTGGCGCGGGCCTCCGGGGACGCTCAGACGCCGGCTGCGTCGCCAAAGCGTCCAATGCCGAAATCGTGGCCGTGTCCGACGTGTATGTGCCCAGGCGCGAGAAAGCCGTCGCAAAATTTGGACCCTCGGCGAAACCCGTCAAAGACTATCGCGCGATACTCGACGACAAAGACATCGACGGAGTAATTGTCGCCGCGCCCGATCATTGGCACGTCCGAATGGCGCTGGAAGCGGTTTCAGCCGGTAAAGACGTCTATGTCGAAAAACCCGTCACGCACTCGATCGAAGAGGGTGAAAAGCTCATCGAGGGCATAATGAACTCGAAACGCGTTGTGGCGACCGGCACGCAGCAGCGTAGTTGGAGCCATTACTTGAAAGCGCGTGACCTGGTCTCAACGGGGCAGTTAGGTCACGTGGGCCTCGCTGAAAGCTATTGGTATCAGAATTACGCGAATCTTCCAAAAGTGATCGAACGGGCGCTCGACGAGCCGACGGTCGATCCATCGCAGCTCGATTGGAATCAGTGGCTCGGTTCCGCGCCCGAGCAGCCGTTTGACCCTATCAAGTTTCATTACTGGCGCTTCTTTCCCGATTTCGGCGGCGGCATTTTTACGGACTTGATGACCCACTGGATCGATGTCATTCAGTGGTTTATGAATACGCCACAGCCGAGTCTTACTCAGGCTACCGGCGCCACTCACAAATTCAATCAATTTCAATTGCCCGACACTGTTTCCGCCGGCTTCGAATTTCCAAACAACTACACTTCCGCTTTTACCGGTTCGCTGATTTGCGGCCTTACTGACGGCGGCATCATCTTTCGCGGCGACAAAGCCATGTTGAAACTTACTCGCGCCGGCTATTGGCTTTACGAAGAGCCTCAGACATTCGGCGGCCAAAACCTACCCGATCCCGCGCAGCAAGAGAAAAGTACTGGAGATGGAACAGTGGCAAACGTTGGCAACTGGATCGATTGCATCCGCTCACGGCAAACGCCGAATGCCAACATCCACGCGGGCGTTGCGGCAGCGAAAACCTCGCATCTGGCCAACCTAGCGATGCAGGGACGAAGAACAATTTTAGGCGCTCTCGGATAACGTATTTAAAAACGGACTGACAGATCGATTCAAAAAGGGGTAAACGGTTATGAGCACGTCTCTCTTGCCGGTTGCGAGATTGGTTCTATTTGCTTCGCTGACTTACATCTGCTGTCCGGGTTTGTTTTTCGGACAAGGGGTTTACGGCAGCATTATTGGCAACGTCACAGATTCTTCCGGAGGCGCCGTGCCGGAGGCGAAAGTCACCATTACCAGCGTGGGGAAAGGAGTCCGGGTCGAGTCATTGACGAATCAGTCGGGTAACTACGAGCAGACCCATCTCATCAATGGCACTTACCAGGTCAAGATTGAACACCCCGGATTCAAGGCGTTTGTCCAGAACGTCGACGTCAATGTAAATGCTGTCTCCCAGATAAATGCCGCCTTGGAAGTAGGTTCCGTGGACCAGAGCATTACCGTCACTGCCGGTACGGTCCCCGTTCTCGAAACACAGCGCACAGATATTTCGCATAACTTGAACGAAACCTCCCTCGAAAACCTACCGGTTTACGGGCGGAATTGGTCCTCGCTCTTATTCCTGTCTCCCGGCACGCAGTCCACCGGCATTCCCGCTCCTCAGGAGAATGCCATGCAGTCATTCCGCTTTAGCGTCAACGGCCAGTTCTTTAGCGGCACAACCTATCAACTGGATGGTGTCGACAACAAAGACTGGGTGGTGGGTCTGCTCATTATCGTCCCGAATCTGGACGGGATTTCCGAAACCAAAGTTATGACCGAAAGCTACGACGCCGAGTACGGCACCGCGGCCGCCGGCGTCATGACGGCATTGACGAAATCGGGCGGCAACGCCGTCCACGGCAGCGCATTTTGGTATCGCCGCAACAGCGACCTCACGGCGCGCGATCCATTCGCGCAGGCGCGGCTGGTCGTGGGAAGCAGCCGGCTGATCCCTCCCACGCTTTGGAACCAATTTGGCGGCTCCGTCGGCGGCCCCATAAAGAAGGACAAGACGTTTTTCTTCGGTGATTATCAAGGCACGCGCCAAAAGAATGGAGGGTCCGCCACCACCCGCGTTCCAACGCTCGCCGAGCGCGCCGGCGACATGAGTGACCTGGGAATCTCGGTGTTTAATCCGTTCGGCGTCGGAGGAAGTTTTGCCGCACCCGCGCAAAGAGCTCAGTTCCCGAACAACACGATTCCTACTTCGATGTTGTCTCCGCAATCCCTCAAGCTTCTGAGTTACATCCCGCTGCCCAATCTTCCCGTGACGGGAGCCGCTCCGAACTATGCCGCGTCCGGCGAACAGATTATTAACTCCAACGCCTTCGACGTGCGCATCGACCAATTTCAAACCGAAAAATTCCATATGTTCGGCCGCTATAGCTGGCAGAAGTACTTTACCGACCAGCCAGGCCTCTTTGGTGCGGAAGCCGGCGGCCCGTCATTCGGCAATTTCAATGCTGCTGGTACGTCGAATATGTTCAACCAGCAAGCCGTCTATGGCTTTGACTACACTGTGCGTTCGAACTTACTAACTGACTTCCGTTTTGGCTTCACCCGCCTCGATTACCATGTAAATCCGATTGGCCTCGGCACGACACCTGCCACGGATGCCGGTATTCCCGGCTTGAACTTGAATGACTTTTCGTCCGGCATGCCCAACTTTCGGATTAATGGCACCGGAGGATTCCAAATGGGGTATTCGCTGACGACCAATGGCTGTAACTGTCCGTTGACCGAAAACGAAAACGTATTTCAATTCGTGAACGATTGGACGGATATTAGTGGAAACCACACCTGGAAATGGGGAACGGACATACACTACCTTCAAAACCTGCGCGTCCCGAGTGATTCTCATCGATCAGGCGAGCTTCAGTTTGATCCCACCGTTACGGAGGGTTCTGCGGGAGCGGGCCTCGGCCTTGCCACGTTCATGCTGGGGCAAACCGATTCCTTCACCCGTTACGTCAGTTCGGCGACCGATGCGGCGGAGCGTCAAAAGCGCTGGGCATTCTATGGCCAGGACAGTTGGCGTATCACTCCTAAACTTACATTCAATTACGGCGTACGTTGGGAGATCTATGATCCGCAAACCGTCAACGGCCCGGGTAATGGCGCTTGGATCAATTTGGGCACCGGCGAGGTGCTGGTCGCCGGACAACCGGGCATTGGTCTGAATGGCAATATCAAAAACAACTTCAGCTATTTCGGGCCCAGGATTGGCGCTGCTTATCAGGCCACCAGTAAGACGGTTGTCCGTGTGGGTTATGGCAGAAACTACGATTCGGGCGTGTTTGGCTCCGATTTCGGCCACTCCGTCACGCAGAACATCCCCGTATTGGCGCAACAGACCTTGACTCCGAGTCAGCCGTGGCAGGGTGTCTTCAGTCTTGCCCAAGGCCCAACGTCTTTAGACCCGACTACCATTCTCAATAGCCAACCCAAAGGAGCCACCGGTCATCCTCTGTTGCCGAATGGTGTGACGGGCAACATCCTTCCTCCGAAACTGCGCCTTCCCGCCGTCGATTCCTGGAATGCCGCTGTACAACAACAACTCGGCTCGAGTGCCTCCATTCAGGTCGCTTATATCGGAAACAAGGCGACCCACTCCTATACCGATGGCTCGCCCAACTACAACATCAACGCCCCAACCTTGGTCGGCTTCGGCACCTTGAGTACGTTCCAGCGCGATCCGTTTTACCAGACATTCGGCTGGACGCAGTCGCTGAAGTATTTCGGCAACGATTCAACCAACCACTACAACGCCATACAGGCCGAATTTCAAAAGCACTTCACGGCGGGCGCCATTATCCAGGCGACCTACACGCACGCCGCCGCCTACGATTACAACACCGACTACTATACGTACAATCGCAGCATTGCCTACGGCCCGAGCAGCCTTGTCCGCGACGATTCCTTCACTTTGTCGCACGTGTACGACCTGCCTTTTGGCAAAGGCCGCAGATTTTTAGCTAACGCTTCGAAGGGCATGAATTATCTGGTCGGCGGTTGGACCGTCAGTGGTAGTTGGCTGGCCGAAAGCGGTTTGCCATTTACGCCCAGCTATCAGAACTGCGGCGCGGACGAGGACGTCGGTGTATGCCGCCCCAACCTGGTTGGCAGCGCCAGCATCTCAAACCCGTCCCCAAATGGGTGGTTTCTGACCACTCAGGGGCAACAGCTAACCACCAACGGCCAAACGGTTGGTCCCTGGCAGCGTCCCCAGAGCGGCACGTTGGGAAATGCCCAGCGTAATTCATTGACCGGCCCGGGATTCTTCAACGCCGACATCTCCAGCGAGAAAAGCTTCGCCCTGACCGAGCGCATCAATCTTCAATTTCGCGCCGAAATATTCAACGTATTCAACCACGTCAATCTGGCTCAACCCAGTACCTGCGTGGATTGTCCGACCGCCGGGCAAATCTTCTCTATTCTGAACAACGGGCTCATCCGTATGCGGCAAGCCCAATTTGCGCTGCATCTGACGTTCTAAAGTGGGTTGATGGAAGACAAAGCAAACGGCTTCGAGTCCTATAAGAGTTACGCGGGTCTACCGCCCATTGCCGGCCTCTCCTCCATGCGTGCGGCCATCACTCATGGCCTGACTGTGCAGGAATCCGTCGCCCGCTTGAAGCGGATTCATTGGGCGCTCAAGCGCCTCCACACCATTTTCGTTTCCCGCATCACGGCGACTCCCGTCTACGAATTGAAAATGGCTTTCAGCCTGCACGCGTTTTATTGTGCGGAGCACGTGGGGCAGTTCGCCGCGCGCGTCCGCGAGATGCGCCAGCCGCCCTACGGGCTTGACGTGCCGCCGGATGCTTCGCTCGACATATTCTTCGACGAACTCGCCGCCGCGCCTAGTGTCGAGGCCCTGATCCTGGGACTGTACAGCCAGGCGATACCCGCCATGATTCGAGGGCTCGAGCGGCTGATCTCGGACACCAACAAGCTTTTCGACCATCCGAGTTATCGGATCTGCCGTTTTACGCTGCTCGAAATGAAAGACATTCAGCAGTACGGCACGGAAGCCGTGCGGTGTCTTGTCAACGCGGAGCAGCAAACCTCCCAGGCTGCCTGGCTCATGGTGTTAGACCGCCTGCTCGCGGCGGCCGGGGACTTGGACGGCACAGCGCCTCCCACCGCGGAGCAGGTGGACCGCGTCTTTTCGCTTGTTCCTTACAAATATGATCCGGTCCCCAAGCGCGATGACCGCTTCCAAGATTCTTACAACATGGGCGTAAATGCGGAAGCCCTGCTGTTCAATCCCGACGTGCCGCCTCTGCCGAAAACCATCATGCTGTTCTTCAAGCGGATGCGTGAAATTGATGTGCCCGAAATGATGGCCAGCATTCTCGCGGAGACGCGCGGCAAGCCCTGGGACTATTACCGCGACATGACGCGTCAGCTTTGGGACGAAGCCCGCCACGCCATGATGGGGGAAATCGGCTTCGTCTCTATCGGTGTCGACTGGACGAAAATCCCGTTGAATTTCACCTGGTCGCTCGGCCTCAATACCAAGCTCTCGCCGCTCGAGCGCCATGCGGTCCTTTTCACCATCGAACAAGGTCTCATGCCCAAGAAGATCGGCAAAGAATACGAGTGGCAGGTAGCCTTGGCCACCGCCAACCGCTTAACAGCCTTGATTCAGGATTACGATTGGGCCGATGAAGTTCTTCATGCCAGAATCGGCAAGGATTGGATCGTGCCCGAGCTGGGTTCGCAAACCAAGGCACAGGCGTTTGGCGATGAGGCCTGGTCTCGAACCCTCGTGGACTGGGCCAAGTGGCGTGAAGACGGCCTCACCCAGCATCGCAACTGGTGGCCGGAAGTCTATCGGGCCGCCTGCCGCCATTGGGGTATCGATCCCGATCCCGCATTACTCGCCTACAACGTTACCTACGAAAACACCCGCGCCGATCTCAAGCAGGTCGCGGGCTAGGCCAGGCACTTCAAACTCAACGCGACTAATGCTTGGGTGCCTTCAAACGGATCCTCGGATGCCGTATCGACTTCCATCGAAAAATAGCCGCGGTAAGAGTTGGCCTTGGCGATATCGAACATCTTTGCCACGTTGATCTTATAACTCGTACCTTTGGACTGCACTTTGTCCTTCACATGGGACATGCCGTAAGCATACTTGAACAGCGCATTCACCGCCTTTTCGTTGTACTCCTCATCGTGGCCCTGAATGGAATTTCCGAAATCAGGTAAAGCGCGCAGGTAAGGGCTGTTCACCTTTTCTAAGACGTGAAGAATGAAATACGGATCTTCCGAAATCGCGCTGTCATTTTCCAAATTGACAATGATGTTCTGTTTGGAGCCATATTCCGCCAGCTTTCCCAGGCTTTCCGCCGCTATGTCGACAACCGCCGGCGGCCGCAGATGCTGGCGCACGCTCGGCGATCCCAGCGCTACGGCAATATCGATCCACTTCTGCCCATATTCGATAGCGGCTTTCCTCTTAGCGGCATCGGGATCTGCAAAGCTCTTTCCGCCCAGCCCCAAATCGACCACATGGGAGCCCGCCTTCCCGACCGCTGCGCGAAGTTCCGCAATATAGTCGGGAGTCGTCGAGCTGAAATGATCGCTCAGCGGATTAATGTTGTGCACGCCGAATCGTTTGGCGATCATGGCTGCAAATTCCTTTAAATCCATGCCCGGCTTGCTCTGATCCCGGCCGCGATTCGTCGGACTTTCGATATACGCTCGAAACGGCCAGGACGTGACGGCCAGCCGGTCGCGTGGCCTTATAGGGAAGTGAAGATTCGGAGCGCGCTCGTTGGCCCGCAAGGTCGCGGGTGCCGCGATACTCAATGCCGCTGCGCCTTTGAGCCATTCGCGGCGGGATATGTCGGGATGAAGTGGGTTCATGATCTTCGTTCAGGTTACAACCCTACGCCCCCAGCTCCCAGGCCATCTTCAACTAGGAGGTATATGCCAATCGGCGAGTCTGCCGATAAGGAATGGTAGACGGAGCATCGAATCCGTCCGAATCGACTTTGGGCTCTGGACAGATAAACATGAACGTAGGCAGCGTTCGGTCTCGCATTATTCTCGGTTTCTCCGCTGTCATTGCGCTGATGATCGCTGTATGCGTCTTTGCGTATACACAGCTCGCCGGCATAGAACGCCAAGCTAGATCTTTAGAACAAGACTCGGTTCCGGGCATCTACATAATCGGCCGGGTTCAGGCAATTTCGATTTCAACCCACGCGTTGGTAGAACAGCACATTCTTGAGCGGGATTCCGCCAAGATGCAACAGATTGAGTCGGAGATCGACCAGAAAACGGCTGAGATTTCCGAGTTTCTGCAGCAATACGAGCCCACCATCGTGAGGGCGGACGACAGGACGCTCTTCAACGCGATCAGAACGGCCCTCCCACCTTATCTGGCTGCTCGAACCACAGTCCTACAGTTGAGTGCAAATCCGGGAGCCAAGGCGCAGGCCGTTGCATTGCTGCAGGGGCAGCTACAACCCGCTTACCGAAACCTGCAGGACAAGATACAGGCAGAAGTGGATGACAACAAGTCAAACGCAGATGGGGCATCGCAACACATACTGGCAGGAGTTGAGCGAGCCAAATCCGGACTGCTATTGAGCCTGCTCGTGGGTGTCGCTCTCGCGCTGGCCGCCGGATATCTTCTGGTTCAAGCAATCAATCGTCCTCTTTCCCGCCTGGTGGCGGCAATGGAGGTCATGCGCAACGGCGATTTCTCGCAAGAAGTGAAAGTTGTGCAGCGTGGCGAATTCGGAGTCTTGGCCAGCGGGCTCAACCTGGTCGTGAATTCGTTGCAAGAAATGATCCGCCGCGTTCAGAAATCGGGCCTGCAGGTGAACACCTCCGCTACGGAAATTGCGGCGACCGCTCAGGAACAGCTCAGCACCGCGACTCAGGTGGCAGCCACCACTTCCGAGATTGGCGCCACATCGAAAGAGATTTCGACGACATCCAAGGAACTGGCCCGGACCATCAGGGAGATCGCCGCCGTTGCCGAACAAACCGCCGCTTTGGCCGGCAATGGCCAAACCGGGCTGAACCGGATGAAGACCACCATGCAACAGGTCATGGAAGCTTCGGCATCCATCAATGCGCGTCTCGCCACCCTCAGCGAGAAAGCCGGAAATATCGGTACGGTGGTTACCACGATTACGAAGGTCGCAGACCAGACGAATCTTCTCTCTTTGAACGCCGCCATCGAAGCGGAAAAGGCAGGCGACTACGGGCGTGGATTTTCCGTGGTGGCGGCTGAGATCCGGCGTTTGGCCGATCAAACAGCGGTATCTACCGGCGACATAGAACAAATGGTCAAGGAAATCCAGTCGGCCGTGGCCGCCGGCGTCATGGGAATGGACAAGTTTTCTGAAGAAGTTCATCGAGGCGACGAAATGGTTCGCCAGGTCAGCGACGAGTTGTCCCAAATTATTCATCACGTACAGGCGCTGACGCCGAATTTCGAATCGGTCAGCGAAGGTATGCAGTCTCAATCGCAGGGCGCGCAGCAGATCAGTGACGCACTTTCACAGTTGAGCGAGGCGTCGAAGCAGACGGTTGAGTCGTTGCGCCAATCTAATTCAGCCATCGGGCAATTAAACGACGCCGCGCGGGGCCTCCAGGATGGTGTGGCCCGTTTCAGGCTGCAGGCATGAGACGCGATGCTATTGCTAGCCTTTCAACTTGGCAATGACCGATACGCCATCGAAGTCACTCACGTTATCGAAGTCTTGCCGCTGGTCCATATAAAACAATTGCCCGGTGCACCGGCTGGTATGGCCGGAATGTTTGATTATCACGGCGAGGCCGTTCCACTCATCGATTTGGCCGCACTGGTGCTCGGAGTGCCCTCGCGGAAATGGATGAGCACTCGGATTATTGTCGTCCGGGACAATCGCGAGCCGGTGACGAGCGTGCTCGGCCTACTGGCGGAGCAGGTGACCGAGACCATACGCCGCAGCGAAGAAGATTTCAAAAGTGCGCGTGTCTCGATTAGCGATGCTCCCTATTTAGGACCGGTCACGACCTACGCGGGAAATATCGTTCAGCGAATTGAAGTGCAGCACTTATTTTCCGGAATCGTTCGCGGTCTTTTATTTCGCGAACGAATAGGTTCGGCGTAATGGCCCCGATCGACTTTGAGAATCTGCTCAGGCAGGCGATGGGTCTTGATGCCGGTTCGGTTGGCAGCAGCACCATCGAACGGGCGGTTCGCTCGCGAATGGGCGCTACCGGTCTCGAGCAGGTAGACGACTATTGGTGCAGACTGAGCAACTCCGCTCAAGAATTACAGAACCTCATCGAAGCGGTAGTAGTGCCGGAAACCTGGTTCTTCCGCGACCGGCCGGCATTTTCTGTCCTGGTTCGTCTGGTCATGGAAGAACGGCGTTCCAGGCGTATCAATTCCGTCCTCCGGTTGCTAAGCATTCCGTGTTCGACCGGCGAAGAACCTTATTCAATCGTCATGGCGTTGTTGGATGCCGGTCTTCCTCCGGAACAGATTCATGTAGACGCAGTAGATATCAGTGCCCAGGCGCTTGCCCGCGCGAAGCGCGCCACGTATGGAAGCAATTCGTTTCGGGGCGAGGATCTAAACTTCCGCGAGCGCTATTTTCAGCCGTACTCGCGCGGTAGCGAGCTAATGCAGTGGATTCGCGACAAAGTGAGGTTTCACCAGGGAAATCTTCTTTACAGCGAATTCCGCATCGCCGACGAGCCGTATGACGTCGTATTTTGCCGGAATCTGCTGATCTATTTCGATCGCGAGAGACAAGAGCAAGCCATGCGAACGCTTGGCCGCCTGCTGGTGGATTCCGGACTCCTATTCGTCGGTCCAGCGGAAGCCTTTCTGGCCAGTTGCAGCGGGTTTACGTCGGTGAACCAGGCAATGTCCTTTGCCTTCCGAAAGAACCGGAAACCGCAGAGCGAAGCCGCGCCTGAGATTCGTCCGGTCTTTGTGAAGGCGCCGAAGAAGCCGCTCCCGGCGCGAACGCCAAGTCCGGTAAAGGCAGATCGTCTCCCGTTATCCGTGCCGCCACCCCCTCCCGCGCCGCCTGCCGATTTATCAACCGCCCGCAGCCTTGCTGATGCCGGGCAATTGCGTAAAGCCGCCGAATGTTGCGAAAGCTATTTGCGGCAGCATGGTCCCGACGCGGAACCGTATTATCTTCTCGGTGTGTTGCGCGATGCAGTTGGCGACCGGCCGGCCGCTGCCGCGTATTACCGAAAAGTGCTGTATCTGGAGCCTGACCACCTGCAGGCGTTGATGCATCTGGCCCTGTTGATTGAAACTCAGGGAGACAGCGCAGCGGCGGCGCGTCTTCGTGAGCGTGCTCGCCGCATCGAGGGGCATCGGAAGGATGGATCTTCGTGAGCCTGTTGGATCGAGCCATTTCCGAGGAATATCTTCGGGAGCGAACCTCCCACGTTGCCGCGGAGAAGAACAAACCGGTTGAAGCCGGTACCCGGTCCATCGTGATCTTCCGTATCGCCAGGGAATGGTGGGCATTGCCGACCGAGATGTTTCAAGGTGTGGAGGATCATTCCCCGACACATGCGCTGCCTCATCGGCGTAACGGAATATTGAACGGCCTGGTCAACATCCGCGGAGAGCTGCTTCTCTCAATCTCGCTCGGGGCGCTGCTGCAGTTAGAGAAAACCTCCGCGGCCGGCCGCGACCGGACGGCGCCGTCGCCTGGGCGGCTGCTGATTTGCACCCGGAACGGCAGCCGGTTAGTGTTTCCGGTCGACGAGGTCTTCGGGGTACATCGCTACCATCCGAAGGACCTGCGTGATGTTCCCGCCACATTGGCCAAAACAGGCTCGGCAAACTACGTCGTTGGGGTCCTGCCTTGGGAAGGCAAGACGGTGGGCTGCATGGACGCCGAGCTCTTGTTTCGTGCAGTGGAGAAGGGCATCGCATGAGCAAACAAGTTCCAGGAGACTTCAGTGATCTGTCGATGCTGGAGCTGTTTCGCTCGGAAGTGGAAACGCAGTCGATCCTCCTGACCGAGGGATTGCTGGCGTTGGAGAAGGATAAAGATGCCGCTCAGCGCTTGAAAGAGTTGATGCGCGCCGCTCATTCCTTAAAGGGAGCTGCCCGTATCGTGGGCCGTAAGGCCGCTGTTCAGGTTGCGCACGCGATGGAGGATTGCTTCGTCGCGGTGCAAGAAAAGAAGTGCATTCTTCCGGCGGCGGCAATCGACTCTTTGCTCGCCGGGATCGATCTGCTGAACCGCAATGCGCAGATTCCGGATGAAGCTCTCGAAGGCTGGGAGGCCGCGCAACGCGGCGAAATCGAAGCGTTCGTACGCTCGCTTTCATCGCTGGCGGAAGCTTTGGGTCAGCCGGAGCGGGGTCGTGTCGAATCCTCACAAGCTGCGCCCGTTGTGGCTGATTCGCAAGCGGACACGGTTAGAGCGCCCGACGCCGGGAAGAACCTGGCGTCCGCCTCGGATCGCGTGTTGCGAGTCACTGCCGGCAACCTGGATCATTTGATGGGGCTGGCGGGCGAAGCTCTTTTGGCGGCACGATGGTTGGATTCCTTTTCCGCTGGTATGTTGCGATTGAAGAGGCTTCATCGTCAACTCGGACAATGCTTGGAGGAGTTGCGGGACGTTCTTCCAGCGGGCCTGAGCGAACAGGCAAATCAACGCTGGGGCGGGCTTGAGGATCGGGTCGCCAGCTGTCAGCGATCTCTCGCAGAGCGCCTGCAGGATCTCGAGTTATTCAATCGTCGCTTCGCGAGTTTCTCCGGACGCCTTTACCACGAGGTACTGGACTGTCGCATGAGACCGTTTGCCGATGGAGTTCAAGGACTTCAACGGATGGTACGGGATGTCGCCCGCTCTCTTGGCAAGACCGTGCGGTTTGAGATCAAGGGTGAGGCGACACCGGTTGATCGGGATATCCTCGACAAGCTCACGGCGCCCCTTGATCACCTGTTACGAAACGCGCTCGACCACGGTATCGAATCTCCGGTTGAGCGGCGGGAGAAAGGCAAGCCCGAGGAAGGAACTCTCGAACTGCACGCCTGTCACAGTGCCGGCATGCTTCTCATCACAGTGTCCGATGACGGGCGTGGGATAGACCCGAATGCCGTTCGGAATAGCGTCATTCGTAGGGGTCTAAATACTCCCGAGATCGCGCGGAAGATGAGCCAGGCCGAATTGCTCGAGTTTCTATTTCTCCCCGGTTTCACGCTGAAGGAGTCCGTTTCGGAAATCTCCGGCCGGGGTGTCGGGCTCGATGTGGTGCAAACGATGGTTAAGGAGGTCGGTGGCCGGGTGCGGACCTCCTCCCGGCGGAACCACGGAACACGCTTTCAATTCGAATTGCCGATCACCCGCTCGGTGGTTCGAACACTGCTTGTCGAAATAGGAGGCGAACCGTATGCCTTTCCTTTAGCCCGAGTGGAGAGGGCTCTGAAACTGCCGAAAGAGCGAATCGAATCGCTGCAAGGACGCCAGCATTTTGTACTCGGGGACGAACAGATCGGGTTAGTGACCGCCCACCAGGTTCTGGAGTTGGAGGGATCCCCGTCTTCCGCTTCCGAGGCTTCTATCGTAGTGCTCGGCGACAAGGGAGCCCGCTATGGACTGCTGATAGACCGTTTTCTCGGAGAACGGGAATTAGTGGTTCGCTCTCTGGACCCGCGTCTGGGCAAGGTAAGGAATTTTAGTTCCGCAGCGCTCATGCCCGATGGATCGCCAGTACTCATTCTGGATGTCGACGACGTGAAGCAATCGATCGAAAACCTGGCATCCCGGCAACGCCTGTCCGGCATGTTCTCTGCCACGGGCAGGGAGGCGAAGGAACAAAAACGGGTGCTGGTTGTGGATGACTCTTTGACGGTGCGCGAATTGGAACGCAAGCTACTCGATAGCAGGGGATTCGCAGTGGACGTCGCCGTAGACGGCATGGACGGTTGGAACGCCGCGCGAACTGGCCACTACCACCTGGTGATAACCGATGTCGACATGCCGCGTATGGATGGCATAGAACTACTCAAACTGATCCGGAAGGACAGCCGGCTTCAGACGCTGCCAGTCATGATCGTCTCCTATAAGGACCGGCAGGAGGATCGCAGTCGGGGGCTCGAGGCTGGCGCCGATTATTACTTGACTAAAGCTAGCTTTCACGACGAAACACTGCTGCGGGTTGTTAACGATTTGATCGGGGACGCTCGCTCGTGAGGATAGCCATCGTAAACGATACGCCGATAGCTGCCGAGGCTCTGCGAAGGGTTCTCATTAGCGTGCCCGGTTATCACGTGGCGTGGATCGCGCGCGACGGCTCCGAAGCGGTTCAAATGTGCAGGCGTGACAAGCCGGATCTCATTTTGATGGACCTAGTGATGCCGGTTATGGATGGCGCCGAGGCCACACGCCAAATCATGGCTCAAACGCCCTGCGCAATTCTGGTCGTAACCGCCACCGTCGAGGGTCACTGTGCAAAGGTCTTTGAGGCGCTGGGCGCCGGCGCCCTCGATGCCGTACAAACACCCGTCCTCGCAGGCGATGGACAGATGCAAGGGGCGTTGGCGCTCAAATTCAAAATTGATGCGCTGAGGCGCTTCGCCTTGGACGACAGCGCTCGTCAAGATCCGAAGACGGTCCCGGCAGATGAACAATTCTTGCGCTCAAACCAAAGCGGCCTCCTGGTTGCAATCGGAGCTTCCGCCGGCGGCCCGGCGGCTTTGGCCACTATCCTGGGCGGCCTGCCCCATGATTTCCCGGCGGCGATTGTCATCATTCAACATCTTGACGCTCAGTTTGCACCGTCCATGGTTGGCTGGCTGAACCATCGGTCCAGCGTTTCCGTTCGGGTCGCCCGCCACGGCGAACCCGTTCAAGTGAATACAGCTCTGATCGCCGGTACGAACGACCATCTCGTTTTCGCTAACTCGCAGTCGCTTGGCTACACTCCCGAGCCGCGGGATCGCTATTATCGCCCGTCCATCGATGTTTTCTTCGAAAGTGTCGTTAGCCATTGGAGGGGTGGCGCCGTGGGTATCCTGCTGACCGGGATGGGAAAAGACGGTGCTAACGGCCTAAAGAATATGCGCGATGCGGGTCATGCGACCATCGCCCAGGATGCGTCAAGTTGCGTGGTCTACGGCATGCCCAAGGCCGCGGCCGAGTTGGGCGCCGCGGCCAAAATTCTTCCCATAAACGAAATAGCGGGAGAATTGATGAGCTTCGTCAGATTGTCAAAGACATAAGAGGAATAGAAGGATGGAAAACCAAGATCTACAGATAAGTGAACCGCTTCTGAGCAACGATTTTTCAACGATGGTCCTGCTTGTGGACGATCAAGCCATAGTGGCGCACGCGGTTCGCCGTCTGCTCGCTGATTCGCCTGACATCGATCTTCACTATTGTGCCCATCCTGCCGAAGCGATAGACCAAGCTGACAAGATCAAGCCATCCGTCATTCTCCAGGACCTGACCATGCCCTCCATCGACGGATTGGATCTCGTCCGCCTCTTCCGCGCCAATCCATCAACCGCTGAAACACCCATTATCGTGCTCTCCTCGGAGGAGGATTCCGAAATCAAAAGCCAGGCATTTGCCGCCGGTGCAAACGATTATCTGGTGAAGTTGCCCGACAAAATTGAATTAATGGCCCGTATTAGATATCACTCAAAAGCGTACATCGCTCAGCTTCAGCGGGACGCCGCTTTTCGGGCCTTAAGGGAAAGTCAGCAACAATTGCTGGCCAGTAATACGACGTTGATTGCGGTTAATCAGAACTTAGAGGACGCTACCCGGGTCAAAGCGGAGTTTATCGCCAACATGAGTCATGAAATCCGAATGCCGATGAATGGCGTCGCGGGAATGACCACTCTCTTACTCGAGACGGAGCTAACCGACGAACAACGCGACTATGTCGAAACAATACACAGTTCGGCGGATTCACTCATTACCATCGTCAATGATATTTTGGATTTTTCTAAGATTGAGGCCGGCCGGCTCGAACTCGAAGAGCATCCGTTTGACGTCCGGACCTGCGTCGAAGAATCCCTGGAGCTGTTGGCTCCTAAGGCCGCCGAGAAGAAACTGGATCTCGGCTATACGCTGGGCGACACGGTCCCGGTCACGATCGTCGGAGACATAACCAGGCTGCGGCAGATTCTGGTGAATCTGGCTGGAAACGCCGTCAAATTTACCAATGAAGGCGAGGTGATGATCAGAGGAGATCTGATAGAGGGGCCATCACCGATGCTGCGTTTCTCAGTGCGAGACACGGGAATTGGTATTTCCAGCGAAAAACAATCCCGCCTCTTCAAGGCTTTTAGCCAGGTCGATAGCTCGACCACCAGACACTTCGGTGGCACCGGGCTGGGCCTGGTCATCAGTAAGCGCCTCGCGGAATCCATGGGCGGTCAGATGTGGGTGGAAAGCGAAGCGGGCCAGGGCAGTAGCTTTTACTTCACACTCCAGTGCAAGCCGGCGACCGGCGGATTGCACGTCCCCTGGGAAAAAGCCCGTCCACAGTTGGCCGGCCGTCACATATTAGTTGTCGAAGACAACGCCAGCAGCCAACAAATTCTAATGGGCTGGCTAGATCGATTTGGGATGCGGGCCACTGCCGTCGCAACAACGGAGAAAGCCATTGCGGCGCTCCGGCAAGACAATACGATTGAGGCTGTAATTCTGGATTTACAACTCCCCAAAGTCGATGGGCTTGCATTTGCGGAAACCGTGCGGGGCCTCCCTAACGGTAACTCGCTTCACTTACTACTACTCACATCGGCTCACTTACGCGCGGGCGACCCTCGGGCGGCGGCAACCCATGTGTCCGTATCGATATACAAACCAATCCGTCCCCTTCAGTTATTAGAAGCGTTAACCCAAAGTTTTGATCGGCGGCTGAGCTCTCCTCGAAAGGCGCCAGTGGTATCGGTGTTCGATCCTTCCTTGGCTTCCCGCCTGCCTTTGCGAATCTTGATGGCAGACGACAATCGGATTAATCAGAAAGTGGGGCGCGGCTTTCTGGAGAAGCTTGGATACCGCGCCGAGTTGGCCAACAACGGTTTAGAGGTGCTCCAGGCGCTCGACCGCCAACCCTACGATATCGTCTTTCTCGATGTGCAAATGCCCGAGATGGACGGTTATGCCGCCGCGCGCGAGCTGCATCGGCGCTGGGGCGGCGCTGGCCGTCCCCGCATCATTGCCATGACGGGCAATGCCATGCAAGGAGACAGAGAAAAATGCCTGGAAGCGGGAATGGACGACTACATATCCAAGCCGATTCGTGTCGAGGATTTGCAAGCCGCCCTACTGCGCTGGGGATCCACGCCACAGGCAAAGGTGAACGGCGATGTGCTGCACAGCCCGAGCCTTTTCGAAAGTAAGAGTAAGTCGTTAGGGAGACGGGATATAGTCGAAGCACAATGATCCTAAGCCCTAATCGGGTGACAGTTCAGGTCCCACTTGTGCCTTGTCGCGCAAACGCTGCCGGATCCGAATCTGTTCGTCGGTGAGCCGCGCGTCGTAAATCGACCGGGGCTCGATCGACCGCGAGATCATCGTGGCCACGGTTCCAGCCAACAGCAGCGGCAGGACGAACGAACGATCGTGGCCAATTAGTTCCGTCAGCAGAACAACCGCCGAGAGAGGACCCTGCGTCGTCGCCGACAAAACTGCTCCTGCGCCAAGTAGTCCGCACAATCCAAGCGGAACCGCCGGGAATGCGTAGGACCACAAATAGCCCAGAACCGATCCAAGCAAAGCGCCCGAAGTGAGCGAAGGCGTAAACAGCCCTCCGGGAACGCCCGAGCCAATGCACAACAAAATCGCCCCAGGCTTCAGCATAAGCAAGAGAGCAGCCAAACCAACAGGAACTGTACCGATAAACAGAAGTTGAGAAATATCCCGGCCGTTACCCAAAATCTGGGGGAATCGCGTGGCGGCCAGACCGAGTAAGGCCAAGCCCAAGACTGGCCGCACGATCCTCTGCCATCCTGACGGTTTGCTGCGTTCCGCCCACCGTACCAGGCGGACATAAAGAACCGAAAACGGCCCCGCCGCCACACCGCACAACACTGCAAAAATCAGGCCTAAGTGGGAATTCGGATATTCCGGAATGCGGTAAGTCGGCGCATTGGGAAGCAGGGTCCATGCCACCGCGGTGGCGATTGCCGAGCAGAGCAGAGCGGGCAAAATAAAGCGCAGCGCCAGCGCGCCGCGCACGACTTCGATCGCGAATAATGCGCCGCCCAACGGCACTCCGTAGGCAGCGGCCATCCCGGCTCCGGCGCCGCAAGCCACCAGCAGCCGTCGTTGCTCATCCGACAACCGGCCCAGGTCGGAGAAGAAGTTAGCAAATACCGCGCCGGCTTGCTTCGGCGCCCCTTCCCTCCCTAGGGAAACGCCCATCCCGACCACCACCACCGAGAGAACCGCGCTGCCGAGAGTGCGCAGCGACAGCAGCCTGCCGGCATGGAACCAGATTGCAGCCGTGGTATCGATATCGTTTCCACTCGACAGTTTTCGCAGTACGATCTGAGCAAGCCCAGTCACCACTCCGGCCGCAAGCAGGATCAGAAAAATGCGCCGTTCCGGCGTCTGCTGCGCCGCGCTCAGAATGTCCGTTCCATCCCCGCCCCAAAGGCCGGCTTGCACCCATTCCAGAAGTTTCGTAAGCAAGCCGGCGGCAAGGCCTGTCAGCGCTCCAATACCCGTCACCGCCAGCCAGAATCGGGGAGCGGACGGCTGGTCCAGAGTCGCCGGGATTGCATGGGTAGGTGCCGCTGTTCCCATTAATGGCCCGGACCGTCGCCTGTCGCCGGACCGTCCACAAACACCTCGATCGCAAATGGATGATTGATCACGTAAGTTCCGTAGTTCGCGTTATGCTGCTCCGGCTGCCGCTGCCCATTCGAGTCTCTCGCACGCGCCATCAACTCATAGCGCCCAGGCTCCTTCGGAACCTGCCATATCGATTGCCAGCGCCGCCATGCGAAGCGCCGCGGCTCGTCCAGGAATTCAGCCGAAACCCAAGAAGCTCCTCCGTCCGTCGACACCTCGATCTCTTCCACTTGCGCCGCACCGCACCAGCAAGCTCCGAATACTTTGTAAGGTTGGCCCCCAGGCACCACCTCATACGTGCTTGGCCTCGCAATTTGCGACTTTACCGCCATCTCGGAAAGCGGCGCACGCACGGGCTCGCCGTCAACTTCCTCCCAATAGGCATAATCGGATGTCTGCCAGTAGCCCTGAAAGGTGCCGCGAATCGCGTGAATCCGGGTCAGCCACTTCACCGACGCCATCCCGTAATGCCCCGGAACGATCAGCCTCACCGGATAGCCGTGATCTGCCGGCAGGTCCTGTCCGTTCATCTGATAAGCCACCAGCACCTCGTCGGAAAGCGCTTTAGCCCGCAAGAGACTGCGCGCGTAGAGGATTGGCTCCGGTGGACACGGTGCCTCCTTTGGTTTGCCGCGATCGGCGCCCTCGAATACGATTTCCGTGGCGTCGTCTGCCAATCCTGCCTGCTCGAGCACATGTCTCAGCCGTACCCCCGTCCACTCGGCGTTGCCTACCGCTCCCAATTGCCATTGCGCGCCTTCAACTTGCGGAACCAGGAAGATGCGGCTGTTGCCTGCGCATTCGAGCGTGGCCACCCGCTTTTCCGCCGGTAGATCGCGCAGCTCTCCGTATCGGAACGAGAGCGCCTTCGCCACAGCTCCGTCCACATGCAATTGGTAGGACTCTCTATCGAGCGCCGGCGTCTTGAAATGGCTGCGAATATAAAACAGGCTGTTCGGAGTCAGAAACGTGTCTAGCCGGTCGAACGGATATTCGAAGTTGACCGGCTCTCGCTGGCGGATCACCATGCCATGAACCTCTGTCTGGAGTATCCATCGGCTCCCGCCCTGCCGTCCAAACAGTAATTGTGATTGCGCATGAGCAAATATAATCCCTCGGCATCTCCCATTGAGCCGCTTGTGGAATGCTGGAGGGCATGTTGGAGAACTTCCGTCTCCGGGTCTTTCGGGCCGTGGCCGGCCATCTCAGCTTCCGCAAGGCGGCTGAGCAGCTCTATTTAACGCAGCCCGCCATCACTCTCCAAATCAAAACCCTCGAAGACGAAATGGGAGCCAGGCTCTTTGAGCGGCGCGCCACCGGTGTGACCCTCACCGAAGCTGGTAAGTCGCTGTTGCCTTACGCGGTGCAGCTAGCCCGAATGGCGGAAGAGGCGGAAAATACGCTCGCCCAGCTTAAGGGTGAGGCGAGCGGCGAACTGGCCCTGGGAGCTTCCACCACCATCGCTCAATATGTTCTGCCATCGCACCTGGCGGGCTTCGCTCGCCGGTTCCCTTCGATCCATCTTCGCGTTTCGAGTGAGAACACCGAGCGAATCGTCGAAGGTGTTGTGTCCGGACGCTTCGGTCTCGGGTTAATTGAAGGGCCTTCCCGCTCCCGTGAGATCAAAGTAGAAACGTGGTTCGCCGACGAGCTTGTCATCGTGGTGCCCAAGAGCCACGAGTGGGCTTCGCTAAGCGGCATTCCCGCCGCCAGTCTGGTGGGTGTTCCACTTCTCATGCGCGAACGTGGCTCAGGTTCACGCCGTGTCATTGAGCAAGGTCTCCAGAAGGCCGGGCTGCGCCTGAACCATCTGACAATCGCCATGGAGCTCGATTCCACCGAAGCCATTCTTTCCTGCATCGAAGCCGGCTTAGGTATCGGCTTTGCTTCCGTTTGGGCTGTCGATCGCCGTGGCCTCGATCGGACTTTGGCCAAGATTCACGTCGAAAAACACCTGCTGACCAGAAACTTCTCGTTTGCTTTGCCGGCCATACCCAATCTCTCTGCCCCGGCTGCCGCCATGAAACGCTTCCTCGAACAGACAATGACGGAGAGATGAGCGTCAGCTTACTCCGGTTGCCTCAAATTGCGGCCTCCGCTGCGCCTTTCCGTCCACCAGGGCATATTTGATTCCACCGAAATACAGGCTGTGGCACAGAGCCAACTCGGTTCCTTCACGCGAGTACTTTGTGATTCGCTGTCCGTCTGCTACTACTTCCTCAACGCGTCCTCCGAGCACGTGCGAGCGGAAGCGATCGAAACTTCCATATTCCCGTTTGCTGCCGATCTCGGCCACAAATCCGTTGAACGTCCGGAGCAGCTCTTTGCGCGAAAATCGCCGCGCTGGTCCGTCGTAGTTATAGAACGAAATGGCCAGGTAGCCGTTGTCCTGATGAACCGAAACCGCGAACCGCCGTCCGTGGTTCGTCAATAGCAACGGCCGGAACGCGGCGTATAAGTAATCCTCTTCGATCCACACAATGTCGGGCGTTACCGAATTTGCTCCCGCGCCATCGCCGATCGTCACCCGCCGGAGACTGCGATAAAACACCGGAACGGCAAGAACCAGCCGCAGAACGCTGTAATCATCGAGGAATTGCGCCTTCGACTGATAGAGAGCCAGTACCGTATTGTCTTTTTGGACGGTACGCACTCGTCCCGAATCCGCGAACAAATCCGTGCTACGCTCGCCCGTCTGGTTTCTCGGATCGTGCCACGGCACGCCAGGCCCATCGCCGTTGCAGGCATAGCGACAGAAGATCGTTCCCGTATCCTCGAGTGACGCCGGACGTTCGGCGCGCTTGAAGTTCACGAAAAAAGTATCGGTCTGATTCCCATCGTGGAATTGACAGGTGGCGCTGCCAACCGCATAATCCTCGGTTTGATAGCTCGTGCTTACCAGTTCGCCACACGGATACTCCAATAGTCCGTCGGTCGCTTGAAACTTGCCGTCTGCGCCTCTCGTCATCACAGGCATTTCGGCCGTTCCAAATTCCGACGTAGCCGACACGCGAGCGGGATAGGCCTTTTGAAAAAGGAGCCGCTCAATTCCGGCTGACGGATGATAGGTCCCGCTCGCGATCCATGCGTCGGAAGCCTGCATAAACGCCACGTCTCCATCGTGGTGGATGACTTGTTTCGGCACGGGCGGAAACAAAAAATGCACCGGGTTAAGCCACACCTTGTCGCCGAACACCTGGTAAAGCAGCATGTGTACTTGATACAGGTGGCCCACGCTATCGACGTTGTAAGCGCGCGAGTGCGGTCCTGCCAGGATGTTTGTGGGCGCGTGAAAATGCGTAGCGAGATCGAGCCAAATGTGCCCTTCAATCTCGAGCGCCAGTCGTCTAGCCTCTGGATCGTGCGAATATTCCGCGATATCCGCATAACAGAGCTGGGTGACGGGAGTGTAGGTAGAGCTGGTGTATTCGGAAAGAAGCCCTCGCCGTTCGAACAGCTTCAACAGGCGGCGCATTCCTTCCAAACCGCGTTGCCGCGCAGGCGCATCGTCCACTTCTTCTCCGCCCAGCAGCGCCGTCACATTTTCCATCGCCGGAAAATTGTCGTTGTAACCCCGGAAATAGATGGGCGCTTGGTGGGCGAGCGCCTCCTTCAATAGAGCGGCCAACGATTTCCGGTTATCCGGCGCTAGTTTGTCCTTTTGCTTGGCTAAGAGCTGGGCGGCGGCGCAATATTCGAAGTGGGAAAAAGACGCGGTGAGTTTTCCGCGATCTTCGAAACACTTCCGAATAACGGCGTTCGCCTTATCGCGCGTCGCTTCGATTTCAAGCAGCGACATCGAATGCCAAAAGCGCACCCGGCCGGTGCTCTCGGTAGCCGGACCGATCCAGCCTCCATCCGCGCTGAACAACGGCCCGCAAACGTGCGCATGCAAACGGTCAATGGTCTGCCGCCGCTGCTTCTGACCATCCACGTCCCATTGCGCTTCAAACGCCGCCAATGGCAATGCAATAGAACCGGCAAGAAACCGCCTACGATTCATTTTTCTTATTTGCTCACTTCAGAAACTGAGTTTGCCGCCAAACTGCACGGTCCGGTTGCCGCCCGCGCTAGTGATTCTTCCCACCGTGGCGAGATTTGTGATATCGGTGCTCGGGTTTCCAAACGTCGGGTGATTGAAGACGCTGAAGGCGTCCATGCGCAACTCGATGCCGAGGCGCTCGTGAATCCGAATATTTTTAGCGGCCCCCATGTCCCAAGTGTATTGGCCCGGTCCCCAAAGCAGGTCATAGCCGGCGTTGCCGAAGGTAAAATTCGCGGGCACGGAAAACGCCGCTGGGTTGAAGTATTGGGCCAGCGTGCGCTGGCCCGGATACAAAGCGGCGCCGGGCACTACATTCGGCCGTCCCGCAACCGAGCCCACCACCGTCGTCGAGAACGTGGGCGAGAACGGCGAGCCGGACATCGCCTGAACGATGCCCGATAATTGCCAGTTCCCCACCAAAGCGTTCGTGAGGCGTGATGCGCCCGAGAAGAACGGCTTCCCCTTTCCGAACGGCAGTTCGTACACATAGCTTGTCACCAGCACGTGGCGGCGAAGACCACTCAGATTGCCGCGAGAATCGTCGTAATTGAAGGGGTTCTGATACGTTTCCGTTCCGATCGCCCGCGTGTAGGCATATTGCGCCGTAACCAGGAGTCCGTTGCTGTAGCGCTTGTCGAGGCCGCCTTGCAGCGCGTGAACGCTGCTCTGGAAAATCGGGTCGTTGTTGTAGGAGATGGTTGCAAACGGCTGATAGGGGCGATTCGGTTGCACCGCCCCGGGTGACGGAGCCGGTTGATTAATATTCGGATTTCCGAGTTGTGCCACGTTTCGCTGTCCCACATAGCTTGCGCGCAGCGCCAAGCCGCCGCGAAGTTCGTGTTCGAGCGATCCGTTCCACTGAATGTTGTACGGCGTGCGGGTCGTGGCGTAGGCCTGGGCGTTCGGATTCGCGGGTAGCGAGCCGTTCCCTGGAAACGGGTTATTCATCGTGAATCCGGGAATCAATCCGGATGGTTGCTCGTACGTTCCCACCGTGAGAAATGGGACGTTGTTTTGAGCCGATTGCGTGTAATTCAAAGGCAACACGTTGTAATAAACCCCAAAGCCGCTCCGGAACACTGTCTTCGGTCTCAGCATGTAGGCCAAGCCAACTCGCGGCGCAAGGTTGGCCACATTTTGCCCTAGGTATTGCATCAGGCTCGTGGGAAGCCCGAGATCCTTCGATAGCGCCACCGGATACGCGCCCACCGCCGCCGGAATCGCGGCCGAAGGCATGCTATTCGCAAACACCGCAATCTCGCCCTTGCTCGGAATAAACAACGACGCAAGATTGTAGACCACGGGCCGGATGACCTGCAGATCGTAGCGTACGCCCAGATTGATGGTCAGCCGTGGATTGACTTTCCAGTCATCTTGTAAGAAAGCGCCATAGCGGCTGGCCGCATACTTCCCGGCGACGGCGGCCGGCAACGGCAATTGCGTGGTATTCGGATATCCGAGAACAAAATCGGCGAATGCAGTGCCGGTGTAGCGCCCCGTAAAGCCATAGGCTCCTCTTTGTGGGGTCGATTCGGCGAGGTTGTAATGTGTCGTGAAGCTGTAATCAACGCCCGCTTTTAAGGTATGCGAGCCGCGCACGACCGTCAGGTTCTCTATCAGGTTGATGTCTTGCTGTAGATCGCTCGAACCCGCTTCACTCATGTTTACGATGTTCGTTATGGTGATCTGCGGAGCGCCATCGATCGATTGCGGCGGCAGCCCAGGAATGATCGACGGCGAATTGAGATTGTAGTTCTGCGGTGTCCGGTAAATCCTCTGATGCTGATAGCCGAGCCGCGTCTCGCTGACGACGTTCGGACTGAACAAGTGATTGAGACTGAGGACAGGCAGCGTCAGATGCTCGCCGATGCCCGCAAGCCCGCCAAAGGTGCTCACCGGCCCCGGCGACGGGTTAGGTCCCACGTTCTCCTGCAGAAACGAGAATCCCAATTGGGTCATGTCCGAAAAATGGTGATCGATCCGAAAAGATCCGCGTTGTACCGCCGACACGTACGGCAGGTTTTGCACCAGGTTGATCCCCGTGCCGGCCGGTCCGGTGCCGGCTGTGTCCGGTAGCGGATAGAGCTGCCCAAGCCGTGTATCGACGGGGTTGATGCGGGTGGTCGGAATCATGTTGTTCGGGAAAGGCTTGCCGCTCAGCGGATCGGTGATCGTCGCGAGGCCCGAGAAGTCTCCCTGCCGCTCAGCCGCCGTGGCCACCTGTTGTGAGCTGGTGTTGGCCTGCAGCAAGTTGAATCCCTCGTAATTCAGAAAGAAAAAAGTCCTGTTCCGGCCATCGTAAAGGTGCGGCAGGACGATGGGGCCGCCGAAGTTCCCGCCGTACTCGTTGCGGTTGTATGGCGGCGCGGCCAGTTGCGTAGCAAAAAAATTCTTCGCGGCCAGCGCCCGGTTGCGGTTTTGTTCGTATAGCTCGCCATGCAGCTCGTTCGTTCCGCTCTTGGACACCACAATGACTTGATTGGCTTTGCCGAACTCCGCGCTCGCCCCGGAGGTCACCACTTTGAACTCCTGCAGGCCATCGAGCGGCGGGTACTCGACCAATCCGCGCTCGATCCACGACATTGTATTCGTCACGCCGTCCAGGCTGAACGCGATCGATTGTGTCGTAGAGCCGCCGGAAACTGTGGGCGTCACGCCGTAATAAGGCACCTGGT
>DASYAX010000014.1:0-8041 GCA_036501045.1 Bryobacteraceae bacterium
GGCCCAAAATTTCTCGTGCAATCGGGAATCACCGGCCACGTCGCGGCCTCCGATTCGGATTTCATCAACTTTGTGAATCACCTCATGACCAGCCCAGACCTGCATCGCCAGATGCGCGAAGCGGCCCGTCAATACGCCTCCTTGCAATCCTGGGATAGCGTTTTCGAGGGTGTTTTCCGTGCCTATGGGCAATGCCGCGAAGTTGATGCGTCTCATCCAAAGAGCGTTCCGCCTGGCGTCGCCTCTTTGTTATCCTCACGAGTGGATGGGCGGGGTCGTTCTTGATGGAAAGAAAATCAGCCAGGAAATTCAAGAAGAACTCAAGCCTCGCATCGCTGCGCTCATAAAGAAACAGCGCGCGCCCGCCCTCGCCGTTGTCCTGGTGGGCGATAATCCCGCCTCTCAAATCTACGTCCGCAATAAAATCAAAGCCTGTCGCGACCTCGGCATTCGCAATATCGAAATCACACCGCCCGGCGACATCACAACCGCCGAATTGCTGACCCTGCTGGCCCCCCTGGCAAACGACAAATCGGTGGATGGCATTCTGATCCAGATGCCGCTACCAAAGCAAATCGATGCCGATCTCGTCACAAGCAACGTCATCGATCCCGCGCGCGATGTCGACGGATTCAGTGTGCACAGCCTCGGTTCTCTGGTCTTGAATGAGCCGGCCCCGCGAGCCTGCACGCCTGCCGGGATCGTCGAAATGCTCAAACGCTATGGCCTACCAATTGCCGGTAAACATGCCGTCGTGGTGGGCCGCAGCAACATCGTTGGCAAGCCGCTGGCCCTGATGCTGCTGCACGAAAACGCCACCGTCACCATCTGCCATTCGCGCACGCAAAATCTCGCCGCAGAATGCCGCCGCGCCGACATACTGGTTGCCGCGATCGGTAAACCGGCGGCCATCACCGCCGATCACATCCAGCCCGGAGCCGTCGTCGTCGATGTCGGCATGAACCGGCTCACAGACAAAGCACTGGTTGAAAAGCTCTTCGCCCACGACCCGGCGCGGCTCGCGGCTTTTGCAAAAAATGGCAGCACGCTCGTCGGCGACGTCGAGCCGCGCGCGATGCAGGAACTTTCTTCCGCTTATACACCGGTACCGGGCGGCGTGGGCCCGCTTACCATCGCCATGCTCATGGCCAACACCGTGCATCTCGCCGAGCTGCATCGCGAACACAGCTAACCGCCGTTTTCTTGTTGATCCAAACTGAGCGAGAATAAGGTTTGGACGAAGCTACCCAGAGTCCCGCCGATTTAAGCCAGCCCATCGCCGTGCACGATTCCGGCGATGACATCATCGCGAGTGAAGCATCGAACGAAACTCCGTCCGGTCTTCTGCCCTTTCCCATCGTCGGGGTGGGAGCGTCAGCCGGCGGCCTGGAAGCCTACCGCGAGTTGCTCGCCGCCATGGCGCCCGACACCGGCATGGCTTTCGTCCTCATTAGTCATTTGTCTCCGGAGCACGAGAGCCATCTGGTCGAAATCCTGGCGCGCCGCTGCCCCATGCCGGTCCACGAAATTCGTCAGGGCGTGGCGCCTGAACCCAACAATGTGTACGTCATCCCGCGTGGCACTCGCGTGGCCCTTGCCAACGGCAAATTTTTCCTCGAGGCACGGAACCCGACCGGTCCCAATCCCATGGCCATCGACCATTTCTTCCGCTCGCTCGCCGCCCATCAAAAACATCGCGCCATCGGCGTGGTCTTGAGCGGCATGGATAACGATGGCAGTCTTGGTCTGACCGCCATCAAGGGCGAGGGCGGTATCGCCATCGTGCAAAGCCCCGAATCGGCGCTGTTCGCCGCAATGCCGCGGAGTGGAATTGCTGTCGATCACGTCGACTTGATTCTTCCTCCCGCTCAAATCGCCGTCGAGCTCGGTCTTCTCGCGCGGCAATTTCAGAGCTCTGGTCTGCTTGCCCTGGAGCAACGAAGGGCCGCACCCGACGATGCGCAGCACATTACCCGTATCCTTTCCATGTTGCGGAGTGTCTCGGGAATTGACTTTCGCCTCTATAAGTCGGCCACGATTCGCCGTCGTATCGCCCGCCGCATGCTGCTGAACAAGATTGACCGCTTGGTGGAATACGTGGAATTCCTCCAGAGGGACCCGCAAGAGGTCAAAAAGCTCCACGAAGACGTGCTGATCAACGTCACTCGTTTTTTTCGCGATCCCGAAGTCTTCGAGGCGGTTGGCTTCGAGCTCCTGCCCTCTCTTCTCTCGGATCACGCAACGGATCGCCCAGTGCGCCTCTGGGTGGCCGGCTGCTCCACCGGAGAAGAGGTCTATTCCCTTGCCATCTGCTTGCTCGAATACTTCGCCAACCACAAGGCTGAGCCCGCCATCCAAATATTCGGTACAGACGCCAATGAGTTTTCTGTCGAAAAAGCTCGTCAAGGCATCTATCCCGAGAGCATCAGCGCCGACGTTTCGGCCGATCGGCTGCACCGCTTCTTCATCAAGACCGAAAACGGCTATCAAGTTTCCAAACGCCTCCGCGATCTCTGCATCTTCGCCCGCCACAATCTGTGCAGTGATCCACCCTTCTCCCGTCTTGATCTGATCAGTTGTCGGAATGTGCTCATCTATCTCGGCGCTAAGGTTCAAAAGCACATCTTACAGACCGTCAACTACGCCTTACGCCCCGGTGGCTATCTCTTACTGGGCAGCTCGGAATCCATTCGCGAGCATTCCGAGCTCTTCCTGCCCACCAACCGCCAGCATAGGTTCTATCAGCGCGTCGGAAGTATGGGTTTGAGTCCCGACTTTGTGCCACCGTCGTTCAGCCCCGATCTGGCCGGCCTGCCACATCGCGACCATCCAATGACTTCGGATGTGTGGAGTGAGGTAGAGACGCAACGTGCCGCCGATCGCCTGATTCTCACGCGCTACGGTCCTGCCGGAGTCGTCATAAACAGCAAAATGGACGTCCTACAGGTTCGCGGTCACACCTCGCCTTATCTCGAACACTCGCCCGGCGCCCCCACCTTCAACCTGTTGCGTATGGCAAAGAACGGATTGGCTCCCGCCCTCCGCGACGCCGTCCAACGCGCCATCTCTGACAAGGCGCCGGTAAAGGTCGATGGCATCCGCCTTCGCGAACGCGATCGGGTCCTCCAGCTCTCTATCGAAATACTCCCCATTCAAAATCCTGCCCCTCGCGAAACCTTTTATCTTGTGGTCTTCCTGGCCCCGCCAGATCGCGGCGTCGCTCTTACGGAATCGAACTACTCTCCGGAGCCGGCCGTGGACGACGATGAACGCGCGCATCAAATCGTTCGGCTGCGCGAGGATCTTGGTTCGACTCAGCTTTATCTACACTCCCTTATCGAAGAGCGCGACGCTCGCAACCAGGAGCTCATTAGCGCCTATGAAGAAATTCAGTCATCTAACGAGGAGTTGCAGTCTTCGAACGAGGAGCTTGAAACCGCCAAAGAAGAGCTCCAATCCATCAACGAAGAGCTGCAGACCATTAATGAAGAGCTTCGCACCCGCAATGCCGACTTGCTTCAGGCCGGCAACGATCTTTTGAATCTCCTAAATAGCGTCAACATTCCTGTTTTGATGCTCGCGAGCGATTTAACCATCCGTCATTTCACGCCCCCCGCCGAGCGCTTGATGCATGTGCGGTCTTCCGATATCGGCCGCCGCATTACCGAAATTCGCCTCAATCTTGCCACCGGCGATATCGAGTCCGTGCTGCTCGAAGTTCTCGATACACTCGGAACCAAGGAGCTCGAAGTGCAGGACCGGCACGGGCGCTGGCATATGCTGCGCATTCGGCCCTATCGCACCGCCGAGAACAGAATAGAGGGCCTGGTCCTGGTCCTCGTCGACATCGACCAGATCCGCCGCGCCGAAAACGCCCTGCGTGAAGCGCGCGACATGGCCCAATCCGTCATCGAATGCGTGCTGATTCCTCTGGTTGTGCTCGATCGAGACCTCCGCGTCACCCTTACCAACGTGGCCTTTCGCGATTTGGCCGCCTTGGAGAAACAAAGCATCGAGCGGCGCTCGTTTCCCGAGTTCGTATCCCTTGCCTGGGGCATGAAAACGATCACGCCACTATTGAAAAGTCTGGCCGAAGGCGGCCCCGATTTTAACATTGAGCACTCCACTGCCGGTGAAGATCCCCGCGACTTCCATATCAACGGCCGCGCCGTTCAACTGGATGGCGGCCCCGCCCTCCTGCTTACGGTGGAGGATATCACTTCACGCAAACAAGCCGATCTGCTCATTGAGAGAGAGCGGCAGCGTCTCCAGGCCGAGATAGAACGAGCGCAGGCCGAACTGGAGCGTACTCAAGGGGAATTGCGCGCCCTGACTGGCAGCCTTTTTACTTCGCAGGAGGCTGAACGAAGACGTGTGGCGCGCGAATTGCACGACGACATTGGTCAGCGTTTAGCCATGCTCGCCAGCGAAGCCGAACAACTTCATCAGCAGTCGCTGCACCAACAGGCCAGCGATCTCTCCGAGAATCTCAGGCGCATCTCGCATGCTCTCCATCCCTCCATGCTCGAGGACCTGGGTCTTGCGAGCGCTCTGCGGAGCCTGGTGACGGAGTTCGCCGAACGTGAGGGAATGCCCGCGGATTTCAATCATCGCCATGTACCGGCGCAACTTCCCATCGAGGTGGCCGGCACACTTTATCGCATTAGCCAGGAAGCTTTACGGAACGTCAGCAAGCACGCCGGCCGCACTCATGTCAGAGTCAGCCTGACTGGAAGCAAAAGCGGCCTGCGGCTGGTTGTTCGCGACCTCGGCGAAGGCTTCAATCCAAGCGAAACCCGTGGCCTGGGGCTCATCAGCATGGAAGAGCGCGCCCGCCTGATAGGCGCCTCTTTTCGCGTCACGTCGTCTCCTCGGGAGGGAACCACCGTTCAGGTGCAAGCGCCGCTCGAAGCCGCCGAAGATGCGGTTGCGGCCGAAGGTCAGGGTCCTACCAGCCCTTTTTCCAAGGCGTAGCGAATCAGCTCTGCGGTGCTGCGCAGGTTGAGTTCCTCCATTAGGTGTTTCTTGTGAAACTCCACCGTTTTTACCGAAATCGTCAGCGCGCCGCCTATTTCCTTTGCCGATTTGCCCTCCGCCACCAGTTGCAGAACTTCCCGCTGCCGCGCAGTTAGTACGCTAAACAATTTCAACGGATTTTGCTCGGCGGGGGGACGGTGGCCCAGAAACCGCTCCGCTATAAGCGAAGACAAGAAAAAGTGCCCTTGCTGCACTTCGCGGATGGCGGCCAGCAACTCGGAAGCAGCGGCCTGCTTTAGGACGTAGCCGGACGCTCCCGCCTCGAACGCCTCCCTCACATAGTCGCGATTCAACTGTACAGTAACGAAAATGATTTTTGCCTGGGGTGTCGTTCGCTTAATCTGCCGCGCCGCATCGATGCCATTCAATAGGGGCATCGCAATATCCAACAGAATTACATCCGGCTTGAATTCCTCGGCCAACAGCACCGCCTGCCGCCCGGTAGTCACCGTTCCCACAATTTCGCATTCACCGTCGATAATCCGGCCGATCCCCTCCATGACCAATTGATGATCTTCAGCGATGAGAACGCGCGGTCGCATGAGGTCTCAATTGTACCGCTTCCCATGGACAATCCTAGCTATTAAATACCGGTAATTTTTCCTAAACTGAGCCATCAGCTCTATGAGAACCATAAATATTTCTCGCTGCCCGGATCGTCGCTATCTGCAGGAAACGGCTCTTCTAGTGGATTCAAACCGCCGCGAAAGACAGGAATTGGGGAATTTTCTGGTAGGCGCCGATTATCACGTCCTCGCTACCAGTTCCTGTGCCGAGGGACTGGAACTTTGCCGTCATTTCGAAGGCGCCATTCATCTCCTGGTGATGGGGGCCAATTTGCCCGGCGATCATGGCCAGATCTTGGCCGAACTGGCTACCAAACTACGTCCCGGAATCGTGGTATTGTTTCTGACGCCCGAAACCTCCGCCCACCCGGGCGATTTGCTCAAGTTAGCGGGCACCTTGGCGCGCCAGACGCAAGGAACCGTTCCGGTCAACTAATTGTTTGCTATTGGGTGTTCTTGAATTTCTGGAACACCGGCCCGGGCTGGTCTCGCACCGTGTAATCCGCCGGCACCTGGAATAAACTGGCCGCAGGCTCGGAACGGTCGATATTGGTGAGCGTATACGTCGTTTCTCCCATGCGTGGATCGCTGCTCTTGCTCATCACCAGCACCTTCAGCGCCGGCGAATACCACGTCTCTGTCGTAATCACAATCGGTAACTGGTTCCCCACTTCACCGGCTGGAATCGTTCGCGTCATCCGAGTGCCTTGTGCGGTTACGCCCTCAATTGTTTGCATACCCAGATCCGTTTTACTGACATCTGCTTCGGCGCCGCTTTTCGAGAACGTCTGCGAGAACATCTGCCCTTTACCGCCCGCTGAAACGATGCCTCCCATCTCGCCGTCGGACATGCTGAACGAAGCCGCTGGCGGCATCGCTGGAACCGGCATCGCTCTGGCATAACCGAACGCCCCCGCCTTACCCGCCGGAATCGTCATCTTCATGGCCGTCTTCCTCTGCGCATCGAGCGTCCAGTGAACTCCGGCCACCGGATCGTCAATCATCACGATCTGCGGCGCTTCGCCATTGTTCAGCGTCAGACCGGGCAGCGATTCGTCCCGTCGCATACGCCCTTGACTATCCCGCGCCACGCTGCTCGTCGTAGTCTGCTCGATGCGATTGCCATCCGTTAAGATTTGCACTCGCTGCGTGGCCGCTTGGGCCGAGTACGGTGCGCCGACCACCGTCGTCATGGGACCGGCCAGCGCCGTCGTGATCCCGATTGGTCCGAATTCCGCCATGTCGCCCATCCTGATCGTCAAAGATGGGCCAGCGGCCGTTACCGTTTGTCCAAAGGCGCAGCCCGTGTAAACTGCCGCCACTAAGAATGCCTTATACACTTTGTCGTCTCCTTCTCTGAAACCGCATTACTGCACAAAACGCACCGCTCGCGCAACGCCATCCTGCCCAACCAGCAGCTCCGCGCTCACCCTCTCGTTCCCGCCGCCGGCCCTGGCTGGCAGGCCCATGACGTTCAGCTCGGAAGCGGGAATATCGACCCGCACAATTACCGGCTGTTCCATCGGAACGCCGCTTTGCCCGTAAGGCAGAGCCACAAATCCCGCCGGCGGATAGGGATCCGTCGCTACCGCTTTCGGCCTCGCCAGGAACAATCCGGCGGTCACCGCCACGCAGGCGGCTGCCGCCAGATAGATCCACCAGCGCTTGCCAGCCCTATGCCGCGCTCGAAATGCCGTCAATAGCCGCTGCTCAACGTCTTCGCTCGCGCTCTGCGGCAGGGCGGCCGCCAGCTTTCGCAGTTCCTTTCCGAGTTCATTCATACGCCGCACGCTTCCCGCTTGCCCAGTCTCGCCGCCAAAATCGCCCGCGCCCGGTGCAATCTCGATTTCACCGTCCCGACCGCGCAGCCCAGTTGCCGCGCTGCCTCGATATATTCCATGGCCTCCACATCGCAAAGTACAATCACCTCGCGATAGTTCGGCGGAAGTCTGAGGATCGCCGCCCGCAGCGCCGCCGTTTCCTGCTCCTTGCTCAGTTCGTCCAATAACTCCGTTCCCGAATCGCTGCCCTCGTCCGCCACGGAGGCGAACAGCCGGCTTCGCCTCATCTGACGCCGCACCTTGTTCCGCGCCATTCCCATGAGATACCCTTGCAGGCTTCCGCGCTCCGCGGTGTACCCTTGTTCTTCGCTGAGCAGCGCCAAAAAAACCTCTTGCGTCACTTCCTCCGCCACTTCAAGCCGGCCCGACATGTGCAGCGCGAAGCGGAATACCGGCCCGTGATGACGCCGGTACAGCACCAGAAACGCCTCCTCATCGCCTTTCCCCGAAAGCCGTAGCAAATCGCCGTCGCTTAGCTCGTCTTTGGCCTGCCCCTTACTCACGCTTTCAGACTGTATTGCCGTCAGGCCCCCAGCAAGTTCCAAAACGTTCGTTACCATCTTTATTTGTTCCCCGGCATCGCTGAACGCACCCGCC
>DASYAX010000015.1:0-5752 GCA_036501045.1 Bryobacteraceae bacterium
GAAGGCGCTTTTGATACGGTCGATCGTATCCATGAGCTGGGAAATGCCCTCCAGCGCGAAGAATTCGCATTGGATCGGCACCAGCACGGAGTCCGAGGCGACAAGCGCATTCAAAGTCAAGAGGTCGAGCGCCGGCGGACAGTCAATGATGATGTAGTGATAGCGATCTCTGATCTTCGCAATGGCGGTTTCGAGGCGCTTTTCGCGATCTTCCTGGTCGACTAGGTCGAGGTTGGTGGCAACGAGATTTTGATCGGCGGGAACCAAGGCGAGATCGTCAAATTCTGTTGTAGTAATGACGTCGTCGAGCGAGGCTTGCCGCAGCAGGACATCGTATAAGGTCTTTCGCTCACTG
This sequence comes from Bryobacteraceae bacterium, assembly GCA_036501045.1. Classification (GTDB taxonomy): domain Bacteria; phylum Acidobacteriota; class Terriglobia; order Bryobacterales; family Bryobacteraceae; genus Bog-105. Next base: position 356 of record DASYAX010000015.1, read on the forward strand.
GATTTATCGATTCCAACGCCTGTGGTGGAGTTGCCTTGCGGATCGGAATCGATGAGGAGTACTTTCAGCTCGGAAGCCGCCAGGGCAGCGGCTAAATTGATCGCAGTGGTGGTTTTTCCTACCCCGCCTTTTTGGTTAGCAATAGAAATGACGTGAGCCACGTTCAGGCGTCATCCTAACATGTTTCACGTGGAACATTGATTTTGCGAAACGAACTTGATGTTTCACGTGAAACATCGGGCGTTCAGACGACAGCCGGGCTTCTTAGGTTAAGGTAAATGTCCAAAACCGCTATGGCAGCCGGTGTAACCCCCGGAATTCTGCCCGCTTGGCCCAGCGTTGTGGGTCGCACCCGGGACAACTTCTGCCGAACTTCATTGGATAGGCCCGGAATTCCCTCATAGGCGAAGCCAGCCGGAATCAAGCGGGCTTCTCCATCGGCAAGCTGCCGGATTTGCCTTTCCTGCTGGGCAATATAGCCCGCGTATTTCGATTCGGTCTCGACCGTGGTCAATAGCCCGTGGGGCAGCAGACCACCCAACTGCGTCTCAATCCATCTTTCAAGCTGCGAAATCTGTGCTTCCGGCCGCCGTAGCCAGATCAGTAAGGTCGGATTATCGGTCGCGGCCTCTAATCCTACAATTTCCGGAACGGCGCTCGCCCGAACCTTTCCTAAAAGGCTCAAAAGCCGCTGCTTTTGCTCTTGTTTTCGCGAAAACCGGCTCCAACGCACCTCATCCACCAGCCCGACGCGCCGCCCCAGCGGCGTCAATCGCTCGTCCGCATTGTCAATCCGGAGATGCAGCCGGAATTCGGCGCGCGACGTAAACATCCGGTAGGGCTCGTCCGCGCCTTTATTGACCAGATCGTCGACCAGAATTCCGGTATAGGCGGCACTGCGTGCCAAAGTCAGCGCAGCCACGCTCTTAACCAGGCACGCGGCATTGATTCCTGCCATCAGCCCTTGGCAGCCAGCCTCTTCGTAACCAGACGTGCCGTTGATCTGCCCGGCCAGGAAAAGTCCTTCGATCGATTTGACCTCGAGCGAATGCTTCAGCTCCCGGGGATCGATGGCATCGTACTCGATCGCGTAGCCCGGCCGGATCATCTCGGCGTTCTCGAGGCCCGGAATGGACGCCACCATCGCGGCCTGCACATCGATCGGCATGCTGGTCGACATACCATTCACGTAGATCTCGTGCGTATCCAGGCCTTCTGGCTCCAGAAAAATCTGGTGACGGCGCTTGTCCGGGAATTTGACGATCTTATCCTCGATCGACGGGCAGTAGCGCGGCCCGATCCCCTCGATCTGTCCGCTATAAAGGGGCGATCGTGCGATGCTCTCGCTCAATACGCGATGGGTCTCCTCAGTCGTATAAGTGAGATGGCAGCAGACCTGGGGGCGATCGATCCGTTCGGTCAGGAAAGAAAATGGCGTCGGAACCGCATCGCCCGGCTGTTCTTCGAAGCGCGACCAATCGATAGTTCGGCCGTCCAGCCTCGGTGGAGTGCCGGTCTTGAGACGCGTCCACTGCAAACCGAGCGTGCGAAGCTGCGCACCTAAGGTGTTCGATGGCGCTTCGCCGTTTCGCCCACAGGCGTGCTTATTCTCTCCCACATGCGCCAGGCCGTTCAAGAAGGTGCCGGTGGTAACAATAACCACGCCAGCCAGCAGATCGCGGCCGTCTTTCAGCCGCACACCCGCCATTTTGCGATTGGGTTCGTTCCGTAAAAACAGCAGTTCACCGACTTCGGCCTGTAAAATCCGCAAATTGGGCTCGTTTTCGAGCCACTCCCGCATGCGAATGCGGTATTGCTTCTTGTCGCATTGAGCACGCGGCGACCAGACCGCCGGACCGCGGCTGGTGTTCAGCAGCCGGAACTGAATGCCCACGGCATCGGTCAACTCACCCATCACACCGCCCAGAGCGTCGATTTCCCGAACCAGGTGACCCTTGGCGATCCCGCCGATTGCCGGATTGCAGGACATTTGCGCAATGAGGTCGAGATTCATCGCGACCATAGCGGTCCGCAGCCCAAGACGTGCGCAAGCACGCGCCGCTTCGCAACCAGCGTGCCCGCCGCCGACCACGATGGCATCGTACTTCGTCTGCATCCATTCGTTATTCTAGCTGGGGAAACTCTCGTTGAAGATCTTAATTGTCGGCGGCGGAGGCCGCGAACACGCGCTCGCCTGGCGTCTTGCTCAATCGCCGCAAGTGAAAGGAATCGTGGCAAGTCCCGGTAATCCGGGCATCGCGCAGATCGGCGTATGCGTACCCGCCCCGTGCGAAATCGCCGGCTACGCCGATATCGCTCAAGCGCATGGCGTCGATCTGACGGTCGTCGGTCCGGAGGCGCCGCTGGTGGCGGGTATCGTCGATCAATTCTACCGGCGGCGGCTCAAGATCATCGGACCGACGCAAGCGGCGGCCCGTTTAGAGGGATCGAAGATCTTCGCCAAACAATTCTTCGCGCGCGCCGGCATTCCCACCGCGCGCTCGGAGCAGACAAACAGTTTTCAGCAAGCACTCTCTGCCATAGAGCACTTTGCATTTCCTTTGGTCATTAAGGCCGACGGCCTCGCCGCCGGCAAAGGCGTGATCATCGCACAGGACCGGCCGGAAGCGGAGCGGGCCATCGAGCGGCTGGGGCCGAATCTGGTAATCGAAGAGTTTCTCGAAGGCGAAGAAGTCAGTTTCATGGGCCTCAGCAATGGCCACCTGTTGCTGCCGCTGACACCGACCCAAGATCACAAACGCGTTTTCGATGGCGATCAAGGGCCTAATACGGGCGGTATGGGCGCCTATACCGACGGCCGCATTCTGACCAGCGCCCAGAACAGCGAGATTATGGAACGCGTCATGCTTCCGGCGCTGCGGCAAATGCGCCAGGAAGGGACGCCTTTCACGGGCTTTCTATATGCGGGCTTGATGATGACCGCCGATGGGCCGAAGCTGCTGGAATTCAACGTGCGGTTGGGGGATCCGGAAACGCAGGTGATCCTGCATAGCTATCGCGGCGACTTCGCGGACCTGCTACATATGGTTGCGCACGGCACGGGTGCAGTTTCCGCGGGTGCCTGGGGCGGCTGTTCGGTTTGCGTCACGCTCGCCGCGGCAGGTTATCCGGATGCGCCGCGCCTCGGTGACCGAATTACCGGCATTCGAGAAGCGGAAGCAACCGGCGCTACGGTCTTTCATGCCGGGACGCGGGAAGAAGGCGGTCATCTTATTACCAGCGGCGGCCGCGTACTGGGCGTGACGGCCGGCGGCGATACGTTGCCATCGGCGATCGAAAACGCCTATCGAGCGGTCGCGCAAGTTCGCTTCGACGACATGCACTTCCGTAAAGATATCGCCCAAAAGGGTCTGAGCCGCTGGTAGTCCCCGCTACGGCTTTGCCGCCAAAATGATGGACACAGGACCTGGCGGATCGATCCGTCGTGCGTTAGCGAAGCCGGCTTCCTTCAGCCAGCCGCTGATTTCCTCGAACGAAAAAGTGTCGCCGGCGTTGGTGTGGACCAGCATATTTACCGCGAAGATCAAGCCCGCGGGCGGTCCGGTGCGGTCATCGTTTACCAGAAATTCGGAGATGACGATCCGCCCGCCCGGCGCCAATGCATCGAAGGCCTTCTTGAGAAGCGCGCGTGAGCCCTCCGCACCTTCGCCGTGGAGAATATGGCCCACGGTGACCAGATTGTGGTCACGGCCGAAATCGACAGACTGGAAATTCCCCTCAATATAGGAGAATCGCTGGGGCATGCCAAAGCGCGCCGCCATGCATTTCGTGACGTCGAGAACGGCCGGCCAATCGACGGCTGTCACGGAAATGTGGGGCGAATGCTGCGCGAGGCCAATCCCCCAGACTCCGGCGCCGGCTCCTATGTCGAGAAGGCTGATCGGACCTTGTGTGCTTGCCAGGTCAAGAGCCTTTGCCGCGGTTTGCGTGGTGGCGTAGCTGGCCGTGAAAATGGGTTCCACCAGGTCCGCAAAGAACTCTTCCCCGACCGCTTCCACCGGCTTGCCGGCTCGCACCACGTCGGGGAGTCGCAGCCAGGTTGGCAAAAGCTTCAAGGCGTTAAATTCGACGTACTTGCCCAAGTAACCGGGCTTCGAGCTGACCAGGAACGCTGCACTTTCCGGGGTCAGGGCATAGCGCTGGTCCGGGGTCTTAGCGACAAATTGAAAGGCAGTTAACGCATTGAGGATGGCGCGCAGGCCGCGTTCCGAACTACCAGAAGCCTTGGCCAATTCTTCTACCGTTTTCGGCCCGGCGTCCAACAGGTCGAAGACGCTATTGTTGATCGCAGCCGCCAGAATCACTGCCGGCGCATAACCCCACACCAGTTGCATAATGCGCTCAGGCGTGACTGCCGGAGCATCCGTTGCACTCATCCGTGCTCTTCCTCCTGCGTTTGCGATTATGGCACGCGCCGCTGGTAGACTGCGAACTGACGGGGACGTAGCTCAGTTGGATAGAGCGGCCGCCTCCTAAGCGGCAGGCCGGCAGTTCAAATCTGCCCGTCCCCACCATCCGTTTGGGCCCTAGTCCGAAGTGACCTAGCGACCGCAGCAGCCCGAACTCACCGGAAATCAAGCGTATAAGTTGAAACGGGCGGAAGGGCTGCGCTATCTTAGGCCGAGTGAAGATACCCAGCCACCTCGTTTCGTTGCTGCCGGCGGCACTCCTACTGCCGCTCAATCCGGCGTCATTGTTGGCGCAGGAAGGCGCCGGCACGGCCGGTGGAGAAGCGAATCTCGTTCTCCCGGACTTAAGCCAATCGACCTTTTTCGGGGGCATAATCGATGGCCGCTCGTTGCTGCTGTGGGGCCTGATCGTGGTGGCGCTTGGCCTGCTTTTCGGATTAGTGATTTACCGCCAGCTCAAGAATCTGCCGGTTCACAAGTCGATGCTCGAGATCTCGGAGTTGATTTACGAGACTTGCAAGACGTACCTGGTGACGCAGGTCAAGTTTCTGGTCATTCTCGAAGTGTTTATCGGCTCTACGATTGTTTTCTATTTTGGAGTGCTGCAGCATTTCGCGGCGGTGAAAGTGTTCATCATTCTGATGTTCAGCGTAATCGGCATTTGCGGCAGTTGCGGGGTGGCCTGGTTCGGGATTCGTGTCAACACGTTTGCCAATTCGCGGACGGCTTTCGCGAGCCTACGGGGCAAACCATTCCCCTGTTATGAAATACCGCTCAAAGCCGGCATGAGCATTGGAATGCTGCTGATCAGCGTGGAGCTGGTGCTGATGCTGTTCATCCTGCTCTTCATTCCGCATGACTATGCCGGACCGTGCTTCATCGGCTTCGCGATCGGCGAGTCGCTGGGGGCCGCGGCGCTGCGGGTGGCGGGAGGAATCTTCACAAAAATCGCCGATATCGGCGCGGA
>DASYAX010000016.1:0-21862 GCA_036501045.1 Bryobacteraceae bacterium
TTGCGCATTGCGGGAGCATAGAAATGCCTATTGAACTCGGAAAACAATTCAGGAGTGGAATCACCGCGGCCGAAAGCCAACTAAGAAGGATCGGCGAACAAGGCGCGTCGCAAAAAATCCGCGCGGATAGTTGGTCGCCGAAAGAATTGCTTGGGCATCTCATCGATTCCGCGCTGAACAATCATCAGCGTTTCGTACGCGCCGCGCTCGACGGCTTTTACGAAGGTCCCGGCTACGAGCAAAATCGTTGGGTGGATCTGCATGGCTACGCGGAGCAGCCATGGACGGAATTATTCGATCATTGGAGCAGCCAGAACGAGCTGCTCTGTTGTGTCGTCGATCGCATCCCCGAAGAGCGCCTCGAGGCCGCCTGCCGCATCGGAGGCGGCGCCCCCGTAACGCTATCCTTTCTGATCGAAGATTACCTGGTTCATCTGCACCACCACGTCGCGCAAATCGTCGCCGCGGAATCCGGCGTGGCCGGGCTTTTCATGGCCTACTCGATGAAGAAGCTGCGGCAGATGAGCGAATACGTCGCGCAATGCCTCACCCAGTTAACGGAAGAGCAGCTTTGGCAGCGCAGCGCCGAGCATTGCAACTCGATCGGGAATCTGGTGCTCCATCTCTGCGGAAATATGCGCCAGTGGATCGTCCACGGAATCGGCGGATCGGCGGACATTCGGACGCGGGACGCCGAATTCGCCGCGAAGGGCGGCCAATCTCCAGCCCAGGTTTTGGCGGTTTTCGAGAGCACGGTCGCCGATGCGCTGGCCGTGCTCTCCGAGCTTCCCCCCGAGCGGCTGACGGAACGCACCACGCCACAGAAAGAAGAAGTCGCCATGCTCGAAGCGATCTATCAAGTTGTTGGCCATTTACAGCAGCACGTGGGCCAGATTATCTTCGCCACAAAGCAACTCACGGGAAACGATCTTCATTTGTACAAACCGTGATGCCCCATCGCCGTAGATTTTTTGTTCCCGAAGTTCGGCGCGGGACGGCGCAGCTCACCGGCGATGACGCCGCCCATCTGGTCCGTGTTCTGCGCGCCGAAGTGGGCCAGATCTACGAAATCTCGGATAATCGCGACCTATATTCAGCCGAAATCGAAGTCGCGCGAAAATCGCTCGTTTCCTTTCGTGTGCTCGAGAAACTGCCGCCCGAAGAAGCTGCGGTTGAAATCTGGCTCCTCGCCGCCCTCATCAAATTCGATCGCTTGGAATGGTTGGTCGAAAAAGCAACCGAGTTGGGCGTAGGGGCGATTCGACCATTTGAAGCAACGCGCACGGAACGCGGATTGGCCCAGGCGGCCATAAAGCGCCGGGCGCGCTGGCAGAAGATCGCGCTCGAAGCGAGCCAGCAGGCCCGCCGCATCCACCTGCCGCAAGTGCAGCGCGCCTCGTCTTTCGCCGAAGCGCTGGAAGTCGAAGCGAACGTCAAACTCCTCCTCGATGAAAGCGCGGACGCCCCGGCCATTCTGCCAAGCTTGCCCGGCGAGAGAACGACCTCCGATCGCGTCGCCTTGCTCCTGGGTCCGGAAGGCGGCTGGACAAACGAAGAACGCGCGCAAGCGATCGCAGCGGGATTCCAGAACTGCTCGTTAGGCAGAACGATTTTGCGCAGCGAAACCGCCGCCGTCGCTGGCCTCGCCGTCATTCAGGCTGCCTGGCGCGCTGATGTTCCCGGCTGAAACCTAACCAAACCTGGAATACCCAGACATTTAGATATAATTGCTGATATCTCGAATGTCTAGGCAACCACAGAGTCCCGCCAGCAACGCCGAGCTTCTCCAAGGAACATTGGACATGTTGATCTTGCGGGTGGCGGCCCTTCGGCCCATCCACGGATACGCGATAGTCCAGCGCATTCAACAGATTTCAAAGGATGCGCTTCGGATTCGCCAGGGATCTCTCTACCCGGCGCTTTACAGATTGGAGGAGCGAGGCTGGCTCAAGTCCGATTGGAAAACAACCGACGGCGGCCGCACCGCAAAATTTTACAGCGTGACGAAGATCGGACTTCGCCAGTTGGACGCGGAGAAGGCCGGCTGGAACCGCCTGTGTGAAGCCATTTCGCTCGTTCTTGAGACCGCAGAGTGAGGGAGTCGAAGAATGAGATGGGACTCCTGGCTAAAGAAACGGCGATGGGAACGGCAGATGCATGCCGAGTTTCGTTTCCACCTGGAAAATCAGATCAACGATTACATGCAACAGGGGCTGGATCGAGAAGAAGCGGAATTGCGCGCTCGCCGGGAATTCGGCGCGCTCGAGCTAGCGAAAGACGAATGCCGGGACCAAAGAGCGTTCGAACCGTTTGATCGCTTCCTGCGCGATCTTCGTTACGCATTCCGCTCTCTCTGCAAGACACCCACCTATGCCGCTGCGGCGATTCTGACCCTAGCCTTGGGCATCGGGGCAAATACCGCGATCTTTAGCGCGCTAGACGGCGTCGTCCTAAAACCCCTGCCGTATCCAGAACCCGATCGCCTGGTAATCGTAGCGCTCTTCAATCGGAAACTCAATTACGCGACTTACCTTTCCTATCCCGACTTTCTCGATTGGCAGCGCAATGCACGCTCCTTCGAGGAAATGGCCGCGTTCAAGACTGTCAGCTTTGACCTGACAAATCCCGGCTCACCCGAGCATGTTGCCGGTTACGAAATCTCTTCCGGTTTCTTCAGCACTCTAGGTGTAAACCTGGCTCTCGGGCATTCCTTTTCTCCCGTCGAAAACCAAATCGGCGGCATGCCCGCGGCAATCATCAGCAATCGTCTATGGCAAGAACGGTTTCACGGAAACTCCGCGGTTATCGGCAAGTCGATTACCTTGAACGGCGCCGGTTATACGATCATCGGCGTTCTGCCGCCCGAATTTCGTTTCGAAGACCAGCAAGCGGATATTTACACCCCAATCGGCCGCTCCACTCCGATTTTCCTAAATGATCGTACGGTTCACAACATCCTCTGTCTTGCACGCTTGACGCCTGCGGTGAGCTTGGGTCAGGCACAGGCGCAAATGAACACGCTGCAGGAGCATATCGACGAACTGAACCCCACTACGGAAAAAGGGCAGGGGACGTTTGTCGTCTCGCTGAAGCAAGAGCTGGTGGGCAATGTCGGCGGCACGCTTGTATTGCTGCTCGGTGCAGTCGGCCTTGTTTTGCTCATCGCCTGTGCGAATGTCGCCAACCTGTTACTTGCGCGCTCGGCGGCACGCACGCGTGAATTTGCGGTTCGACGAGCGCTGGGCGCCAGCCGCATGCAGATCGTTCAGCAATTGATTACGGAGAGCGTGCTTCTATCGTTGACCGGCGGCGTTCTCGGGCTGGCGGTTGCAAAACTTGGGCTCAGCGCGGTGCTGGCGGCTGTGCCGGGAAGTCTGCCTCGTGTCGAGAACATCGGCGTCAACGCTTCTGTGCTCCTCTTCGCGCTTGGCGTCTCAATTGCCGTGGGGATGTTATTCGGTATTGTGCCGGCGCTCAAACAGGCAAATGCCGATTTGCAGGCAAGCATAAGAGAAGGAGGCCGTGGATCGACCTCCAAGCATCAGCGCACGCAAGGTGTTCTCGCCATCGCACAAATCGCGCTCGCACTGGTCCTATTATCGGGAGCGGGTCTGCTCTTGCGTACCATCCGTAACCTGTGGGCCGTGAATCCGGGCTTCGAAACACAGCACATCATCACCTTTCACGTGGGACTATCCCCTTCCACGACACAGACCCCGGCAGCTACGCGCGCCGCCTATCAACAACTCACCGAGCGCATCCGCCAGATTGCTGGCGTGGAGTCCGCGGACCTGACGGCGCTCGTGCCCTTCGGCCGCGGCGACAATTCCGGCCCGTTCTGGATCGGCCCACACCAACCGGCGTCCATGGCGGAGATCCCGCGGGCCACCTATTATCCAATTGGGCCCGATTACCCCCGCACCATGCAAATCCCGCTGCTGCGCGGCCGCTTTCTAAGGCAGACGGACAATATCCATTCGGAACTGGTGGCGCTGATCGACAATCTGCTGGCACGCACCTATTTCCCCGATCGCGACGCTGTGGGTCAGACCATAACAATTCCTCATTGGGGCGCGGCCGGCGCTGTGGCCGTGCGGATTGTGGGGGTGGTCGGTCATATCGAACAGCATGGGATGGACGGCTCGAACGGCGAGAAACCGCAGATTTACTACTCCTTCTATCAACTTCCCGATGAAGGCTTGCCCATCTTTCGCGACGAGGTCACATTCGCGGTACGCACTCCGCTCAATCCTGCCGCTGTGATACCTGCTATCAAGAACGCCGTGTATGGAGCGAGCGGCGATCAGCCGGTTTATAACATCCGCACCATGCACGATCTGGTTTCGGAGTCGATGGCGCACGAGCGCTTTCCGATGATTCTGCTGGTTGCATTTGCGGCGTTGGCTTTGCTGCTCGCGACTGTCGGAATCTATGCCATGATCTCTTACTCGACAGCACAACGCATGCCGGAGATCGGGGTCCGCATGGCCCTCGGGGCTGTAAGGCGGGACGTTCTGCAAATGCTAATTGGACGAGGCCTTCGACTTGCGCTAATCGGCGTCGCCATCGGCGCCGTGGCAGCCTCAATCCTCACCCGAGTCCTATCGAGCTTTTCGCACCTGCTCTATGGTGTGCGGGCGACCGACCCGTGGACGTTTGTAGCTGCTTCGCTCTGTCTTGTAGTCGCAGCCCTTTGCGCCTGCTACCTTCCCGCTCGCCGAGCGGCGCAATTGGACCCCATGACCGTGCTTCGTCATGACTAACCCTCATGGCCGGTATCAATCATCCTCGATTTCGCCGTTTGCCGCGATAATACTTTCCGCCAGATCGCAGAGCTGAGGAAGCATTCGCTCGATCTCTGCGCCGCGCCCGCGAATTTCACCGAATGTACCCATCCCAAGGTCGCCGGCCAGCTCTTGAAAGCTCTCGTGAAAGCTTCGCATCAAATCGCCCGGCGCGTCACGCGAGAGCACGGTCTGACACCGGGAATGAGTGACGCCGATCCAGAACATCGCTTCCCGATGGTAGCCGCGCGCAATCAGTTCCAAGCTGCCATCGATCGCGATAGGGCGGGCGTTATCGCTAATGTCCGATCCGAATGGAAACGGTGTCTTGATCGCTCTCCTGGCTGCGTCGAAGACCTCCGCGAGCGTGGCAAGATGATGATTGGCTTGTCCCGGGCTGATTCGAGCGGCCCCCAGCAACTCCAATAGCGTTTCGTGGAATTCAAGCAGATCATAGTCAGTCAGTAGCTCTCGTACTGCCACGTACCGCGCACGCACGGTGGGATTCCCAAGACCCGCTACCAGCAGGACGTGGGTCGTTATGCCTGCCGCAAAAAGGAGCGCCATTACTTGTTCATGAAGGGCCGCTCCCTCGTGGATCGACCGGAGATATCCCAGAATCTTCTCCCTGGCGTCGTTGCGGCGCTGACGGACCCAGTGTCGTTTGTGGTAGTCCCGGGAAACCGCCGCCAATAGCGGAGTCAGGTGGCCGAATGGATCGAACATGATTTTCGTCGTCCGAAAACTCGGCGCTACGTGATAATCACTCAAAATCCGGTCAGGCGATTGAAACTGATCGCTTCGCAGATGAGAAGCTTCGAGAAGTGTGTCACGATAGATGAACTTGTCACGCGGGCAAGCCTGGCTCCCATCCGCGAGAACGATCATGATATCGAGATCGGATGCGCCCGTCAGCTCTGCATCATCGGAGAGCCAGTTCGTCGAGCCGGCCGTATACGCTCCGCGGAATCCTGGCATACCGCTCGCTTCCTCGATCATCCACCGCCGCGCCGCCTCTCTTGCTTGCCTAACTGTCAAGCGTGGCTACCTCGGGCGTAAAAAGATTGTAGCGTGCGTGAGCTTTAGGGCTTCAATCGCGCGCTAAGATGAACAGCATGAAAACGCCCGGCGAATCTTTCGAGTACAGAGTGGCCCGCGATCGTCTGCTCGAGAAAGAAATAGAGCTCCGCCGCGTTATGGAAGAGGTAGCGATTGCCCGGCGTTCACTTCCGCAAGGTGGGGAAGTGCCGGAAGACTATGTCTTCCGATCCGCTGGCACGGACGGAACCGTGGTGGAGGTCAGGCTGTCGGAACTCTTTGCGCCCGGCAAAGACTCGCTTGTCATCTACAACTTTATGTTCCCTCGTTATCCGGACGATCATCGTCCCGGACCGGCCAATGGCGCTCTGGCTCAACTCCCGCTTGATCAAGGGCCTTGCCCGTCCTGTATTGCTCTTCTCGATCAACTGGACGGCGCCGCCCCGCACGTACAGCAGAACATGAACTTTGCCGTTGTAGCCAAAGCTCCGATCGACCGGATCACCGCCATCGCAAGAGAGCGTGGTTGGTGGAATTTGCGCTTGCTCTCCGCGGCGCAAAACAACTTTAAGCGGGATTACCATGCCGAAACGCCCGAGGGTTTCCAGATGCCTATGCTCACCGTCTTTCATCGCGACCGCGGACACATCCGGCACTTCTGGAGTTCGGAGATGCTCTACGCTCCAACCGACCCCAATCAGGACCCGCGCCACGTAGGCACATTGGAACCGCTCTGGAACCTATTTGATTTCATTCCAGAAGGCCGCCCCATGAGTTGGCACGAGCAAATAGAGTACGCAGGCTGCTGCTCGAAGTAACGCCGGTGTACCGGACGCTATCTCCGGCTTGGCTATGTCGGATAGGAATTCCTGCTGTCAGCGAACGGAGAAAACTAGTGCTTCGTGGGCTCGAAGCCGTCGCATTTGCTAACAGCCGTGACTTTCAAGTGAAGCGGAGCATGCTTGGGATGACCGCAATCTTCGAGTAAATCTTCCTTGGCTTCCTGCGACACGCGGATCTGCATCAGGACAGGATTTGCATGACCTTCCCCAAAATGCGTGCACAAACCGCATTGACCATTTTGAACGTGTAACATGTTAAGCCTCCTGTCTTGATCCTTACCTAAACTAGCGACTCTGTCAACGAAAAACTACATCCTAAGTTGTTGTTCATCATGGACTTGAACAGTCCGTAATCGTTCACCGGCCGGAACCGTGAAGTAACGCCGGCGTATCGGACACTATTTTCGGCTTAGCAGGGCCGAGATAGTAGCAACGTCTGTGAAAACCGCATCTCCTGCGAACTTGAGACTCTCAATGGAGCGCTTCGCGGCGTCTTCGTGACCGGCGCCACAAGCGTCGGTGATAACGATTGGAATAAACCCGAGGTCGGCGGCGTGACGTACCGAGGGCTCGATGCCGACTTCGAGCGCCACGCCCACGAGAGCGACGGAGACAATTCCGCAATCGCGCAGCGCAATCGTCAGAGGATTACCTTCAAACGCGGACATCGTTATACGATCGAAGACCGCTTCGCTCACGCGCGGGGCAAGCTCAGGAACCAGTGGAAAGGCTGCTGAGCTGGGTTGAAAAATAGTTTGGATCAACTCGGGAGAAGCAACACGCTGCCAGGCCATGGCCATCCGGAGCTGAGCGATTCCGGCCATTTCCTTCGGTAGCGTCATGTAGCGCGTAAAAAAAACTCGGAAGCCCCCGTTGCGGGCTGCGGAGACGACCTCGACCACTTTGCTCGTGATATCCGGTCCATTCTTGATCTGCTTCACCACTCCAATCTGCATGTCATAAACAACAATGGCCATTGTGCGCGGATCGCACATCTCGGCGAGTGTTTGCGGGATATTCAACCCAAATGTCTGGTGCATGGTTTCCGTGATATGGTTCCGGCTATTGAGTCCGGCTCGGTCTGGTGCGATCGAAAGGTTCTGCGACATCCACGGTGTCTTTCATGAGACTCTCGATCGGCAAGGGAGCTTGCAGCGGGATGTAGAACCATTCGAGATACCCGGCCTTCGAGAGGGGAAAATCGGCGACGTACTTCTGGACCTGCTCGACGCTATCCAGTTCGAAAACGATGATGACGCCCGGTTCGTCAGCGCGGGCATAATTTTCACGCACAATTCCTGCTTTCCAAAGGCGCCAGACATTGGATACTTCTTCCCGAAGCAGGGGCTGGATCGTCTCCATGGTGACACCGGGTTTGAAGCGATCGTATGCAATGATTTTCAACTCTACCTGCTCCTGTTTATGCCCCCTAAACGTGTGGGCAGCTCCAGTATGCGGCGGTTCGTTGTTCGCGGCAAGTAGGCACTTTTTGGTTACCGGCGCGCAGTATGCTTTCGGTATGCGCGCGAACGAATGTCCGGTCAAGTGGACAGTGGATCTGATCGAAGGTAAGTGGAAGACGCTGATTCTCTATTATTTGAAGCGCGGACCTCAAAGAACGGGCGTGCTCCAGCGGCGTATTGAGGGAGTAAGCAAGAAGATGCTAACGCAACAACTCAGGGAGTTGGAGCGCGACGGTTTGGTTCGAAGAAAAGATTACGTTGAGAAGCCGCCGAGAGTCGAGTACGCACTAACTCCACATGGGGAGACGCTGAAACCCATACTCGGACTGATGGCCGCTTGGGGAGCACGGCACCGCGCCGAAAATGGACGCAATACGCGGGAACCACGTACCGAACAGAAACGTGCGGGCTCGGGTTGAAGGACACTCCTTACCGATCCCACTTGCCGGTTTGCAAACCGCCGATAATTCGCCGGCTTGGTTTGCGGGGCTGTGAAGAACTGGCCGGTCCGTCATCGCGCTCGGCTGCCGCCTAGCGCACGTTGCAGCAGATTGCGGCTCTGTTTCAACGCTTCGATTCGCTCCTCCAACCGGGCGACTTCTTTCTCGAGATCACGTCGCAACGTCGGACATTCGATCACGGCAGGTCCTTCTTCCAGCACGCAAGGTAGCATGCGCCGAATTGCCTTCGTTGTCAGTCCGGCAGACAGCAGCCACTGGATCCGCTTAATCTGCAATAGGGCAGCTTCCGAATAGTCGCGATAGCCGTTCTCACGACGGCGCGGCGTCAGGAGCCCTCGTTTTTCGTAGTGACGAAGAGAGCGGGCGCTGACACCGCTTGCTTGGGCGAGCCGACCTATCCGCATGAAAAGATCTTCGCTTGACATTGACATCGGCGTCAAGCTTTAGGCTAAGGCAGGAGGATAGAACTCATGGAAATCCTGTCAACTAGGAATATAGCGCCGGTAACCATGCATGAGACTGTCACGGTTTGGAGCTTCATCCCGAAATTCGCAGCACATGAGGAAACGAAGGGAACCTATCTTGAAGCGGTTGAGGAATTTACCCTTGCACCAGGAGTCCGTGCTGAGCCGCACTATCACGACACATACGAATTCTTCTATATCTTGGAGGGTTCGGCAGTTCTTCAGATCGAAACGGAAGCCCGCGTTTGCCGGGTCGGCGACTTCATTAGAATTCCACGCAATGCAGTGCACACCGGGAGGGCTCTTGAAAATGGCGTACGCGCGCTGGCTTTTTCCGTAAGCTGGCAGGACCCACACGGGCTCGCTTACCATCCCGCCGAATTGCCGGAGGTCGAACCGGAACCGTGATGCGCCACGAAGATCAAACAGACAGGCGTATACTTATGAGTCAATTACGACGTTGGTTTAATGATTCGTCAGATCGCGCCTCAGTTCTTCACGATGGACATTCCCGCCACTCTCGCCTATTACAAGGACAAGCTTGGCTTCGCGTGTCTGGGCACGTGGCAAAGTCCGCCAGTCTACGCCATTGTTGCGCGAGACGATCAAGCGATTCACTTCCGCTGCGCCGAACCGCCCACAGGCAATCCCGATAAATATTTGGACGACTTGCTCGATGCTTACCTATTCGTCGAAGATGCAGACGCGCTTTACGCCGAGTACGCATCCCAGGGCGTGGAATTCACTCGAGGACTCGCCAACATGCCGTGGCACTCGCGCGAATTTGTGGTGAAGGATTGCGACGGCCGTCTGCTCGCTTTCGGCGCGAACCTGTAGTTTTATCCCGGCGGCTTCGCGGCGGCTTCCGCGCAACTCGATATTGTGGACGAGTTTCCGTCAATGGGACGCTATGCAGCTCGCGGAGCCCGGGTTAGCGCTTACCGCGAGAGTCATACTGGAAGCACTGCTCAAGCGGCACACCAAGCGCGATTGCCACTTTGAACGCAGTCTCAAGCGAGGGCGAATACTTGTCTTGTTCGATGGCTATCACCGTCTGCCGTGTGACGCCCACGTGATCGGCGAGGTCCTGCTGCGTCATCTCTCGGAGGGCCCGGAGTTCTCGAATCTGATTACGTATGGCGGGCATCAGAGCGCCTTCCGGTAAGCCGCAATCTGGGTGGCGGTTTTCGTGATATCCGCAACGACCAACATCCCGAAGAAGACGCTCAGGAAATGAAGTCCTACCATCCGGCTGTCCAATCGAAGATGGCCGACAGTCGCGTAAAACCACAACATACCCAGCCCGATCACCATGAGTGAGGCGAGCGCTAGATAGCCGGCACGATACCCTCGTAGCTCGATCAACCGATCGCGCTCATCTGTTACCCGATTCCGCGTCAGTGCGGCAATGACCGACTGCAGGATTATTTGGACCACGATAATGGCGATAATCATGCCCGCGACCTTGTTCACAGAGTTTTGCTGGTGCAGAAAGAAGTAAGGTCCGTACACAACGAGCTCCGCCGCAAGCGAGGCCCAAAGAGTCTTCTCCCGGTAGGAAAGGCTAGTCATCATTACAATCGCTCCATGTCAAAGATTTTTGACATCCGTAAACATAGCGCGTTCCTCTCAGGCATGTCAAATTTTTTTAACATCCTCTTAACCTGCCGGTAACACTTTATAGCGCTCGAGCCCCCTCTCGGTGTTGCATGATGAGAGACAAGTTATCCCTACTTGCCGCTAATTTCGAGACGCTCTATCTATGTTCAAATTCATGGCCCTGCTTACTTCCTTCCTTGTTTCGGCATTGACCGGAACTCCACAGGCTGTCCGTTCCGTCGATACTCCCAATCGCACCGTCGGTCCGCAAAATGATGGCTCGATCGTCGTGTCGGACAATCAGACCCTGACACCTGCCGGAACGGTCGTGCAGCTTGGCTCGCCGGTGCGCGCCAAAGCCATCGCGCTCAATCCGAACAGTAAGACCAGAAGCGGCGCGGTCCTGCTCATGGCCTCGCCGCAACCGGTCATTGTGTTTAACACCGTCACCGGCCAGGTTCTCCAGCGATTCAGCCCAACGATCGTTAATGGCACGGCCTTCACCTCCAACAAGGCCGGCTCCTTCACCGGGATCACCTATTCCGCGGATGGCTCCAGGCTGTTCTTCAGCCAGGACGACAATCATGTCGAAATCGCCAATGTGGACCCGAACACGGGCCATCTAAGCCACTGCCAGAGCGTGACTCTGCCCCATCCCCCGGCGGATGGCCGCACGTATCACAATGCGAAATCCATCAACCCGGGCGGCATCGCAGTCTCGGACGACGGAAGACGCGCTTATGTCGCGCTGAACGTAACTAACATGCTGGGCGTGATCGATCTAGCGGCTTCGCCAGCAAAGCTCATCGCCCAGATCCCCGTCGGCAATGCGCCGAACAGCGTCGTCATCCGGGGCCAATATGCCTATGTGAGCAATGAAGGCGGCCGTCCGGCCACCAGCGAGGATTTTACGAACGATTCCGATGGCACGCCAATCGTCGTCGATCGAAAGGATGCTTTCGCTATCACCGGTACCGTTTCTGTTGTAGACCTTGCGGCAGGCAGGAGCGTGAAGACCATCAAAGTCGGTCTCCATCCCGCCGGCATGACAATTTCCGGATCGGATCTTTACGTGGCCAATGCCTATAGCGACAATCTCTCTGTCATCGATCTCAACACCAGGGACGTCGTCCGCACCATCAATCTCAGCGTGCCCATCGCGGGCGGCGCCTTCGGGTCCGGGCCAAACGGGGCCGCCGTAGCCGGTGACAGCCGCGCCTTTGTCACCCTGGGGCAGGCTAATGCGATCGCCGTCGTCAACCTTTCCGGCCGGGACACCAATCCGGTCATTGGCTACATTCCGACCGGCTATTTTCCGACTTCCATCGCTTATGACGCGGCGCATAAACAGCTTGTCGTCGCCGATGACAAAGGCCTGGGCGCACAAGGTGCGTTGGGTACCGTGCATGGAGCCACCGCGTTTAACACGCATCAGGATACCGGCGTAGTCAACCTGATTCCGTTGCCAAATGCAGATCGGCTTGCCAAATACGCGCGACAGGTGATCAACAACAACCACTGGGGTCTGACTACGAACATCCAGGTCGGACCGGAGTACGTCGACCGCAACGCAAAGCCAGTGGCAGTTCCCAGGCATATCGGTGAACCTTCGCTCATCAAGCATGCTTTCCTGATCATCAAGGAGAATCGCACCTACGACCAGATGCTCGGTGATGTGCGGTGGGGGAATGGCGATCCGTCGCTTGCGGTCTTCGCTTCCGCGCTGCCGAACCAGCATGCATTCGTCAAGCGCTTCCCACTGCTCGATAACGTTTATGCTCCGAGCCGCCAGTCGGCGGACGGCCACCCCTGGATCGTCATGTCGGGCTCGTTCTATTCGAACGATATTCTGTCGCCGGATTGGATCCGTTCGTACCCCGGCGGCGACGCCGACGATCCGCTCACCTACACGCCGAAAGGTTTTCTATGGACGGCTGCGGAAGCCAAGGGCCTCTCCGCCAGACTGTTCGGAGAGTGGGCCAATGGAGGCAAGGTCGGCACGAAGCCAGACGGCGCCCGCTATACCTGGAGTGATTTCTACAGCACCGCGCTGTGTAAGGAAGGCAAAGCCGCCGCCTCAGATTGCGTCGTTCCGGATGGCACGGTTACCGTAACCTCTCCGGTCCCGTCAGCGGCCAAAATCCTGGACCCGCACTACCCACCATTCAATCTCACGATTCCCGACCAATATCGCGTCGACTACTGGCTACCGCTCTTTGAGCATTTGGATGCGGCGAACCAGGTTCCCAACCTGACCATCCTTTGGCTTCCCGACGACCACACTGCCGGGACCAAGAAAGGACTTCCCTACCCAATCAACTATGAAGCCGACAATGACCTTGCGCTCGGCCGCATCGTGGAGGCCATCAGCCATAGCAAGGTCTGGGCGCAGTCCGCAATCTTCGTCGAGGAGGACGATAGCCAGAACGGTGTCGACCACGTTGACGGACACCGCCAGCCGGTCTATATCATCAGTCCCTACACGGCAGTTCCGCAGGCCCCAGGCGAGGGCAAGGTGATCCACACCACCTACACAGCCGAGAACATCAACCGTACGATCGAGAACATCCTGGGCATGCAGCCTTTGACCCAGTTCGACTTAGTCGCCTCGCCGATGTTCGACGCGTTTCAGGATACGCCCGACCTGACGCCTTACGATCATTTGCCGGCGGTCATCCCGTTGAACGACGGCCCGGATCTACCGCACAAGGAAAGTGCTGCGTATACTCCGTTACAGAAAGCTTGGCTCAAAGCCACAGCCGAGGTGATGAAGAACAAATACGACAAGGCCGACTCGGTTGATCCGAATTTCCTCAACCATGTCATCTGGTATTCGGCCACCGGCTGGGCGCGTGCTTATCCCGGGGAGCGCAAGATCCAGATGCCTGGACCCTTCGTCAGAGCCGCCAAGAAGTTCCATGATGAAGATGACGACGACAACTGAGTCCTCTCAAACAAGCCGCGGCACAACCGCCGCCTGCACCGGCTGGCTCCCCACCGGAATCACCGTGAAGAGCGCCGCGCCCGTCTCCGGCCTCTTCGCAATGATGCGAATCGCCGGAATATGAATCACCGCCAGCGCGCCCGCGTCCGCGTCCAGCACCAGCGCGTATTGGTTACCCGGCGTAATCGCGAGGTAGCCGGGCTTGCCGCCCACCTCCACCAGGCCGATCATCTTGCGGTCATCCACGTTCAAAATGCAAACCTCCGAGCCGGTGTCGCTCCCCACAAACAGATAAGCCGGATTGTCGGAGCACGCCATCGCCCCAGGCGTGCGGCCGGCGAGCACCGTCTGCTCTACCTCGATCGTGTCGTAAGGAAAGATAATCGCAACGCCATCCAGACCTGCGCCGCTGACAAACAGTTGCCCCGATCCGTAAAAGCAAAGATGATCCGGCCGCATCGCGAGCGGTAGCTCGGCGATGACACGCAAGCTGGGAACGTCCAGCGCCACCATCGATCGGTTTTGCAAATCGGCCACCAGCACCATTTGGCCGTCGGCGCGAAAGCGCACTGCACCGATGGCCCCCGTCAGTTGCGCCCGGTTGCGACGCCCGCTAGCCAGGTGCACCAATTCGACAACGCCATGGGCTCCCGTCGATACCGCCGCATAGCCGCTTGTCGAGACGTCCATATCTACCGGCTCCGCCTCCAGTGGGAAGCGTCCCGCGGCGCGCCACGGCTCCGGCTCAACCAGCGTCAGCTCGCGAGCTGCCATGGCAACCAGCCCCCGGCCATCCGGACCAAGCCGAATGCCGCGAACTCCCGATCCAAGCCGGTGCGACGCGGCCCGTTTGAGATTTCCGTCCACAATGTGCACACTATCGGTAGTTGGGGTTAACACGTAACTGTACTGGGCTCCGGCCGCCGGCACCACGGCGGTCGGAGGCGCACCTAACGGGATGCTTTTGAGCAGGCGAAACGCGGTGAGATCGACCACGGCAAGCGAGTTTTCCCCGGCGGTCGCGATCAGCGCATAACCGAAATACCCGGCGCCCTTTCGGCGGCTGCAAGCCCCGGGAAGGAGCGCCGTACTAAGAATCAGCCAGTCGCGCCGTGTCATTCGGAGAGGCCGGGAAGAAATCGCAAACATTTGAAAATAAAGTTCTTGTGGAATGCTGCCGGGAGGACTACCCCTATGTTACCCTCGGAGTTTATTCGCAGGTAAACCCCCAAATTCATGAATTTTCGGTCTATTTTTAGCCTAATCTCCTCCGATCTCGCAATCGATCTTGGCACCGCCAACACGCTCGTATTTGCCAAGGGGAAAGGCATCGTGGTAAATGAGCCGTCGATCGTCGCCATTAACAAGAATACAGGTGAAATTGAGGCGGTCGGCAAGGAAGCCAAAGAGATGGTGGGCCGGACCCCGGGCAACATCGTCGCCATCCGTCCCATGAAAGACGGCGTGATCGCCGATTTCAAAGTCACCGAGCGGATGCTGAATTACTTCATCCAAAAGGCGCACGGCCGCAAGATGCTGGTGCATCCCCGCATCGTCATCGGCGTGCCGAGCGAGATCACCCAGGTGGAAAAGCGCGCCGTTAGTGAATCGGCATACCGCGCCAAGGCGAGCGAGGTGCATCTGGTGGAACAAGCGATGGTGGCGGCCATCGGCGCCGGGTTGCCTATCACCGAGCCGCAAGGCAACATGGTGGTCGATATCGGCGGCGGCACCACCGATGTGGCGGTCATTTCTCTCTCGGGCATCGTCTACTCGCGTTCGGTCCGCGTGGCCGGCAACGAGATGGACGACGCCATCATGAACTACCTGAAGCGCAAATACAATCTGCTGATTGGCGAGCGGACCGCCGAACAGATCAAGATCACCATCGGCTCGGCCTATCCCTTGGATAAGCCGCTGACCATGGAAATCAAGGGCCGCAACTTGATCGAAGGCGTGCCGAAAACCGTGACCATAGAGGATAGCGAAATCCGCGACGCGCTCTCCGATTGCGTGGCCACTATCCTGAACGCCATTCGCGTAGCGCTCGAGCGCACGCCGCCCGAGTTGAGCGCCGACATCAGTGACCGTGGCATCGTGCTCACCGGCGGCGGCGCGCTGATCAAAAATCTCGACCGCCGCATTCGCGAAGAAACCGGCCTGCCGGTCTCGATCGCCGACGAGCCGCTCGCCTCCGTCGTATTGGGTACCGGCAAAATGCTTACCGATTTCAAGCTCCTGCGCCGGATCGCAATTGAATAGCAAACGTATGCTTGGCGTCGTCGTCTTCCCGGCTTTACAGTAGAGAAGAGAAGCATGGAAGTTCTGTTGAGCCGCTACCGGAACCTGACGGTGCTTCTGGTTGTCGTGGTAGCGCAATTGCTTTACTTGGCCTACCAGGTGAAGACCGCGCGCGATGAGCGCCTCATCCGCGTTTGGGCGGTCAGCGCGGTGACGCCCATGGCCGGCGTGGTCGAGGGAATCCGCCATAACACCATCGGCTTTTTGCAGGATTATTTCATCCTGCTCGATGTGCGCGAGCAAAACCGCAAGCTGAAGGCCGACAACGATCAACTGCGGATGGAAAACGTCTACTACCGCAATCAGCTTTCCACCGCCGAACACGCCCGCGCCTTGACGCTGTTTCAGCGGCAATCGCCCTCCAAGACAGTGGCCGCGCGCGTCATCGGCAATAGCACGGTCGCTACTGCCAAAGCCGTCTTCATCGATCGCGGCTCTACCAGCGGAATCGAAAAAGGAATGGCCGTGGTCACGCCCGACGGCATCGTGGGCAAAGTGATCGCCGTCTACCCGCTAGTCGCGCAGGTATTGCTCGTGACCGACGCCACCTTCAAGGTTGGCGTGGAGTCCCAAAAAGGCCACGTGCACGGCGTGCTCAACTGCGGCACTGGCCGCTGCACGGTGGAACAGATCCAGGATGGCGATCAGGTTGGAGTAGGCGAGTGGTTTTTCACATCTGGTGAAGATCGCATCTTTCCCAAAGGCTTTCCGGTCGGCACCGTGGTCTCGGTCGCGCTCGGCCAGGGCATGAAAGACGTGAAACTGAACCTCAGCGGCGCGCCCGGCGGCGTCGAAGAAGTGCTCGTCGTCCTTCAAGGAGTGCATCAGGAAATCCCGGTTGGCCCCGTCATCGACGATTCGGCCGCGAAAATGCTCCCGCCGCCGCCAAATGAAAAGGGGAACGATGGCGGGCAGCCCGGAACGGTGCAGACGGAAGCCGACAAAGTGGTTCAGAAGTACGAGCAGATCGGCAAAGACCAGGGCCATGTGTTTGGTGCGCTGGCGTCTGGTGTTCCCAACTTCAACGCCAAAACGCCCGCCCCCGCCCAAACGGCCAAGCAGCCTGCGAACCCCACGCTCGGAGCCACTCCTTCCGGCCCGGTACCGCCGCCCAAAATCGTAGCGCCTCGCCCGGCGTCGCCAAGACCGGTCTTGCCCCTCGGAAGTCCTCGGCCGCAGGAGCCTGCCGCCGGCGCGCAACCGCCTCAGCAATGAACGAGAGCAGCGATCTCCTTCTGCGGCGGCGTCCCAGAGAGAACTGGTTCAGCCGCTTCCAGGTGGTGGCCCTCGGAGCCCTCACCCTGATCGCCGTCATCGGCAAATTTTATTTGCCGCGCCTGATCCCGAGCACCGTCTGGCTCGAACTGCCGCTCCTGCTGACCGTCTACTTCGGCCTCATGCGGCCCAGCCCGATCATTGCTCTGCTCTTCGGTGCTTTCGTAGGCCTGTCGGAAGATTCTCTCTCGCCCGCCAATCTACCCATCGGCATGTATGGCATTACCAAAACGCTCGTGGGATACTTCGCCGCCTCGGTTAGCCAACGCTTCAACGTGGATAATCCGGTGATCCGCCTGGTCCTCTGTTTCTTCTTCTACTTTTTTCACAATTTCTTTTATTGGGTGATGCGCCGCGCCCTGCTCGGCCAGCTCGTCCCGTTTGATCCCCAGCAAACCCTGCTTCACGGTGCATTTAATGCCGCCGTCGCCCTTCCTTTATTTATGGTTCTCGACCGCATGAAGTTATCCGCCTCCTAGATTTCAAAGGCCCCACCCTACTCCCTTGGAATTTCCGCCGGCGCAAAGCCGGCGGATGCACGATTTCCTAAGCTTCCCACCCCAAATTGTCGAAGGGTAAGTAAGAGACACCGCGCGCTGCTCAAGGATTGCCACGTACGAGCTGAATTACTGGCACTTTACACCTGAACGACGCCTCCAAGCCAGCTAAGGCGGAAGGGGCACTAATAGAACGATCATGACTGAACAAGCACCTGACGACATATTCGCTTTATACTCACGCTTCGATCTGGATGGAGAAAACTACCGCGTTTTCCCGCGGCCGGAACCTGCGGCAAAGTCTGCGATAGCGACGATAGCCGCCCCGGATCTCTCCAGATCTTCGTCCGTTGAAGGCGAAACTCTCGAGACGCTCCACCCTTCCCACAGTCTGGCGAAACTGGTCGAAAGTGAGGCCAGCCGAGCTGCTCTGCAAAGTCTGTGGCGGAGCGTGAAGCCGGTTCACGATACCCGGCTGGACGCGAGCGCTGCCGCGCTGGCGGCCGCTTCCGTCAGCATCCATGGCGCGGCGGGCGGCGTTGGCTCGACCACCATCGCCGCGGCGCTGACGCGTCTTCTGGCTAAATCGGGTCGTCGTTGCGCCATCTTTGACGAGGCTGGCGATTCCACCCTACCGATCTTTTTTGGTGCACAACGAATCGCCGAAGAGCACCGCCGGTTTTCAGGTCTCCGCGCTCTGTTCGAGCCCAGAATTCGAATTCTCAACTTTGAAATGTTTGAGCCGGCCAAGACCGCTGCGGCAGTCGGCTCAAGCTTCATTGAACGCAATTTCGCCGGCATTGCCGCCGATTTCGATCATCTGATTTTCGATCGCCGTCCCCGCTGCGCCGATAGCGTGGGCGCGGGGGTAAAGTTATTTGTCTCAGTTCCCGATCTCAGCTCGCTCGCGGGCATGCGCAAGCTGATACAGAGTTCGGAAACCGCTCTACCCGCGGCCAAAGGGATTTGTGTTTTGAACCGCTTCGATTCCACCAACGCCCTTCACCAGGAAGTGCATGGCTGGTACCGGGAAAACTTTCGCGAGGTAGTCGTTATCCACCATTCACCGTTGATCCCGGAGGCTCTTGCCGAGGGAACAACTGTCATGGATTGGGCACCCGATGCGCCGGTCTCTACCGATTTCCTCAACCTGTTCGCCGTCGTTAGCCGGGTTCTTGCCTGCGCGGCAGAAGGGTCTTCGCTATGCTCGTAAACGCCGACGTCAAACGCAATCCGGCTCGGAAGAGCTTTGCGGGCGCGGCCGTCATCATCCCGCTCGTTATAGCGCTGGCCTTTTTGATCCGCTTGCCGCTCGTTTGGACCGATCAGGCTATCTTCAGCGCCATCATCATTGCCTGTTGCATCGTGATCGGCCGAATCAGCGATTCGCGCTTCGTCACCTCTACCCTCGCAATCATCTCCAGTTTTTGCACCTTGCGCTATATCGTCTGGCGCTGGACCAGTTCAATTGGATATCTGAACAATTCCGGCTGGAAGGTCGATTGGATCGGCCTTGTTTCCGCGTTGCTCTTACTCTGTGCGGAAACGTACTCGGTAACCATCCTCTTGCTCGGATACTTTCAGAGCGCGCGCCCGCTGAAGCGCCGCCCCGCGCCGCTCCCCGCTGACACCAACCTGTGGCCCTCGGTCGACGTGTTTATTCCGACTTACAATGAGCCCCTCGAAGTCGTAAGACCGACGATTCTCGCCGCTCTCGGAATCGATTGGCCCCACGACCGCCTCAATGTCTATCTTCTCGACGATGGCCGGCGTCCGCAATTTCAGGAATTTGCCGCCGAATGCGGAGTTGGCTATCTGACGCGCTTCGACAACGCCCATGCGAAAGCCGGCAATATCAACAGCGCTCTCAAAAAGACCAAGGGCGAGTACATTGCCATTTTCGATTGCGATCATATTGCCACTCGATCCTTCCTGCAGGTCACCATGGGCTGGTTCGGTAAAGATGACCGGCTCGCCATGGTGCAGACGCCGCATCATTTTTATTCTCCCGATCCGTTCGAACGCAACTTGAATGTCTTCCGCACCATCCCGAACGAAGGCGCGCTCTTCTACGGCGTTGTTCAGGACGGAAACGACCTGTGGAACGCGGCGTTCTTCTGCGGCTCCTGCGCGGTCATCAAGCGCGAAGCTCTGGAACAGATCGGCGGTGTCGCCGTGGAAACCGTAACCGAAGATGCACATACTGCGCTTCGTTTGCAGCGTCTGGGCTGGAACACTGCCTATATCGGCATTCCTCAGGCCGCCGGCCTCGCCACCGGCAGCTTGTCGGCCCACATCGGCCAGCGCATTCGCTGGGCTCGCGGCATGGTTCAAATCCTACGAATCGAGTTTCCCCTCTTCGCAAGCGGCCTGCGTCTCTCGCAGCGCCTCTGTTACTTCAATTGCGCCGTTCATTACCTCTACGCCATTCCCCGTCTCATTTTCGTCAGCGCCCCGTTGGTCTATCTGCTTCTCGGCCGAAGCAACCTCTATGGCTTCATCTGGGAGATTGTCGCCTACGCCGCGCCGCATCTGGTGCTCTCGAACATGGTCAATTCCCGCTCGCAGGGTGATCACCGCCATTCGTTTTGGAATGAGGTCTACGAGATGGTGCTCGCGCCCTATATCCTGCTGCCCACCACGCTTGCCTTGATCAACCCGAAGTGGGGTAAATTCAACGTTACCTCGAAGAGCAGCGTGGTCGACCAAAGCTTTTTCGATTGGAAGATCGCCCGGCCTTACCTCTTTCTCATTGCTTTAAACCTGGTCGCGCTCATGGTAGCCATCCCGCGCTATTTCACCTCCGGAGACGCATCGGGCGTGCTGTTCGTAAACGTACTTTGGGCCGCCATAAATACCTTAATGCTCGGCGCCTGCGTGGCTGTCTCGTTTGAAAGTAAGCAGCGTCGCGCCACCGTGCGCATCGAGACCCCGCTGACTGCTTCGCTTCTGGCCGGCTCGGGCGATACCCATCATTGCCGGGTGATCGATCTCTCCGAGGGCGGTTTGGCCCTCCGCTCCGACCGCATTTTGAATTGCGTACCGGGTCAACCGGCTACCGTCACGATCCGCACCGGCGATGAGGAGTTCCGCTTCGCCGTCGAAACCGTGCGGACCGCTGAGAACCGCATCCATCTTCGGTTTTCCGACAGCCACCTCAAGCACCAGCGCGCCATAACCAAGATCGTTTACTCCCGCGCCGATTCCTGGCTGGATTGGAACAAGGATCAGCGCCGCGATCGCATCCTCAGCAGTTTGGTCAACGTGATCGGCATCGGGGTCCGGGGCATCTGGATGCTGCCCAGCCTGTTGATCAAGCGCGAGGCCAAAGGCAAACCGGGAACGCGCAAGCCCGCGCTGGCAAAAACGGTCCTCCCCGGCGTTCTCGTCCTCGCTCTGCTCCTCCCTCTGGGCCGCCTCTGCGCCCAGGAGATTACGGTTTCGGATCCTGCGCCGCCGGAGCCTGCCGCCGCACCCCCAAACGCCCACCTCGAAGAGACGTTTCAGGATCATCAAAGCTTCGCCGACCTGGGGCGCAAAGCCGCTCTCGTTTTACATGGCGACAAGTCCAAAGGGTCGTTAAGCATTATTATTCCCGGGACCAAGATCGTCGATTCCGCCGCGCTTGCCGTGCATTATCAGGCGGGCGATATGAATAAGCAGGACACGCTCGAATTAGCCGTCATCCTCAACGACATCGAAGTGAGGCGCATCCTTGTTCCCCACGGAAATGTTTCCCGTGGAGATGCCGCGCCTTCCGTCGCTCAGGTGACTCTCCCCGCGGATCTGTTGGTGCATGACAATGCCCTCTCGTTTCAACTGCGGCGGATCTGCTCCACTCCGTGCCAAAACCAGAATGACGACCGTTTCTGGGTGCGCATCGAACCCGCTACCGAGCTCGAAACCTCGGGCGTTGTTCTTCATCTTCCCAACCGCTTGTCGATGCTGCCGTCGCCTTTTTTTGATCCCTCCGTGCACCGTTCAATCGACGTTCCCTTCGTCTTCGATTCACAGCCCGATCTTGCTTCGCTTAAAGCGGCCGGCGTTCTTGCGTCCTGGTATGGCGCCCTCGCGGGCTATCGCGGCAGTCACTTTTCCGCATCGGTGGGCCAATTCCCGAAAGGCAATGTGATTCTGCTCGCGCAATCGGAAAGCGCGCTTGCCTCGACCCTCGGTCTGGCTGGCTCGAATGGC
>DASYAX010000017.1:0-50027 GCA_036501045.1 Bryobacteraceae bacterium
CAGCCGCAGCCTGGCGTGCAGGCGCCCGCTATTCAACCTCCGCCTCGCTAGACTGATAACGAGTCGAACTTGCGAAAAACGGATTTTTCGATTGCGCTGATTCCGGGCGACGGAATCGGCTGGGAAGTCACCCGCGCCGCTTTTGACGTGGCGCAGCAAGCTGCCGCTGTCTCGGGCGGTGCATTGAACGCCACCAGCTACGAATGGGGCAGCGGCTATTATCTGGCGCACGGCCGGATGATGCCAGAGAACGCTATTGAAACGCTGAAAACCCATCAGGCGATTTTGCTCGGAGCCGTGGGCCATCCGGACGTCCCGGATCATGTCACGCTTAACGGTCTGTTGCTACCGATCCGCCGCAGTTTTGACCAGTTTGCCAACGTACGGCCGGCTGTGCTGTTTCGCGGCGTCTCTTCGCCCTTGAAGGCGCTGCAGGCCGGTGACGTGGACATGGTAGTGGTGCGCGAGAATACCGAAGGCGAGTACGCCCAGATCGGCGGCTTTGCCCACGAAAATCATCCAGCCGAATTGGCGATTCAAACTGCCGTGTTTACCCGGCACGGTGTCGAGCGCATCATTCGATATGCGTTCGATCTCGCGCGTGAGCGGAGCAGAAAACGCAAGGTCACTTCTATCACTAAGTCGAATGCGCAAGGCTACAGCATGGTTCTGTGGGACCGCGTTTTTCGAACGGTAGCCGCCGAATACCCAGATATTGAAACCGAGTCTCTGCTAGTGGACGCCGCGGCCATGAATTTCGTCCGGCGGCCCCAGAGCTTCGACGTGGTCGTTGCGTCCAATCTGTTTGGGGATATTCTCAGCGACATTTCGGCGATTGTTACCGGCAGCATCGGCTTGGCGGCGAGCGCCAATATCGATCCGACGCGGCGCTTTCCTTCGATGTTCGAGCCTGTTCACGGCTCGGCGCCCGACATTGCAGGGAAAGGAATTGCGAATCCACTGGCCGCCATCTTTTCCGCCTCCATGATGCTCGATCATCTGGGATTGCGCGAAGCGGCAAAACAAATCGAAGGCGCCATCGAGGAGTTACTGGCGGAAGAAAAGATCCGCACGCCGGATCTGGGCGGCAGCAGTTCTACCGTCGAGGTCGTGGACGCGCTGCTCGGGAAACTGCAGCACGCGCCAGCTCTTCCCTCGTTTTCTTAGGGAGCTTCGCGCAAACCAAATCGTACGATTCGCGGATCATCGCCTTCAGCTCGGCATGCGAAACCGCATCTTCGTTTTCCACCGCAATCCATTTCGCGCGCGCCAGATAAGGCGCCGGAACAATTCCGGGACGTTCCACGCACTCCGCGAATTTTTCCGGAGCACACTTGATGGTAAGCAGGTATGGAGCGTCCGGCTCCAGCGCAGTAATGGCAAATACCTTGCCCGCTATTTTGAAAACCAGGTGCTCGCCCCACTGAACGGTTTCGGTGGCATGGGGAAAGGACAAACAATAGGCGCGCAGCCACTCGATCATAAAGACGCGGTTAGACGATCTCTTCTTTGGCCGCGTCCCAGCGCATGGTGCGGCCCTGGCGGTAGCTTTCCACCGCCATCCGGCACGCAATCGAGACGCGAAAGCCAAGGTCGAAGGGGCAGTTGATCTCTTTGCCGGCGCGAATCGCGTCCATGAAGTTTCGCATATGCGCGGACGGCGCGGTTGGCGTCGTTCCGGTAAGCGCCTCGCCGCCTGGTGTGTTCACTTTCTCGGGCAAATAGCGAATTTGCGGGCCGCGCACAATTGTGCCGTCCGAGCCGAGTACCTGTTCGGTCATGCCGAGGCTGGCGTTGCCAAAGCCGGATACCCAACTGAACAATATTTCTTCGGGCTGGGTCATCGCGACGTTCATGGTGTCGGGAACCTGCCGGCCGTCTTTCCATAAATACAAGCCGCCGGTCATGCTGACCGCTTGGGGTATCTTCAGGTCCAGCACTTTGTACCAGAACGCCGCCTGGTGGCACATGTTCTCGTAAACATTGCCTCCCGAATAGTCCCAGAAGAAGCGCCAATTCTCATAGCGGTTCGCATCGAACGGCACTTTGGGCGCCTCACCTAAGAACTTGCCCCACACAATGTTCTCCGGATTCATGTCCGGTCTTACCGGCCGCGACCATTGCGGCTTGCCATGCGGAGTGTTGCGGTACATGGTGGCGTCGATTGCAGTGATTTGTCCCAGCTTGTCTCCAGCCAGAAAGCTAGACGCATCGGGAACGTGGCCCGAGGAGCAGGACTGATGGCCCACCTGAACCACTTGTTTGTCTTTTACGGGTTCGTAGGCGGTGCGCATGCGCTTGGCATGCTCCACCGTGAATGCCATCGTCTTTTCCTGATAGACGTGCTTACCGGCCTGAATCGAATCCACAAAGTGTTCGCAATGCAGATGCTGAGGCGTGGCAATCAATACCGCGTCCAGCTCTTTTTGCTCGAGCATCAGCCGGTGATCGATAAAAGTCTTGATTCCAGGAGCGACCGATTTGGCTTTTTCGCGCTGCGCGGTGTAGATATCGCAAACCGCGGCGAATTCGGTGTTCGGGCAATTCAGAGCGTCGCGCACAATTTGCTGGCCGCGTGCGCCGTAGCCGATGATGCCGAAGCGCAGACGCTCATTTGCGCCGAGTACGGTTTCGGGCAGCGCCAAGCCGCCAATACCGCTGGCGAATTGTCCGAGAAACTTGCGCCGGGAACTCATGAATCTTGCGTCATGTTACCATCGCGGCGCTACAGCCGCCGCACTAAAACGATGGTGAAATCGTCAGCGAAGGAAGTATTTTCGCGCCACTTCCTGATATGCTCCACCAACTGGTTGACGATCTCTCCACAGGGCGATGACTTTCTGGCGGCCAGAAACTCCGCCAAGCCGTCCTCGCCGAACTCTTGTCCATCGCTTGTCGAGGCTTCGGTTACGCCGTCGCTGTAGAGCACCAGTACGTCGCCGGCCTTGAGCTTTGTTTCGCGCACCTCATAATGGACCGCCGCAAACAGTCCCATCACCAGCCCGTTCCCTTTGAGCTGTTCCACGCTGCCGTCAGCGCGTAATACCAGCGGATAATTATGACCGGCATTGCTATAGCGCAGGGTTCCGGTTGCCGGATCGAGGAGGCCGTAGAAAAACGTGATGAATTTGCCGAGCGGACAGCGCTCCGTCAAACTGCGATTCAGGGTCGTTACAGCAAATCCCGGTTCGGGGTTGGTTTCACGCAGCATCTGTACGCGGGCCTGCAGGCCCGACATGAGTAACGCGGCGGGTAGGCCTTTGCCCGACACGTCGCCGACCATGACGGCGAGCCGCCCGTCGCGATACGGCAAAAAATCGTAGTAATCGCCGCCCACTGTGCGGCAGGGCAGATTCAATCCCGCCAGGTCGTAGCCGTCATAGGCGGGCGCGCCGGTCGGAAGGAAGGTTCGCTGCATTTCGTTCGCTTGCGAAAGCTCCAGTTCCATCAGCTTCTCCGACTGCTCGATCTCGGCGAGTCTCGCGTGCTCAATGCGGATGGCCGCGACATTTGCCATCACGGTGAGCAGGTCGAGATCCTCTTGTGAAAACGGACGGATGACCGCCCCGTTGTCCACATAGATCAAGCCGATCACCTGGTCGCCGGTTTGCAATGGAGCGGCCATCATGCTCCGTACACGATGCATGACGATGCTCTCCTGCTGCCGTAGGGCGTCGTCCAGTTGCGCATCGCTGATCACGAGCGAGCATTTTTCCCGGATCACGCGATCGCGCACCGACGTGCTGATTGAAAAACCCTCGCCCTTGCTGGCTCGGACCACCAGTTCGCCTTCTTCGAGCGTCAGAATAACCCCGCGCTTTGCCTCGACGGCCGAAAGCGACAGCTCGAGAATCACCGCGAACAGCCCTTCTAACGGCTGGTGCGTCACCAACTCCTGCCCGGCGCGAATCAGCGCGTTTACTACGCGCGAAGTGTTTAGCGCGGGCTCTCGAGCGGAACGGGGCTCGCGCTTGGCCTTACCCAGGACTTTGTCGAGGCTCGTCACCAGCGTGGCCTCGCGGGTGATCTTCTCCTCTTCCTGCGGCACGAACGAGATCACCGGCCGCTGCGGCTCCGCCGGGCGGTCGCGCACGTCGATGGTCAGATGGCCCGCGTAAATCCGGTCTCCGGCCTTGATCCGGTGAGGCTCTTTCAAGCTGCCGGCATTGAGCACGGTACCGTTCCGGCTGGCGCAATCTTTGATCCACCAGCCTTTGTCGCGCTGCTCGAAGCATAGATGAAACCGCGAAAGCCAGGGATCATTCGGGTAAGCTAAATCGTTTTCCGCCGAGCGGCCGAGCGAAAGCGCCGCTTTGACCAATTCCACTTTGGTGGGAGCGCCTTCTGGTCCGGAGATGATCAGTTCCATGCCGCGCATTCTAAGCTAGCATTTTTGCCCACCATGCGTTCATGGGATAGTACTGTAACTTTACTCGCCGAGATGTTCCAGCGGTTCAGGCTTGCCCAACGACTTGTAAGCCGCATTGCCGGTAATCAAGCGCGCTCCGCGGTTGAATGTGAGATACAGAAAGCCCCATTCCACCAGCACTAGCAGACGGCTCTGGAACTCGACGATGTAGAGCAGATGGATGAACAGCCATACCAGCCACGCCGGAAATCCCGACAAGTGCAGGCCGAAAATATTAGCGACCGCCGCCGCCCGGCCAATTACCGCGAGATCGCCTTTGTTGAAATAGTGGAACGGCTTCTGCGCGTCCTTATTCCCCGCAATGCGTCTCGCGATCGCCTTGGCAGCATAGGCTCCGCTCTGCATGGCTACCTGCGCGACGCCTGGCAAGGGCTTACCGTTCTCGTCAATCACCAACGCCAAGTCGCCGACCACGAAGATGTCGGGATAGTTCGGAATTGTCAAATCCGGGGAGACCTTGATGTGTCCCACCCTATCGGTTTCGGCGGCCGTTTGTTTCACCAGTTGCCGCCCAAGTTCCGTTACCGCCACGCCGGCGGCCCAGATCACCGTGTGGGAAGCGATGTGATCGGAGCCGGTTGCCGTCTTCAACGTGACGCCATCCTCGTCGATTGCGGTAACCATTACGCCGGTGCGGACACGCGCTCCCAGTTTGATGAGTTGCTTCTCGGCTTTTCGCGAAAGGTCTTCCGGATAAGCCGCGAGTACGCGTGAGCCGGCATCCACCACCAGAATTCTCGCGTCCTTCGGCTGGATGGAACGGAAATCGTGTTTCAAGGTGTGATTCGCAATCTCACCGAGCGCCCCGGCCAGCTCCACGCCAGTCGGTCCTGCGCCGACGACCACGAATGTGAGCCAGGCGCTCCGCTCCGCTGGATCCTTAGTCCGTTCGGCCGCTTCGAAAGCCAGTAGGATTTTATGACGAACGGCGGTACCATCTTCGATGGTCTTCAGGTTCGGAGCCCACTTATGCCATTCCTCGTGTCCGAAATAGCTGCCCTGCGAACCGGTAGCCACAATGAGCGAGTCATAGGGAACGGCAGCGCCGTCCTGCAGCGTCACTTGCTTCTTTACGGGATCGATATCCACCGCTTCACCAAGGAGCACGCGTGTATTTTTTTGCGAACTGAGAACGCTGCGAATTGGCGCGGCAATTTCGCCCGGCGAGAGCGATCCAGTCGCCACCTGGTACAACAGCGGCTGAAATAAATGATAATTTCGCCGATCGATCAGGGTGACGTCGGCGGGTGTGTGCTTGAGCGCTTGTGCCGCGTACAAACCGCCGAAGCCGCCACCCAGGATCACGATTCTATGTCTAGCGGGCATCTTCTTCTGCACTTATTCGACGCGGCGAGAAGTCTTTATTACCCATGGAAATTGACCGTTGCCGCAAACTCCGGCTTGCGGCGCGCGCGACGCGCCTGTTCGAACGCATAAGCCAGGCGGATTAGTTTCGGCTCGCTCCAGGCCGCGCCAAAAAATGACAGGCCGAGGGGTAGGCCGAATTGAAACCCGGCTGGCACCGTGATGTGCGGATAACCCGCTACTGCCGCGGGCGACGAGCATCCGCTATCGGGATGATCGCCATCCACCCAATCCGTCAGCCACGCGGCGCCGGCAGTAGGTCCGACGATCGCATCCAGTTGATACTTGGCGAGGATTGCGTCAATGCCTGCCGTCCGCGCCAGATGCCAATTCTTAGCCAAGGCGTCGGTGTAGGCGGTCTCCGTCAGCGGGCCTTTTTGCTCCGCTTGCTCCATCAGTTCCTGGGCGAAGTAAGGCATTTCTTCCGCTGCATGAGCGCGATTGAAGGCAATACAATCGGCAAGCGACTTCACGGCCGCCCCGCGCGCCGCCAGATACTTGTTCAAATCCGCCTTGAACTCGTAAAGCAGCACCTGCATTTCGCTGTCCCGCCATCCTTCGAAGCTTGCGAACTCGACCGGATCCACAAGCTGCGCACCCGCCTGCCGCATAAGCGCCAAGCACTCCTCCATCACAGCGGTGACTGCGGGTCCCATGTTGAAGTACTGGCGGGCTACTCCGATGCGCGCACCGCGCAATCCGTCCACATCGCAAAAGCGCGTGTAGTCGGGAAACGATTTTCCATCGCTCGCTTGTGTGGCCGCATCGCGCGGATCCACTCCCACCAGCGCGCCCAGCAGCAAGGCCGCGTCGCGCACCGTGCGCGCCATGGGTCCCGCCGTATCCTGGCTGTGCGCGATCGGAATGATACCGGCCCGGCTGATCAATCCCAAGGTGGGTTTGATGCCCACGATGCCGCACATCGAGGAAGGGCAGACCACCGAGCCATCGGTTTCCGATCCGACGCCAAGCGCCGCCAGACTGGCGGAGATTGCTGCGCCCGTTCCCGAACTCGATCCACATGGATTCCGGTCCAATGCGTAAGGATTCCTGGTTTGGCCACCTCGGCCGCTCCAGCCGCTGGTTGAATGCGTCGATCGAAAATTGGCCCATTCGCTCAGGTTGGTCTTGCCCAGAATGACCATTCCGGCAGCGCGGAGGCGTTCCGCTACCCACGAATCGGTGGCCGCGGGCATACCTACTAACGCCAGCGAGCCGGCCGTCGTCTGCATACGATCGCCGGTTTCGATATTGTCCTTGATCAGCACCGGAACGCCATGCAGCGGCCCGCGCGGCCCCTTCGCCTTGTACTCGGCGTCGAGCGAGCGCGCAATCGAGAGCGCATCCGGGTTAACCTCGATCACGGATCGCAAAACCGGCCCTCCGCGATCGATTTTCTCGATGCGCGCCAGATAAAGCTCGACCATCCGCTCTGCTGTCAGCAAACCGGGCCTCATTCTGACGTGTAAATCGGCGACGGTTGCCTCATCCAGGTCATCCGCTGCCGCTCGCATGTCTCTGGGCTGCGGCGGGGTTCTCTTTCGCGCCGCGGCATATGCCCCGGTGAGCGGAGTGGTGAGTAAGAAGGTCCGACGGTCCATGGAAGTCTTCAATCTACACTGGCACATATGCCCCTAAATGCGAATGTTTCGGCCAGCGACCCTTCACTGGCCCGAAAACCCGTACCGGTGATTGTGGCGCTCAGCGCGGCCATCGCCATCTTCCTGGTCTGGCTCATCTATTTCAAGGGGAAGGTGGCGGCGCCCGATTGGGTCGCTTTTTTGCCGGGCGCAAATGCGTTATTTAATTCGCTGAGCGCGCTCTGTCTCATCTGCGGCTACATCAATATTCGCCGGAGAAATCGCGTGGTGCACATGCGATTCATGCTGAGCGCGACGGTATTTTCAGCCCTTTTCCTGATCAGCTACATTACGTATCACTACTTTCATGGCGACACAAAATTTCCCGGCCAGGGATGGATTCGTCCGGTTTATTTCTTTATCCTGATCAGTCACATCAGCCTGTCGATGATCGCCCTGCCGCTGATTTTTACCACGCTCTGGTATGCGCTCCGAAATCAATTTCGCTTTCATCGATCCATTGCCCGTTGGACTTTTCCGGTTTGGCTGTACGTCTCGGTAACCGGCGTAATCGTTTATTTCGTTCTCAGAAGCTATACGGCTTAGACGGCTTACACTGAAATATGGCCACTGTAACCGCCGCGCCATGGACGATTGAGGATTTCGCCCGGCTGCCCGCCGATGGCGCGCGCCACGAGCTGAACGCCGGAGAACTTATCACCTTGCCGCCCGTGAAGTCGCTGCACAGTCGAATTGCCCGATCCATTTTCATCGCTATTCAGGCGATTCTCGACAGGCATGGCCTCTATGAGGCATTTACGGAAGCTGGCTACGTTCTTTCCCGGAATCCGCTCACCATCCGGCAGCCCGATATCTCCGTGCTGAGCAGAGAGCGTATTCGCGCAACCGCTGCGGACAGCTACTTCGAGGGTGCTCCTGATCTGGCTGTCGAAATCGTCTCGCCGTCCGATTCGGCCGAAGATCTGGAAATCAAAGTCAATCAATACCTCCAAGGCGGCGCCAAGCAGGTTTGGGTTGCGTATCCCAAGACCCGAAAGATTCATGTTTTCTCTTCCGGCACCGCTCCGATAATCCTCGATCAAGATCAGACATTAGAGGGCGGGGATCTCCTCCCCGGTTTCTCCGCCAAGGTCGCGGATCTTTTTGCTATTTAAGCCATACTTTTCGGTCGCGGAATACCCTCGCAACGGTCTACGAGCCTGCGAGTAAGAACGAGAAGGCTGATCGCGCATGCAACTCGATTAGTCGCAGCGTGTAACAGGCACGCACTAAGTGCAGCGCCAAAAATACTAACAATAATTGTGGGACATAGTTGTAATCGACGTAAAGGCACTGTTGTCAATGGCTTTCAGTACTCATTGATCGGACAACATGCGCCTTAAAGGCTACAAAAACATTACAAACTCAGCTTGTGCCGGACACCGGTCGGACGTATACTTCCACCGAGGGTTCGCGATGGAAGTTCACGACAGCGTATCCACCATCCTGA
This sequence comes from Bryobacteraceae bacterium, assembly GCA_036501045.1. Taxonomy (GTDB): domain Bacteria; phylum Acidobacteriota; class Terriglobia; order Bryobacterales; family Bryobacteraceae; genus Bog-105. The sequence goes on from DASYAX010000017.1 coordinate 8,885, forward strand.
AGTGGAAAGGAGGGCCGACCTGGTCGATTGCGCCGGAAGCGACTGTCTATGAGGCCCTCGAAACGATGGCCAGCAAGGAAATTGGCTCGCTCGTCGTAATGGCCGGCGAAAGCTTTGTCGGTTTACTGTCCGAGAGGGATTACGCGCGCAAGATTATCCTGAAAGGCCGCTCTTCGCGCGAAACGCGGGTGGGTGAGATCATGATGTCGCCGCCGATTACCGTCAGCTCCGATTGTTCGGTGGAACAAGCCATGCGCACGATGACCGAACATCGTGTCCGGCACTTGCCGGTGATCGCCGCCAACGGAACTCTCCTCGGAATTGTTTCCATTGGAGATCTGGTCAAATGGATTATCACCTCACAAGAAAAGACGATTGAGCAACTGCACAGCTACATTTCCGGCCAAGTCTGAGCGGGCGGATGAACATCTCACTCGCCAATAAGGCAGCACTGGTCACCGGCGCGGGCCGCGGAATCGGCCACGCCATCGCGCAGTTGCTGGCCGCTTCCGGCGCCTCCGTGCTGTTGGTCGATATCGATGAGCCGGCCCTTGAAGAAGCGAAAACCGCCCTCAACGCCGCGGGCTCCACTTCCATCGCCACGCTTGCGGGCGACCTCACTGCCCCGGGTTTTCCGGACGCCGTCGTCGAGAAACTCGTGAAGGAATTCGGCTCGCTCGACATTCTGGTCAACAATGCCGGCTACACCTGGGACAACGTGATCCAAAAGACGAGTGACGAGCAGTTTCAAGCCATGCTCGATATACACGTTGTCGCACCGTTTCGCCTGCTGCGCGCCGCTTCCCAGTGGATACGCGATACCGCGAAGAAAGAGAGTGAGGCGGGCATGCCCGTCGTTCGCAAGGTGGTGAACATCACTTCCATTTCGGGGCTGGGCGGCAACCCGGGGCAGGCCGGTTATTCTTCCGGCAAAGCCGCTATCGTAGGCCTCACGAAAACTCTCGCCAAAGAATGGGGCCGCTATCACGTAACGGTAAATGCAGTCGGTTTCGGCCTGATCGATACGCGTTTGACGAAGCCGCTCGAAGACGCCGCTTCCATCGCCATCGGAGAACGGCAAATACGCGTAGGCATCCAGCCGCAAGTGCGCGAGCAAGCCGTCCACACGATTCCTCTGGGCCGTCTGGGAGCACCTGAAGACGCAGCCAATGCGGTGTTCTTCTTTTGCTCGCCTTTGTCCGATTATGTAACTGGTGAAGTGCTGGTTTGCGGCGGCGGCATCTGCTTCTAGGATCTGGCCACAGCCTTCTTGCGGCCTTTGATCACCTGTGAAACTGCCGGCAGCAGTGAAACCACAATAATCAGCAGCACAAATTTCTCGAAATTATGCCGGATGAATGGCACGTTGCCGAGCAGATAGCCGAGTGTGATCATCGACGTCACCCAGCCGGCCGCTCCCACAATATTGAATGTCAGAAAGCGGCCGTAGTTCATCTTTCCGACGCCCGCAATGAAAGCCGCGAAGGTGCGGATAATCGGCAGAAATTTCGCCAATATGATCGTCTTGCCGCCGTGCCGCTCATAGAACTCATGCGTGCGGTCGAGATGCTCCCGCCGGAAGAGGCGCGAGTTGGATTTCTTGAACAGCGAATAGCCGAGCGTACTTCCTAAGAAGAAACCAGAACCGTCTCCAAGGATCGACGCCACCGTTAACATGGCGATGGTTCCCACAATTGGCAACTTGCCGGCGCCCGCCACCACCCCTACCGTGAACAGCAGCGAATCTCCCGGCAGAAAAAAGCCCACGAGCACGCCGCTCTCCGCAAAGATGACGGCGAACAACGCCACGTATCCCAGCCAGCCCGTCAACACCGTCGACAGCAACTGGATCAATTGCTCGGGGTCCGTGAGACTCCGCAGAAACTCGATGAAATGAAGAATCAATCCGCTCTCTTAGCTCTCGTAGGAGCCGACGATCCGGCTGATGGTGGCTTCGTTCAGCTTGACCTTGCCGCGGCGCTTCAGATCGGCCACCACGCTGTCCCGGAACAAAGGTTGCTGAATCTGCAACCGTTGCTGCTCCAGGCTTTCCACCGTCGCCTTCTTATTGCTCAAATATTGGCTCATGTCGGCCGGAATCTTGTCCGACACACGGCAAACGAATTGGCCGCCCTGTGCCGCGACCGGGCCTACGATAGATCCTACGTTTGCCTTGAAGGCGGCGGACAATTCCGTAGCGGCGCCAATTCCTTCCGCCGCGCCATCCACCGTGAATGGCGATGCGGTTTTCACGGTGAGCCCATATTCTTTGGCGATCGCTTCCAGATTTTCCCCTTTGCGGGCGCGATCCGCGGCATGGGTGGCAGCCTCCTGCGCGAGCCGGTCCGCTTCAGCCGTCGCGTAGCGCTGCATCACGTCGTTTTGCACTTCCGCGTATTCGGCGTTGCGTGCCGGTGTCACGTTGTTTACAGTGGCAAATGCCGATTTCCCCTGCTTGTCCATGTCAACGACGTCGGTCGTGCCGCCTTTGGGAGCAGCAAAGATCGCGTTCGCCAACTGCGGCTGGGCATTTACCTCCGGGAGCGGCGTGCTGGTGGTCATTTGAGTCACCTTGAAAAATCGCAGGTTATATTTCTTGGCGATCGCCTCGGCCTGCGCGGGATTGCGAAGAATCTCGCTGTGCGCCGCATCCATCGCCTTCTTCAGGTTATCGGCGGCCAGATCCTTCTTGGCTTCCATTAATAGTTGCGGCTTCGCCTCGTCAAACGTCTGCGTACGCGCGGCCTGTTTGTCTTCCACCTGTAGGATGTGATATCCGTACTCCGTCTCGACGACACCGCTCAGTTCACCTGGCGTCAGCGAAAACGCCGTCTTTTCGAAATTGGGGACGGTCTGGCCTCTCACAATCCAGCCCAGCTCGCCGCCTTTTTCCGCGGAGCCCGTGTCCTCGGAATTCTTCTTGGCCAAATCGGCGAAGTTCGCGCCGTTCTTCAGCTCCTTCAGCAGTTCTTCCGCCTTCGCCTTGAGCTTGGGCACTTCCTCTTTGGGTTTGCCCTGCGTCTTGATCAGAATGTGGCGCACCTTTACTCGTTCCGGCGTGCGATAGCTATCGATCTCTTCCTGATAGTCCTTTTGCAACTCGGCGTCCGAAACCTGCGCGCTCTGCATGTAATCCGCCGTCGTGCCCACCACCAACTGCACGTCGCGTTTCTCCGGAATGCGGAACTGCGCACGGTTCTTCTCGAAGTAAGCCTTCACGACCGCCGGATCTTTGTTGACCTTGGCCGCGAAATCTTTACCTTCAAACTTGATGTACTGCAACCCCACTTTGAGATTCTTGCGCTGATATTCCGCCCTGGCATCCTGGTCGGAAACGACGATCGATTGCCGCTCCAGGTTTTCGAGCTGCATGCCAAGCATCTCTTCCCGCTGCTCTCTTTCGAAATCCTGCACCGTCAAACCCTGCTGCGACAGAAACATCTGATACATCTGGAGGTCGAATTTGCCGCCCGTTTGCGCGGCGAATGTGGACTGAATCGTGTCGCCCAGTTGCTGGTCGGATATCGTCAATCCCAGTTCGCGGGCTTTGTAAGCCATTGCTTTTTGTTCGACCAACTGATTCACGATGGTTGGGATGTACATGGCCAGAATGCCTTTGGGCAGGTTGGTTTGACCTTGCGTGAGGCGCTGAATCTGGCGCTCCACGTCCGTCGTCATGATCTTTTCGCTACCGACTGCCGCCACCACGTTGTCGCCCGCCGCGTTAGAGCCGCCTCCCAAGCCGCCGGGAATGAGGTAAACCAGCATGGATGCCGCCACCAGCACAAGCATGGCGCCCAGCACAATGCGCACACTTTTCTCGCGGCTGCGAAACAGATTAAACATGATTTAAAACGGAAACTCCTGTCAATACCTGCTGTGAGTATAGCGGAGGAAGGGCTCTAGGAGGCGCCGGTCGAGAGGGTAGAACTTGCTCAGTTCGCCGGAAATCATCGGAGCCCAGGCCTCTTGGTGACATCGGCCAATCCGTCGTTTTCTTTAATACCGGAACCGTTAGTTAGAATTGAGCCGTCTGGAGAAGAAATGGAAAGTTTTCGTATCGACCCGATTGCGTTACTGGCGGCGGTCATGGCCGCCGCGCTGGCCCTCACGGCTGCGCGCGGCGATTTTGGCTATCTGACCACCGCCGGTGGCTTGACTGTGCTGCTGGTCCTGTTCGCTTATGACCAACAGGGCTATCGCGGGCTCCTCCAGAGCCTGGCGTTTTCGGCTGTCTGCGGCTTTTGCCTGATGCTGGCAAGCGGTTTCATCCTGTTGTCGCTGAATCTTTCGAGCGCCGATACGGTCCGCGAGCGATGGCTTCCCGTCACCTTTGTGGTGGGCACGTTTGTTCTCATGGTGGTCGACCGGGTACGTATGAGCAGCCGCGAATCGCTCAGTATGCGGCTGACTCCCGGTACCCAGGCACCCTCCGTTGCCCAACCTGCGTCCCCGGTGTTTTCGGCAAAGGCGCCGCCTGCCCCGCCAGCGTACGTACCACCACCGCCTATGCCGACTTCGCCCGCACCGCCTCCTGCTCCCGCGTCCGACGCCCCTATATGGACTGAGCCGGTCACCTCAACCCCACCACCACTGCCGACCATGACCGCTGCCGAGGCGCCGCCCGCCGCTATCCCGATCCCTGCCGGTAAGGAGACCATGATCTATCTGAATCTCGTTGGCGAAGGACTCAACGTCCTGCGAACGGTCCGTTCCGAGCATCTCGGCCGCGACTTCTACCGCATCCTCGACGACATGCCGGAGGGCGAGACCTGGGAATTCCTGCCGGGCCAAGTGGTGCGTTGCAAAAAGCAGAAACTATCCAACGGAAAAGGACTGGTTGCCTTCGAAGAGGCGCCGCGGGCTAATTAATCGAGAATCATGACTATCAAGGATGACATTGTCGAAGAACTCGGCACTCCTAGCGGACCGATGCACACGTACCTGTTTCGTCCCGCGGCGGAAGGCCAATATCCGGGAGTGGCGTTCTTCTCCGAGATTTTTCAGGTCACCGGCCCGATTCGGCGCACCGCAGCTCTGATTGCGGGTCAAGGCTACATTGTTGCAGTGCCCGAGGTTTATCACGAACTTGAGCCAGCCGGCAAAGTCCTCGCCTACGACCAAGCCGGCGCGGACAAGGGAAACGAAGATAAGTTCGCCAAGGAGCTTTCCTCTTACGACGCCGATGCACGAGCGGTGCTCGATCATCTGAAATCGCGCCCGGAATGCAACGGTCGACTGGGCGCGGCCGGCATTTGCCTCGGCGGCCATCTTGCCTTCCGCGCGGCCATGAATCCGGACGTACTGGCCACTGCCTGTTTTTATGCCACCGATATTCATTCCGGCACCCTCGGCAAAGGCAAACAAGACAATTCTCTGGAACGCGCCGGCGAGATCAAGGGCGAATTACTTCACATCTGGGGCCGCCAGGATCCGCACGTTCCGCTCGAAGGCCGGAATCGCATCAAGGCGCGCCTCGAACAAGTAAATGCGAACTACCAATGGCTCGAGCTGAACGCCGCCCATGCCTTTATGCGCGACGAGGGCTACCGCTATGACCCGGCTCTCGCCTACCATTGCTACGGTCTGCTATTCGAGCTCTTTCACCGTGTTTTGTAACTTCCACAGCTTCCAGGAATCTTACTAAGTGGAGGAAAAAACATGTATAACAGGATTACTCCACTTTGGGCGACAGTAACTCTACTTTTGCCGCTTGGTTTGCTGGCCGGGCAGAAGGAACATAACGATCCTTACGTTCCCGGTCCCCCTAACGAATCTCGCGTGCAACAGGAGATCCGCCACCAATTAGTGATGCTCCCGTACTATACGATTTTTGACGACCTTGCTTTTCGTATCAACGGCAGCACCGTCACTCTACTCGGCGCCGTTACCCGGCCGGTTCTTAAATCCGATGCCGAGAACGTAGTGAAGAGCGTCGAAGGCGTCACGCAGGTGATTAACCAGATCGAAGTACTGCCGCTTTCGCCGCTGGATAACCGGATTCGCCTAGCCGAATATCGGGCCATCTATGGCGACCCGCAGATTGGCGACCGCTATGGCCATCAGGCGCTGCCCAGTATCCACATCATCGTCAAGAACGGCAATGTGAGGCTGGAAGGCGTGGTGGCGAACCAATTTGACAAGAATCTGATTGGTGTCCGCGCCAACGGCGTTCCCAATGTCTTCCACGTCGAGAACAATCTGTTGATCGAAGCCCGCCACTAACGTCCCTCTGTTCCGTTTTTCGAGCCCGCGCCCGCCACCTTACGCCTAGGGGTACCGGAAGTAACCCGTACCCCTTAGTGGGCGTAAGAAAGGCGAATACAACAACTTACAAGAAAAATCCTTACATAAAGGTATTGCAATGGACCAACCTGCGTGTAAAGATCAATCCAGTGGTCTGAATTGGGCCAAATAGGTCGGACGTGGGATCAATCGGTCAGCCAAACTCGCCGCCAGCGGCGCAGGATGCCCCTCGCGGCGTCTTTCGCGTCAGTGTCGACGATAAGGGGCGCCTTAAGCTGCCCGCTTCGATCGTGCAGTATCTGGAAGGGTTAGGGGAACGAAAAGTTTTTATCACGACGCTCGATGAACTGGAGGCGAGGATTTACCCGCTTTCAGTATGGCGCGAAACGGAAAAAATGTTGCAGGAACGTGGCGACGATTTTAAAGCGCGGAGGGATGTAGCCCTGGTTGCTGCCAATTACGGCCAGGATGTGGATATCGATGCGCATGGGCGGGCGACTTTGCCGGCGGAGCTGCGAAAGCTTTTAGGCTTAGAGGGCGACGAAATCCGTTTGCACTGTTTCAACGGGCACATTAACGTTTTGGGCAGCCGGGAATACGGGCGGCGGCTGGAAGAGGCGAAGGTGAATCTTGCTGAAAAGCTGATGCTGCTCGAGGGGAAGGGATTGTGATTTGCGTTGCCAGCCGCGGACGAGTACCGGCCTTGGCATTATCCGGTTCTGCTGAAGGAATCGCTCGAGTATCTCGCGATTCGGCCGGAGGGCACGTATGTGGACGCGACGGCGGGGTTAGGGGGCCATACGCGGGCAATCGCGGAACGGCTCGAAGGCGGGTTGTTGATTGCCTGCGATCGCGATGCGGAGTCGCTCGAACTGGCTCGCGCGGCTACCGTAAGGTGGGCCGCACGGATTCGATTTTTTCACGGAGCATTTTCGAAGTTGCCTGAGGCGCTCGAAAGCAATAGCGTGAGCGCGGTGGATGGGGTGCTGGCGGACTTGGGTGTCAGCCGCCACCAGTTGAGTTTCGGAGAACGGGGATTTTCATTGATGCAAGACGGGCCGCTGGATATGCGAATGGATCGCAGCCAGGGGCCGGTTGCCGCGGATTTTGTGAACGAACTGCCTGAAAAGGCGCTCGCCGATCTGATTTATGAGTTCGGCGAAGAAAGGAGGTCGCGAAGAATCTCCAGAGCAATCGTTCGCGCACGGCCGATTTTGACCACCAGCCGTTTGGCCCAGGTGATTGAGCAGGCCGTGCCGCGAACGGGGAGAATTCATCCGGCAACTCAAACGTTCATGGCGCTGCGGCTGAAGGTGAATGACGAATTCGAGGAGCTGGACGAATTGCTTAGGATCGTACCCGAGCGATTGAAACCTGGTGGACGGTTCGTGGTGCTGACTTTCATGTCGACCGAGGATCGCAAGGTGAAGCGGGCGTTTCAGGCGCTCGCGCGGGACGGACGGGCGAAGATCCTGACCAAACACGTGGTCAGGCCGGCGGACGAGGAGATTTTGGAAAATACGGCGTCACGCGGCGCTAAGCTGCGAGCGCTCGAACGGGCTTAGAAGGGACAACAGAATGGCGTCATTGGCAACATTTGTAAATCGTTTCGTCGGTGTTAGAGACTTGGTGGACGTTCCGTCCGCGGTCTGGACGCGCACCGATTCACCGCGCTTGCGGCCCCTAGCGAATGAAGACGTGTATTTCTTCGTCAAGCGAATCGACAACAGCAGCGTGATACGCGCGGTCGATCCGGCGGCGCGGCGCGCGCGCGGCAACTCGATGGCTACCGGTTTCGCGGCCGCCATGCTGGTGATTGCGGGGCTGGTTCCCACGGCCTATAACATCACCGCCGGCTTCACGCTCGAGCATCTCCGCCAGGAGCGCGCGCAGCTCGAGCAACAGCAGGCCAAACTCCAAACCGCCGAAGCGCAGTTGTTGAGTCCCGAACGGCTGCGCCAACTGGCGAAAAGCTTGAAGATGGCGGAATCCGAGCCGCAGCAGATGCAAACGCTCACCAGCACAACCGCTGCCGAAAGCGGGGCTGAAGCGCGCAACGCGTTGCCGTTGGCAGCTTCGGCCGGCAGCGCGCGCTAGTTTCCGTACCCACCAGGGTGCCGCCGCCAGAGTGCCGAATATGGAGAAACCGCCGCTCCCGCCCCTCACCAAATCACAAGAACGAGCGCTGGTTCTAGGGCTCATCCTGATGGGATGGGCCCTCATTGTTGTGTTCCGGCTCTTCAGTCTGCAAGTTTTGGCGCACGATGAGTACGTAAGGCTGGCCCGGAGACAACAGGAGAAGCTCGTGCCCATCGAGGCGCCGCGCGGCTCACTGTTCGATCGCAACGGAAACCTGCTGGCCATCAGCTCTGCCTCGCATCTGGTGGTGGTAAATCCGAAGCGCATTCCAGACAAAGAAATTGCCGCAGCGCTGCTCGCGCGCATCCTCAAACTGGATGCCGGTAAACTCCAGGGTTACCTCGAAAAAGCCGCCGAATCGAAGCGTCACAACGGATATTTCGTAGTCGACAATCATGTCACCGATGAGCAGGCAGCGGCTTTCAAGGCCATGAAGCTGGATTGGCTCGAGATTCACCAGGGAAGCGTGCGGACCTATCCGAATGGCGCCGTGGCCGCGCATGTGATCGGCAACGTGGATGGCCAGGGCGAAGGAGTGGCCGGCGTTGAGCTGAAATTGAACAAAGAGCTGGCCGGTACGCCCGGCTCCTCGCGCATGGAGCGCGATGGCCAGGAAGTTTCGTACGGATCCGAGATCGTTAGTGTGCCGGTTATGGGCAAAAACATCGGACTCACCATCGACCGCGAGCTGCAGTATGTCGCCCAGGAAGCTCTCAGAGCCGCTGTGATCAAAAATCACGCTGAGCGCGGCAGCCTGGTCGCCATGGATCCGCGAACCGGCGAGATCCTGGCGCTTGAAAACTACCCGACCTACGATCCCAACGAGCGCCTGCTTCCCGGCGAGAAGCCGGTTGGCCGGGAAGATTTGGCGGCTGTCGCCCCTTTCGAGCCCGGTTCGGTTTTTAAAGTTGTTACGCTCTCGGCGGCGCTCGAAACCACTCATCTGACGCCCGCCAGCCTGATCGATTGCGGTGGCGGCGTGATGCGGCTGTTCACACGCGTCATTCACGACTCCCATCCGCACGGCGTGCTGTCGATGGAAGACGTACTCGCTTACTCGAGCAATATCGGCGCGATTCGCATCGGCATGCAAGTCGGCAGTCAGAATTTGTACGATTACATCCGGCGCTTCGGTTTTGGCCATCGGACCGGCGTAGAGCTGCCTGCCGAAGCACCGGGTATGCTGCGTCCTTTGAAGCGCTGGCAGCCCACTTCGATCGGTTCGGTTCCGATGGGCCACGAAATCAGCGTCACCTCGCTCCAGTTAGCGCAGATGGGAAGCGTGATCGCGAATGGCGGATTTCTGGTGCATCCGCACCTGGTTGCCTGGGAGCAGACCCCGGACGGGGCGCGGGAACCGGTCAAGCATCCGGCGCCGGTACGGATTTTACAGCCGAAAACCGTTGCCACGATGCGCATGATGATGCGCCGCGTGATGACCGAGCCGCACGGCACGGGCCACCGGCTGCACGTCATCGGCTACACCGTCGGCGGGAAGACCGGCACGGCGCAGATTTTCGATTACGCGCATCACGTCTACACGCACCGATACAATGCCTCGTTCATCGGCTTTGCTCCCCTGAACGATCCGTCGCTGGTCGTCGTGGTCACCGTCAACGGCACATCGGGAGAAGCCGGCTACGGTGGCACTGCCGCTGGCCCAGTTTTTGTGAAATTAATGTCCTCCGGCTTAAACCGGCTGGGCGTGGCGTATGACGATCCGGAGGAGATCGAAGAACTGATCGCCAAGGAAAAAGACAAAGCGAAGAGCAAGGACGACGTTCCGGAAAAAGACGCCGATACGGTGGCCGATTTGAGCACGCCCTTTAGCCCGGAAGAGGAACTGGAAGCGGAAGGCGTTGTTACTTCCACTGAAGCTAGCGCCGCCGATGCCGATCCGAATGCGCCCAAGGTCCCGAACTTTGTCGGCAAGACGGTAAGAGACGTGATGCAGGAAGCCGCCGCCGGCGGAGTGGAACTGGATATGCTTGGCGATGGCTTGGCCCGGGCTCAGACCCCTGCGCCCGGCGCCCTGCTGCTGCCCGGCGTGCACGTCCGCGTGAGGTTTGCGCGTTGAGGTGTGTCTAGATGGAGCTCGCGCGCGTACTCGAGGGTGTTCCTCTGGTTGGCAAGACAGAAGCGGGCTTACTGGAAGCGGAAGTGCGCGGCATTGCCTATGACAGCCGCAAAGTTGCGCCGGGATATCTGTTTTTCGCTTTTGCCGGCGCCAAGGCGGACGGCGCGCAGTTTGTGAATTCCGCCCTGCAGAAAGGCGCGCTCGCGGTGGTAAGCGATCGTCCGGCGCCAGGCGGATTTGCAGGCCGCTGGCTGCAGACGCCGCATGGACGGGAAGCGCTAGCCTTGGTGTCGCGAAATTTCTATCAGAAGCCGGACGAGCGTCTGGCGCTGACCGCCATTACCGGTACGAACGGCAAAACCACCAGCACCTCGCTGATCGATGCCATGCTGCGCGCGGCCGGCAAGACTACCGCGCTGGTCGGCACCATTGAGTATCATCTGGCGGGACGCGTGTTGCCGGCGGTGAACACCACGCCCGAATCGCTCGATCTGTTTCGCATGTTTGCCGAACTCGAGCAGCTTGGCGGCACTCACGCTACGCTCGAAGCCTCGTCACACGCGCTCGATCTGGGACGCATCTACGCGATGAATATCCATACGGCGGGCTTTACGAATTTCACGCGCGATCACCTCGATTATCACCAGACGATGGAAGCGTATTTCGCCGCCAAACAATTGCTGTTCCAACCGCGGAGCGGTCCTCCCCCCCGCTTCGCGGTTCTCAATGCTGATGACGAATCGGCGAGCCGGCTGGAGCTGTCGAAGGAAACGGAAGTTTTCTGGTATGGCCTGCGGCAGACGCCACCCCAACGCGCGGGAACGTGGGTGCGCGCGGCGGAGATGGAATCGTCCTTCGACGGTCTGCGCTTCACCGTGATTGCCGGAGATCGGCAGTTGCGCGTGGCGTCGCCCCTGGTTGGAGGCATCAACGCCTACAATATTTTGCTCGCCTGTTCAGCGGCGGTCACGCTCGGCTTGAACGACGAGCACATTCAGAAAGGTTTGACGGAAATGCAAAGAGTTCCGGGGAGATTTGAGCGCGTGGAAGAAGGCCAGCCATTCATGGTGGTAGTCGACTACGCGCATACCGACGATGCCTTGCGCAACGTGATATCGGTGGCGCGCGGTATGAAGCCCAAGCGTGTTATTACGCTGTTCGGTTGCGGCGGCGATCGCGATCGTTCCAAGCGCCCACTGATGGGCATGGCGGCCGGTGAACTGAGCGACTATGTGGTTTTGACTTCCGACAATCCACGTAGCGAAGATCCGCTCGCCATCATGAACGATGCCATGGTGGGTCTGCGCCGCTACGATACGCCGCATGTGGCTGAGCCGGATCGGGAGCGCGCCATTCGCAAAGCGATTGAGAACGCCGAGCCGGGCGATGTGGTGATTCTGGCGGGCAAAGGCCACGAGACTTACCAGATTTTGAAAGACGGCCCGATTCCCTTTGACGACCGCGAAGTGGCCCACCGCATCTTGCGTGGCTTTGGCTACGGCCTTGGACCGAAAAAAGCTACGCAGGGGTAGCATGGATCTCTTTCTGGCGCAGGTTCAGCAGGCAACCCAGGCGCAATTTGTTCCGGCAACGCCTGCAACCGATCTCCGCGTCCGCGGCTGGAGCATCGATTCGCGCACCGTGGGCGAGGGCGATCTGTTTTTTGCGATCAAAGGCGATCGTTTCGATGGACACGCATTCACTGCCGCTGCGCTTGAGCGCGGCGCTGTAGCAGCCGTCGTCAGCGAGGCCGTCACCCCGGCCGCTACACATGGACTCTTGCTACAGGTTGGCGATACGCTTCGCGCCCTGCAGGCGTTGGCTCACTGGGCGCGCCGTAACTGGGGACGGCCGATTGTCGCGGTAACCGGCAGCGCCGGTAAGACCGGCACGAAAGACATCATTGCCGAATTGCTGAGCGTGCGGCTGCGCATTGGCAAAACGGTGGGCAATCTCAACAATCACATTGGCTTGCCGCTCACTCTTTTGCGGATTCCGGACGACGCCGAGGTAGCGGTCGTCGAATTGGGCATGAACCATGCCGGAGAGATTCGCCACTTGGCGTCGATCGCCGAGCCGCAGTACGGCGTTGTCACCAATGTCGGCTATGCGCATGTCGAAAGTTTCGATTCGATTGAAGGCGTGGCGGCCGCTAAGCGCGAGTTGATCGAATCGCTGCCCGCGAGCGGCATTGCGGTTCTGAACGCCGACGATCCACTGGTGCTGAAATTCCGCGAGGTCCATCCAGACCGCGCGCTGAGCTACGGTTTCTCGGCCAAAGCAGATATTCAGGCAACCGAAGTCGAAATCCATCCGAATGGTGCAGCTTTTACGGTGAGAGGTGTACGCTTCCATAGTCACCTTAGTGGGCGGTATGGCGTTTCCAATGTATTGGCCGGCCTCGCCGTCGCTCATCTGTTTCACATCGAGTTCAGCGAACTGGCGGATACGGTTGCTCGTTTGAGCCCGGGAAAAATGCGCGGCGAGCGCCACCATTGGCGCGATATTACCGTGCTCAACGATTCCTACAATTCAAATCCCGAAGCGGCACGCAATATGATTGATGTTCTTTGCGCTGAGGCCGCCAAACGCCGGATCGCGGTGCTGGGTGAAATGCTCGAACTGGGCCACATGTCCGGCAAGCTTCATCGCGATTTGGGAGCTTATGCCGCGCGTGCCGGCGTGGATGTGTTGATTGGGATACGCGGCGCGGCTCGCCTGATGGTGGAAGAAGCACAAAATGCCGGATTATCTGAAGCCGCTGCATTCTTTTTCGAAGATTCCGAAGCCGCCGGCTTCTTTCTCCGCGATTTTGCGCGACCTGGCGATGCCATCCTGTTTAAAGGCTCGCGCGGAACATACGTCGAACGGGCTCTCGACAGGATGGAAGCATAACCAATGCTTTACTGGCTGCTTTTTCAGGTGCTGCATAAGTACGTTCCGGCGTTTCGTGTTTTCGGCTACGTCACCACGCGCACCGCTCTTGCCAGTCTCACGGCGCTGGGAATCGGTCTCTGCGTCGGACCTTGGATGATCCGTAAGCTGCGCCACTGGAGCTTCGGACAGCACATCCGCGAAGACGGCCCGCAATCGCATCGCAAGAAAGCAGGCACTCCCACCATGGGTGGTTTGCTGATCGTGATCTCCATTGTGGTTCCTACTCTGTTGTGGGCGGATCTACGCAATCAGTACATCTGGCTGGCGCTGCTCGGCCTCGTCGGCTTCGGACTGATCGGCTTTATCGACGATTACGCGAAAATCACGAAGAAGCGCAACCTTGGCCTCTCCACCTGGCAGAAGTTCTGGGCGCAAGTGATCTGCGCCATGTTGATCGGTTTTTGTCTTCTTCTGCTGCACGCCCATCAGACATATTCCACAGCCATCAATTTCCCTTTCTTCAAGCAGTTCAAGCCCGATCTGCTGATTGAGCCGTTGACCAAGAACTTCTGGACCTATCCGCTCGCCTTTGTGCTGTTCTACCTCTTCATCGTCTTCATCATGGTGGGCTCGTCGAACGCCGTAAACTTGACAGACGGTCTCGACGGTCTGGCAATTGGTCTGATGATCATCGCTTCGGGCGCCATGACGATGTTGACCTATCTTTCGAGTCACGCGGCGTTCTCGTCCTATCTCGATCTCGCTCGCCTACCGAACTCGCAGGAACTGACCATCTTTTGCGCTTCGATGTTCGGCGCGAGCCTTGGATTTCTTTGGTACAACTGCCATCCCGCCGAGGTTTTCATGGGTGATGTTGGCTCGCTTGCCCTGGGCGGCGGGCTCGGAATTGTCGCCGTGCTGATTAAGCAGGAAGTGCTGCTCGCCTTTATTGGCGGCGTCTATGTGATCGAGGCATTGTCGGTGATTTTGCAGGTTGGCAGTTATAAGTTGCGCGGCGGCAAGCGCATTTTCAAGATGGCTCCGATTCATCATCACTTTGAGGCCTTGGGCTGGCCGGAATCGAAGGTGATTGTCCGCTTTTGGATCGCGGGACTAATCATGGCTCTCTTTGCATTGACGACCTTGAAATTGAGATAACGCGTGTGAATTTAGCCGGCAAACACGTTCTGGTAATCGGCGCCAAGCGCTCGGGTCGCGCGGCGACCGAACTGCTACGCAAGCAGGGGGCGCTGGTGCGCGCCATGGATTCGCAGCCGCTCACTGCGGACGAACAAGCGCGCCTGGGCGTACCGTTGGTGGAACAAAGTGAGGAAAATATCGCTCCTGCCGAAGTGATTGTGCTCTCACCCGGGGTACCGTACGATCTGCCGATGCTCGCCGCCGCGCGTGCACGCGGCATTTCCACCATCGGCGAAGTGGAATTGTCTTCTTACTTCCTCAAAGGGCCCCTTATCGGCATCACCGGGTCGAATGGCAAAACGACCACGACAGCCTTGACCGGTCATCTGCTCAAATCGTGTGGCATCCCTTGCCAGATGGGCGGAAACATTGGCGCCGCCGTTACTTCGCTCATCGATTCCTCGAACGACAACCAATGGAACGTGCTGGAACTCTCCAGCTTCCAGCTCGAATCCATTACGCAATTCCACGCTTCGATCGCCGCCTGCCTCAACGTCACGCCCGATCATCTCGACCGCCATCACACTTTTGAACTGTATGCCGATTCGAAAGGGCGTCTGTTCGAAACCCAGCGGCCCGGCGATCTGGCCGTGCTGAACTACGACGATCCAACCTGCCGGGCTTTCGCTAAGCGGACTCCGGCTCGGATTTCCTGGTTCAGCTCTACCGAAGCCGTTCCGGGCGGCATCTGGCTCGATGGCGCCGCCTTGAAATTCGACAATGCCGCGTTCATGGAGCGTTCCGAAATCAAGCTGCGCGGGCTGCATAACGTCGAAAATGTCATGGCGGCGGCGGCGCTTGCGCATCTTGCCGGCGCCCCTCTCGAAGCGATCGGCCAGGCGGTGGCATCGTTTCCCGGCGTTGAGCACCGCATAGAGTTTGTTCGCGAGGTGCACGGTGTCGAATACTACAACGACTCCAAAGCGACCAATGTAGACGCTACGCTGAAAGCCATTGATGCCTTCGCGGGCGGCTTATGGATCATTCTCGGTGGCAAGGATAAAGGAAGCGATTATGCGCCTTTACGCGCGCCGCTTCGTGAGCGCGCCAAAGGTGTTTTGCTCATTGGGGCGGCTGCGCCGCTCATCAAGGATGCGCTCGATGGAGCAATTGGTATCGCGGACTGCGGAACGCTCGAACGCGCTGTCGCCTATGCGCGCGAACATGCTACGTCTGGCGATACTGTGCTCCTCGCGCCTGCCTGCGCCAGTTTCGATCAATTTCAGAATTACGAAGAACGGGGCAAGCGATTTAAACATTTAGTGGCAGAATTGTTCTAAGCTAATGGCGCAGAGACTCAAGACAGACTGGATTCTCTTCCTGACCGTGCTCACCATGGTGTGCTTCGGGCTGGTAATGGTCTACAGTTCCTCGTCCCTGGTTGCCGAGCTGAAGTATCACGTCGACAGTACTCATTTTTTTATTCGCCAATTGTGCTGGGCGGTCTTCTCTTTTCTGGTGTTGCTTTACTGCATGAAGCGGGACTACCGGCGCTGGAATAATCCCAAGATTGCATTCGCTGGTTTGGGGTTGACCCTGCTGCTCCTGCTGCTTGTTTATGTCAGCGATAGCGGGAGCCACCGCTGGTTGAAAGCCGGTCCTTTTTCCTTGCAACCTTCGGAACTAGCCAAGCCAGCGCTCGCGTTGTTTCTGTCGTTCTTTCTCTGCCGGCGGGTTGGCGCGGTGAACGACAAGTACACGCTCGGCCCCATCGCCATCTGCATTTCCGGTATTGCCCTGGCGGTGGCAGTTGCCGACTTAGGAACCGCCGTGGTGCTGGTCTCTACCACGGTTGCGGTGATCTTTGTGGCGGGTGTGGATTACCGCTATCTGGCCGTGTGCGGCGCTCTCGGCATCTTGCTGGGCCTCGGTTTTATCGTTATGAAGCCCTACCGGCTGGCGCGCGTCATTGAGTTTATGGACAAGAGCCATACCCTGATCGCAAAAATTGATCCGAGTGGCCGCCTTTTGCAATACGCCCACCAGACGGCTTCGACCAGCGATCCGGGATATCAGCAATTGCAATCGAAAATCGCGGTCGGCTCGGGCGGTTTCCTGGGCGCCGGGCTCATGGCGAGTAAACAAAAAATGCTGTTCCTGCCGGATCCTCATACAGACTTCATTTACGCCGTGGTCGGCGAGGAAACTGGATTCTTCGGCTCTGCGTTGTTGCTAGCCGGCTTCGTTGTCGTGTTGTGGCGCGGCCTGCGCATTTCGCTGCGCGCCGGTGACACTTTTGGCCGCTACCTGGCGCTCAGCGTGACGGTTTGCGTCGTTGTGCAGGCGCTCATCAACGTCAGCGTCGTGCTTGATCTGGTCCCCAACAAGGGCATCCCACTGCCGTTCATCAGCGACGGCGGTAGTTCGCTGCTCAGTACGCTGCTGCTGATGGGCATGCTGTTGAGCGTGAGTGAAAATACTCCATAACCGCCCATGTCTTACTCGTTTGTGCTGACCGGAGGCGGTAGCGGAGGGCATGTCTTCCCGGCGCTGGCTGTGGCGCGCGTGCTGCGCGAGCGCGGGCACCGCTTGTTGTTCATTGGCACCCGGCACGGCATGGAATCGCGGCTGGTACCCGAGGCGGACTTTGAAATTGAATACATTCGCATCGGTGCATTAAACCGCGTGGGCATCCGTAAGCAGTTGCGGACCGCTCTGCAATTGCCATTAAGTATTGCCGCCGCATGGCGGCTGCTCAGGCGCTTTCGGGCGCAAGCGGTCTTTAGCACGGGCGGCTACGTCGCTGGCCCGGTCATGCTGGCGGCGGTGCTGGCGCGCATTCCGCTGATCGTCATGGAGCCGAATGCCGTTCCTGGATTCGCGAATCGCCGCATCGCTGGCCGTGTCCATCGCGCTCTGCTCAGCTTTGAATCCACGCGCGCCTGGTTTCCTGCCGGACGCTCGGAAGTCACGGGGTTGCCGGTGCGCGCCGAATTTTTTGCACTGCGCGCCAAGCAGGGTGGCACGTTTACGCTGCTCATTACGGGCGGCAGCCAGGGAGCGCGTACGCTCAACCGGGCTTCGCGCGAAAGTTGGCCGCTTTTCCGGCAGAATGGCTCTCCCCTGCGCCTGATTCATCAGAGCGGACCCGCCGAGCAGGCTATGCTCGCCGAAGAGTTTTCAACTACCGGCATCGAGGGCGAAGTTGTGCCGTTCATCGGCAACATGGCGGCGGCGTTCGGCGAGGCTGACCTGGTAGTGAGCCGCGCCGGAGCGGGCACCTTTACCGAAATCGCCGCCGCGGCCGTTCCTTCTATCCTGGTTCCGCTGCCGTTTGCCGCCGACGATCATCAACGCCGCAACGCCGAAAGGCTGTTGGAGGCGGGCGCCGCCCGCATGGTGCTCGATAGCGAAATGAACGGCCCGCGCCTGTTTCGCGAAGTCGAAGCGCTGCGCCGGAATCCGGAGACGCTCGCGGACATGCGAGGGCGCGTGCGCTCTTTCGCGCGCCCGCAAGCGGCCGAGCGAGCCGCCGCGCTTTTAGAAGAGGCGGTCAAAGCCTGATGCGGCGCTCATTAGAATGGAAGAGACTCTCCACTTCCGGAAAAGTACGTTTTGCCGCAATCGACAGCCCGTTTCACATTGACACTCCTGGTGAAAGCCGAAACAATACCTTTAAGAAATGTTTTTTAAGCCCCAACATGTCCACTTCGTGGGAATCGGGGGCATTGGCATGAGCGGCATCGCCGAAGTTCTGCTCACCCTCGGATACCAGGTCTCCGGTTCGGACGTCAAACTCACGCCGATCACCGGACGGCTTGCCCACTTGGGAGCCAGAATTTATCTGGGCCACCAAGCCGCCAATGTCGAAGGCGCAAAAGCCGTGGTGGTTACCTCGGCGCTCGACGCAACCAATCCGGAGGTGGCCGAAGCGCGCCGTTTACAAATTCCCGTCATACCGCGTGGCGAGTTGCTGGCGGAGTTAATGCGTTTGAAATTTGGCATCGCCGTCGCGGGCAGCCATGGCAAAACCACAACGACGTCCATGGTGGCTTCCATTCTTAACACCGCGAATCTCGATCCTACGGTGGTGGTGGGCGGCCGCGTCGCCGGCCTCGAAGGCTCCAATGCGCGGGTAGGGAAGAGCACCATTCTGGTGGTCGAATCGGACGAAAGCGACGGATCTTTCTTAAAGCTCGCGCCGATTCTCGCCGTGGTCACCAACATTGACCGCGAACACCTCGACCATTACGCTTCGCTCGAAGACATTCGGAATGCCTTCACAGAGTTCGTCAATAAAGTGCCGTTCTACGGCGCGGTTGTGCTGTGCATGGAAGATGAAAACATCCAGCACATCTTTCCGAACGTCCGGCGCCGGACCATTACTTACGGGCGTTCCGCACAGGTGGATCTGGAAATTCAGAACATCGTCCTGGCGGCGGCGGGGAGCGATTTTTCCATCCGCCGCAACGGAACCGAGCTGGGCGATTTCCATCTGAACGTGCCCGGCGTTCACAACATCTTAAATGCTACGGCGGCAATCGGCGTGGGTCTCGAAATGGATGTCACGGTGGAACAGATTCGCGCGGGATTGGCGGCCTTCAGCGGCGTCGACCGGCGTTTCTCCGTGCGCGGCGTCGAGCGCGGCATTACCGTGGTCGATGACTACGGCCACCATCCCACCGAAATCAAGGCGACGCTCGAGGCCGCTAAGCTCGCGCCTTATCGGCGCGTGCACGTGCTCTTTCAGCCGCATCGTTTTTCGCGCACCAAGTTTCTTCTCGATGAATTCGGCACTGCGTTCCATCAGGCCGACGAGCTCTTTCTGCTCGACATCTACGGCGCTTCCGAGCCATCGATCGAAGGTGTGGATACTCCTGCGCTACTCGAAAAGATTCGCTCGTACGGGCATCGGGGAGCGCACTATGTCGGCACCATGGAAGAAGGCATCTCCGCGGTCAGCGAAGCGGCATCGCCGGGCGATTTGATTGTGACGCTTGGCGCGGGCAGCGTGTCGCAGGCCGCCGACAAGATTCTCGACAGATTGCGGGAGAGCGCCTGATGCCGCGCCAGCCAGAAAAAAAAGGGCTGCTAGGCGGACTCTTTCCCGGCGTGAGCTGGGCGCGCTTTACCTTCTGGCTGGTAGCGGGTGTGCTGCTGATGGTCAGCACACTATTTGCCTGGCATCGCACCGAAGAGGTTTTGATTGGCGACAACCGCTTTCGCGTAGCGGAGGCGGACGATCTCACCGGTCCTAGCCCGAATCTCATCGTGGAGGGGATACATTATGCGTCGGCTTCCCAGATCCGTCATGTCTTCGCGAAAGACCTTGGCCGCAGTCTCTATCTGGTCCCGATACAAATGCGCCGCCAACAACTTTTGGAGATCGACTGGGTGGCGGACGCGACGGTTTCGAAGGTCTGGCCGAACACGTTGAGAGTCCAGATTCACGAGCGCGTTCCGGCGGCGTTCGTTCGCCTGCCGCCTGCTCGCAAGGATGGCCCTTCGACCTTTGCATTGATCGACCAGGATGGCATGATTCTGCGTCCGCGCGTCGCAGCGCAGTTTACGTTGCCGGTGATTGCCGGTATTCGCGAAGACGAGCCGTTGCATGACCGCCGCGCTCGCGTGCGCCGCGCCCTTGGCATGCTGAAAGATGTGGGCCCGCTCGCCGCCCAGGTGGCGGAGGTCGATGTGACCGATCCGAATAACCTGATCATTACCGAACATGTCGCAAACGGCGCGCTCAGTCTCATCATCGGCGACGAGAACTACGCCTCCCGTTTGCAAAATTTCCTGGCGAGTTACAGTCAGATCAAAGAGAAGCGGCCTGACGCGACGACACTCGATTTGCGGGTCGATGGCGCCATCACCGCCGTAGGGGACAAGCATTTTGAGCGCTAAGACAAAGTTGGCGGTGGGCCTTGATTTGGGCAGCACGAGCACGCGCATTGTGATCTGCGCGCTCGAAGACGAATCGTTGCGGTTCTTGGGCTATGGCGAGGCGCCGGTCCAGGCCTGGAACAAATCGCGCCTGTCCGACCCAGACGCCCTTGCGCAGAGTATTCACTTCGCTCTCCATGAAGCCGAGCTCCGCGCCCAGGCTTCGCCCGAATCGGCGTTGATTGGCGTAGGCGGTTGCGTTTCCGGTTTGAACAGCCGCGGCCTGTACGAATTCGGGCGGCGCCGCGAGATCGAAGCGGGCGACCTGCGCTACGCGATCGAGCTCGCCGCGCGCGTGCGTATCGGCGAAGATCGTCAAGTGCTCCAGATCTGCCCCCAGGATTTTACGCTTGACGGCCGCGCGGGCTACCGGAATCCCAAGGGCATTTTAGGCGCCCGGCTCGAAGCCAACGTGCACGTCGTCACCGTCGCCCTGCAGGAGCACGAAGCGCTCATCTCAGCCGTCCATCGCGCACACCTGGCCGTCGAGGAATCTGTCTTTGAGGCGATTGCCGCCAGTTATGCGGCGATCCTTCCGGAAGATCGCGCGCGCGGCGTTGCCGTGATCGACATCGGCGCGCAATCTACCGAGCTGGCGGTCTATGATGGCGACGCGCTGCTGATTGCCGCTACCATTCCCATTGGGGCGGAGCATTTCACACGCGACATCTCCTGGCTGCTGAAAGTGAACTACGATTTTGCCGAAAATTTGAAACGCGAATACGGGTGCGCCGTCTCCGATTCCGTCGCCGAGAACAGCATGGTCGAGCTTCCGTCGCCGGAAGGGCGGGGCATTCGCGAAGCCAGCCGCCGGGAGTTGAACGAAATTCTGGAAGCGCGCGCCGAGCAGATCTTCGAACGCGTTTATGACGAGGTGTTGCGAGTGGGCATGGAGCAATCGCTGCTCGAGGGTGCGGTTCTTACCGGTGGCGGCGCGCTGTTGCCCGGTATGTGCGATGTCGCCGAACGAGTCATGAACTGCCAGGCCCGCAATGGCCTTGCTACCGGCATCGAAGACTGGCCGTCGCAACTCGACAATCCGGTTTGGACCACGGCCGCGGGCCTGGCGATGTATTCGGCACGCCTTAAGCTCAAACGCGATTGGAAGCGTGCCGCTGCGGGCATCGCTGGGTCCATCCTAAAGTGAGTAATCAGCAAACATAGAGGGAACCGAAAAATGGCAGACGACTTGAAATTCCTGATGGAAGAAGAATTACAGATGGGCACGCGCATCAAGGTGGTCGGCGTGGGCGGCGGTGGCTCCAACGCTGTCGGCCGCATGCTTCAGGAAGGACTCAACGGCATTGAGTTCTACATCATGAACACCGACAAGCAAGCCCTAGCCGCGTCGCAGGCCGCGAATAAGCTCGCCGTAGGCAAGAAACTCACCGGCGGTTTAGGGGCCGGCGCCGATCCCGCTGTCGGCCGACAAGCGGCTCTCGAAGACACCGAACAGATTATCGAAATTTTAGAGGGAGCCGATATGGTCTTTGTCACAGCGGGACTCGGAGGCGGCACAGGGACAGGTGCCGCTCCCGTTGTGGCTTCTCTCGCCAAAGAACTCAACGCTCTCACCGTAGCGGTTGTCACCAAGCCATTTTCTTTCGAAGGACCGCGGCGCATGCGCCAGGCCGAGCGCGGCTTGGCTGAACTCGCGGGCAGTTGCGATACCGTCATCAGCATTCCGAACGAAAAGCTGTTGGGTCTCGTGCCCAAAGGCACCAGCTTCCTCGAAGCGTTCCGGCTCGCCGACGACGTGCTGCGTCAAGCCGTGCAAGGCATTGCCGACATCATTACCACTCCCGGTATCATCAATCGCGACTTCTCCGACATTCGTACCATCATGCTCGGCATGGGTTACGCCATGATGGGCACGGCCACCGCCTCGGGCGAGAATGCGCCAGTCGAAGCCGCGCAGAAGGCCATCAACAGTCCGCTGATGGAAGAAGGAGGCGTGCACGGCGCGCGCGGCGTGCTGATCAACATCACTGCTTCGAGCCAGCTTGGCATTCACGATGTGAATGAAGCGTGCAACCTGATTCGCTCCGCCACTCAGAACGACGATGTGCAGATCAACTTCGGCGTGGTGATGGACGAGAGAATGGGCAACAACGTAAAGGTCACCGTGATCGCGACCGGCTTCCAGCGCGATTCGCTGCCGGAGTTTGAGCGCCGTAGTCCACACTTTCCATTTAGCGTAGCCACTACGACGGAGCCGGCCTCCGCGGCTCAGCAGAGCGAGCTTGAAGTGGCCGCTTCCGCGAGGGATGCCGAAGCCGCCGAAGACGAAAAGGCCGGCAAAGACGATTACGAAATGCCGGCGATTTTACGCAAACAGCGGCGCGCCGCCGGCACGAATAATTAACGGCCGCCGCGCCGGACGCGGTTACTGCGATGGATTCGCTCACGAAGCCCCCTGCGCGAGTTTCAGCTATCGACGCCCTTCGCGGCGCAGTCATGATCGTCATGGCGCTCGATCATATCCGGGATTTTTTCCACGCCGGGGCCATGTCGTTCTTGCCGACCGATCTCGCCAAAACAACGCCAATTCTTTTCTTCACGCGTTGGATCACGCACTTTTGTTTGCCGGTGTTCATGTTCACCGCCGGCTTGGGCGCCTTTCTCTGGGGCCGGCGCGCCACTAAAGGTCAGCTCTCGCGATTTCTCTGGACGCGCGGTATCTGGCTCATGCTGTTGGAGGTGACGGTCATGCGGCTCGCCTACAACTTCAGCATCTCCCTTCGCTTCCCGATTCTTCTCTTGATCCTTTGGATTTTCGGGATGTGCATGATTGTCATGGCCGCATTAATTCATCTGCCGGTCCGCTGGCTGGCCGCTTTCAGCATTGCGGTCATCGCGCTTCATAATTGCCTCGACGGCATCAACGCATCGCGATTTGGCTCATTTGCCTGGGTTTGGAATCTGCTCCATCAGCCCGGCCTATTTCCCTTCGCGGGCCACTTCGTACTCGTGAGCTATCCGCTGCTGCCTTGGATTGCCGTGATGGCCGCGGGCTTCTGTTTTGCCCATGTCTTCCAATGGGAACCCGCGGCCCGGCAGCGGATCATGCTGCGAGCTGGCTTCGCCCTGACCATCGGTTTCGTCGTAATCCGCGCGGCGAACTTCTATGGCGATCCCGCGCCCTGGTCCCTTCAAAAGTCGGGCGCATTCACCGTGCTCTCCTTTCTCAACTGCACGAAATACCCCGCCTCGCTCGACTTCCTGTTAATGACGCTGGGCCCGGCATTATTGCTTCTGGCCTGCTTCGATCGCTGCACCTGGAAGCCCGCGGATCCGTTAATCGTCTTCGGGCGCGTGCCGCTGTTTTATTTCGTCCTGCATTTTTACGCCATACACACCCTGGCGATGCTGATGGCTTGGCTTCGTTACGGCTGCCCGGCTCTTACGTTCATGCTCAACCCGCTGCCCTCGATGGGTGGCCCTCGGCAGCAGTTCCCCGCCCATTTTGGCTACAGTTTATTGGTCGTATACTGCGTGTGGGTCGTTATCGTGGCCTCTCTCTATCCGCTTTGCCGATGGTTTGCCTCCGTCAAAGCGAGGCGGCGCGATTGGTGGCTGAGTTATCTCTGACAAAGATTTCCGCCAAATAGCTCTCCACCACCCCAATCGCGTTCTTGCCGCCGATCAATCCGATGTAGCCATCCGGCCTTACCAGAAACAGCGCGCCCGTTTCGCCGCCGTAAGCCCGAAGCACATGACCCTCGTCGTTTTTCAAGCTGGCGCCATCGCCGATCGCATAAGTCCGAACGATTTTTGGATGTCTTTCGCGGATTTGCCGCAATCCTTCAAAATCGTGATCTCCCAGGCTCAGCAAAGTGAACTGTGGACCACGGAATAGATCGAACAGCCGTATGCGTTTTTGCGCGTCATCGACCAGCGGAGCATCCGGCGCGCGATCGCCCGCTTGCAAAGGAGTCGCGGGCATTTCCTGCTGCCGGCTGAGAGAGCTGTCGCGATAGTGGATCCCAAGCTGCAGCGTCTCCGGGCCGCGTCGCATCTCTTTGACGTTGTCATTGAATATCTGACGATGCAGTTTCGTTGTGATACCTAGCAGCGACGCCGCAATCGGCATTCTTTCCTCTTCGTAGGTATCGAGCAGCGCGGCGTGCGCTCCCATGAGCACTGCCGCGAGCTTCCATCCGAGGTTATAGGCATCCTGAATTCCGGTGTTCATGCCTTGCCCGCCTGCCGGTGAATGCACATGCGCCGCATCGCCCGCGAGGAAAACCCTGTTCACGCGAAACCGGTCGACCATACGCATGTTTGGTCGATACAGCGAGAGCCATGTTGGATCGTAAAGCTTCAAGTCCGTGCGGCCGGTGCGCTCATCGACGATTCGCTGAAAGGTCTCGAGTGACGGCTCCCACTCCACCCCCGCCGGAAGCTGTGCTTGAAATTGATATGCCTCGGTCGATGGAAGCGGGCATAGCGCCACCCAGCCGTCTGGATGCTTTGGCCAGGAATGCCAGTGATCCCGATCGAGCCCGTCTACGCGAACGTCGCCCACCAGCATTCGCTCGTCTTTCCAGGTCTCGCCTTCG
The DNA here is from genome assembly GCA_036501045.1 of Bryobacteraceae bacterium. Lineage (GTDB taxonomy): Bacteria > Acidobacteriota > Terriglobia > Bryobacterales > Bryobacteraceae > Bog-105. The sequence continues at coordinate 33,869 of DASYAX010000017.1, forward strand.
AAGCCGACATTCAACGCCTTGCGGACAAAACTGTGTCCACCATCCGCCCCGATCAGGTATTGGCAACGTACCCGTTCGTGGCCATCCCCGTTTTGGAGCGTGGCAGTCACGCCCTCTTCGTCCTGATCCAAAGTGATCAGCTCGGTGGCGAGTTCCACCCGTTTGCCCGATTCGGCAAGGCACTGGCGCAGAATCTCTTCCACCCTCCACTGTGGAATGATCAGCGGACTCGCGTACGGTACGTCCGCCGTGGGATGCCGGCCTTCGTGAAAGTCCATCACTCCCAGAACGGTTGTACCCTCATAGGCGCGGAAGGATAGGTGAAACCGGCCATGAGCGAGGAATTTGTCGATCAGTCCCAGATCGTCCATAACCTCCAGGCTTCGTGGCTACAGCCCCTTTCCCCTGGATCCCACAAAATAATTGGGGGCTTTTTCGATGATTCTAAATTCCACGCCACGGCGAGCCAGATCGCAGCCCAGCGTCAAACCCGTGGGGCCAGAGCCAACAATCAGCACCGGCGCTTCAGAGCAAAGAGAGTCGTTCATAAGAGCTATTGTCATCCGGGCTTTAGGCAATGCAGCAGTCGGGATGAACAGGTCGCGCGCGAGTGGTTCGACCGTGAATGGACGCTTCGTTGCTTGCTATCGGTCTCGCCGGCGGAGCGTTGAGCGGCGCGATTCTGGTACTTTTACAGCCGCCGGTCTATTGGGCCGGTTGACGGGCTGCGCCATCGCCGCCACAGCAGGGCCGCTACTGACGCGAAGAGGAACAGTGTCCAGCTTCCGGGTTCCGGAACGTCCGTAGGCACGACGGGCGTCGATGGCGAGCCGGGCCCAGTTGTCGTTCCGCCACCTCCCGGAGTGTTTCCCGTAGTTCCGGGGAACGGCGCGAGCAGCGGAGCGGGGGACGCGATCGGCACAAGTGAAGGTGCGAAGTTCGCAGGCCCGAAATTATCCGCGCGAGCGCCGGTGGGTACTGGCGCAATGGCCGGACCTGGACTCGCGCCCGAACGAGCTTCCTCCGGCAACGTGAGCGGCGGAAGACCTTCGTTCGGAAAGAATAAAGGACCGTCCGGCAGCCCGGCCAGCAGCGGCTGGTCGGTGATGTCTAAAGCCTTGGGGCTAGGTTCGTTACGACCGAGCGTCGGCTGCTGAGGCGTCAACGACAGGCGATTGCCGCAGCGCGTACGCGCCATGTTCTTGCCGTCTGTGAGAATCGCTTCGCCTTTGCAGACGCGATGCTTCTTGGTGGTCCAATAGACGCGGTTCGCCTTCCGGTAGGAAACGTAAACCAGCAGGTCGGACGAAAGCTTGCGTACGCTCACGGTGTCGCCAAAGTCCTCGTAGTGTGTTCTGACTACGGGATCGCTGCGCCGGGCGGCCGCCAACTCCGTGGCCGAATACACGCCTCCCGGCACTACCGAGTAGCGATAGACTTTGCGCGGCGTGGCTCTCTGCGCAGCCAATGCTTCGGAAGCCGAAGCCCTATGGAATCTTTGACGGACGCGAGAACAGGAAAAAAAAGTCAGGGCTGCAAGTACAATGCTTCCCCACCAGACACGACGATTAATATGCACTAAAGACTAACTCTTAGGCCTTCTTAATAAAACTTTTAGTAACGAGTATACAACCGAATAAGTAGTACGGTCTCTATTTTTATCGCAAGAAAAGTCCGATATGAGCCGGAATTAATCGCGATGAGACTGTGTGCCTCTCGCTGCGCACCGCCGCATCCTCTTTCTAGTAGCCGCAGTGAGTGCTTCTATTAGCCTGACGGCTGGCCCGCGCCTTCCGGATTCGGAAAAATGGATCGGCTTGTTTACGCCGCATTTTCGGCTCTACACGACCAACGACGCACGCTCGGCTACCGCGGCGCTCCAGCGCTTTGAAGCGATCCACTCCTTCTTCGAACAGGCCGCACTCTTCAAAGGCGTTCCTCAAACGCCGGTGCAGATTATCGCGTTCAGCTCAGATCGCGAATATCAAGCGTATACTATCAATCCCGGCGCTTTCGCGTATTATCAACGCACCCGCCGCGGTGATTATATCGTCATGCGCGATCTCGCGCCTGAGCACTACGAAGTAAGCGTACACGAGTACACGCACTTCATTTTTCAACACTCCGGCCTTACGCTGCCGCTCTGGGTCAACGAGGGATTGGCCGATCTATATTCTTCGGTCGAATCCCGCCGCGGCCAGGTATTGCTGGGCCGGCCGCCTTTTGGCCGCCTTTATACTCTGCGGAACAAGCCGTGGCTCGACTTGGAAACGCTGCTGCTGGTTGCTCACGGGTCGCCTTATTACAGTCAGCCGGACAAGATGCAGGCGTTCTATGCAGAAAGTTGGGCTTTAACCCACATGCTCGCCCTCAATCCGGAATATTCGCCCCAATTTCCCAAGTTCCTCTCCCTGCTTTCTCAGGGAACATCCTCGCCCGAATGCTTTCAGCTTGTCTACCACAAGAGCCTTCACCAGATCGCTGCCGATCTCGAAAATTATGTTTCGCAAAAACAACTCCCCGCCCTGGTATTGGATATCGATGTAAACGCCGCTGCGGCGATCGAGCCCAAACCCATGGCTGCGCCGGAAGCACAGGTGGAGCTTGCCCTTGCCGACCTCGCCGCCGCCAACTCGCATGCGCAAGCCGATGGAGAGTCCCAACTGCGCTCGCTGTCGAATAAGTATCCGGATAGCCCCGATGCCGAAGAGTCTCTGGGCTACCTCGCCCTTGCGCAAAACCGCCTCGACGACGCCCGCAGCCATTTCGCCAAAGCGGTCGAGCGTCACTCGACCTCGCCAGAAGTACTTTTCTACCTGGCACATCTCGAACGGGCAGCCGGTACCCCGGACCAGCAGGTGATCGATTTACTTCGCCGCGTGCTGGCTCTCGATCCCGGCAATTACAATGCCCACCTCGAACTGGGGTGCGTGGCAGCCAAGGCGAATCAATTCGAGCTGGCGGTCTCCACGCTTTCCGGCATCGATCCGGTTAAGCCCGAGCACACTTACGTAATCAGCTATACGCTCGCCTACAGTTATGCCCAGTTAGGCCGAGTCGAAGAAGCCCGCGCTTACGGCGAGAAAGCTAAACAGACGGCCCTTGGCGGCACCGATCGCGAACAGGCCAACCACTTGCTACGCTATATCGAAAGCCTGCCGGCGCGTGCCTCTGTCACGGAAGCGCGTTAAGCCTCCGGTATTGAGCCCCGCTTAATGACGCTGGCCATTACCTCGGTGAACGTATCGATTTCCTCGAGAGTCGTATAGACGTTCGGCGTAATTCGTAAACCCTGATATTCGCCGGGCGTAACTATGCCGACCGTCCAGATCCGGTATTTTTTCCAAAGATAGGCCGATAGCTTCGGCGCGTCCATCCCGTCGATGCTGATAAAGCCGATGCCACACGATTGCTCGGGATCTTCGCTGTTCAGAATCTTGACTCCCGGCAATTGGCGCAGCTTGTTCGACCATCGCCGCCGTAGATAACGCAGCCGCTCGGCTTTGCGGTCGAGGCCGATGCTCTCGCTGAAGTTCAGCGCCTCCGTGATGGCGTTGCGTTGAGAAGCCGGATGTGTTCCGATCTCCTCAAACTTGCGGATGTTATCGCGCATGGATTCCGGTGCCGCCATCATCGGCCAGATGTTGGCAATCTTGCTCTTGCGCACATACAGAAAACCCGTGCCGATGGGCGCAAGCGTCCATTTGTGGAGCGAAGTCCCGTAATAATCGCAATCCAGCTCGTCGCGCGTGAAAGGGAACTGCGAAAAGGCATGCGCGCCATCCACCACTACTTCGATGCCGCGCGCCCTCGCCAATTGGCAGATCGCTTTTACGGGAAAAATTTGCCCGGTGCGATTGGTGATGTGGCAAATGTGGATCACCTTGGTCTTCGGCGTGATGTTCTCTTCGATGCGCTTCGCCAGATACTTGAAGCTCGGCGGCGGCACCGGAAACGTGATCTGCTTCAAAACGAGGCCGTCGCGCCGCTCACGCTGCTGCCAGGTGGCGATCATGCGTGGGTAATCCTGATTCGTCGTGAGGATTTCGTCGCCTGGCTTTAAGTTCATGCCAAGTTGCACGATCTCGAGCGCCTCGCTTGCGTTGCGCGTGATGGCGATCTCTTCGGTATCGCAGCCAAAGGATTGCGCCAGCCGCCGCCGCACCGTCTCGACGCCCGGATCGAGCACGTTCCACATGTAATACGACGGATTCAGATTCTCTACTTCGAGATAACGCACCTCGGTGTCCATGACAATCTTCGGCGCGGGCGACACGCCGCCGTTGTTCAGATTGATCATGTTGCGGTCCACCGTAAAAGCGTGGCGAACGTTGAACCAGAAATCTTCGTCACGAGCCACCGTGTCGGCTGGCCGGCCGGAGACGGCCGCCACTGCGGATTGCGCGCGCAGCAGCGAGTCGGTCTGAAAGGCGGCGATAACGCCTGCCGAGGCGGAAAAGAATTGGCGTCGGTCCATGAGCTAACTTACAAGTTGTTGGGCCGTCTGGTCAACCATTTACTTCGCCGAACGGGCCATCTGGTAGCCAGGAATCGCATTTGGCTCATTCAAAATTTTTCTAACGATTAACCTCTAGCGGTGGTAAGCTTACTGAAAATCGGTGTACTTTAGCGTCCGTTCACGGTGTCGCGGCCCCCGATAGGCCGTCGACCAAATACCGTTCACGGATGTGTGTCCCCCAATGGACATACGCTCTCCGTTGCAGCGATCAATTGCCGCTTGCCGGTTAGAATCGGCGAAGAAACTGCAAAGGAGATACAGGGGTGCTAAATCAGAAACAGATCGCTCGCGCGGTCGAAGCTTTACTGCTGATCGGCGTGTTCAGCGTCACGTCATGGGCACAATCCACCCAGGGCGGAGTTCGCGGGGCGGTAAGCGACGCCTCAGGCGCGATGATAGCCGGGGTTAAGGTTACACTCACTAACGATGCCACCGGCGAACCGCGCTCGGCGCTGACTAACTCGAACGGCGGATACGCCTTCAATGACGTGGTTCCGGCCACCTACACGCTGACTGCCGAAAGCCCGAGTTTTAAGAAGTTTGAACGCAAAAACGTGATCGTAGCCACGCAGGAGTTTCTCACGGTGGACGTCAAGCTCGAAGTAGGGGCGGTCACCGAAAGCGTATTGGTCACCGATCAGGTGCCGCTGGTGGAAACTACCAACGCCTCGCAGGGGCAAGTGCTGGATAACCAGAAGCTGGTGGATCTGCCGAATCTCGGCCGCAACCCGTTCATGATGTCTAAGCTCTCGCAAAACGTCGTGCAGGTGGGGCCGCCCGCCTACAATCGGATGGAAGACCAGAGCGGTTCGTCCATGATCTCAATCGCCGGCGGTCCGGTACGCGGCAATAACTACCTGCTTGACGGCATACCGATTACCGACGCCGATAACCGCGCCATCATCATCCCGTCTCTCGAAGCGGTGCAGGAAGTAAAAATTCAGGCCAATACCTACGACGCGGAAATGGCTCGCACCGGCGGCGGCATGTTCAATACGCTGATGCGGTCGGGAACGAACGAGTATCACGGCAGCGCCTATGGCCACCTGCGGCGCACCGATTGGGATGCAAACAGCTTCTTCAGCAATGCCGCCGGCATTCCCATCACCAACCAGCCGAACACCACCTGGGGAGCCAGTTTCGGCGGCAAAGTTTGGATTCCCAAACTCTACGACGGCAAGAACAAGACGTTTTTCTATCTCGCCGTCGAACATTACGATGATACGCAATCCGATTCGGCCACTTTCGCTACTCCTACAGCCTTGGAGCGGACGGGCAACTTCTCGCAAAGCAAGGGCATTACCGTTATCGATCCCACCACGGGCCAGCCGTTTTTGAACAATATTATTCCGGTCAGCCGATTGAATCCGGTAGGCGTGGCCTTGGCGAATCAGTTTCAACTGCCGACCTCGGCGCCGAGCACCTACGGCGGAACCGACCTGACGGCGGCCTCCGCCATTAAAGCCCGTGCCGTGCAATATACCTCCAAAATCGATGAAGACTTCATGCCTTGGTGGCACGCGAGTCTCAGCTATCTGCGCTACTACTCGCTCGAGCCGGGCGACACCTGGTTCAATAGCCCATCCACGCCCTCCGGCTGGCGTCTCCAGCGCCGCGTCGATACCACCCAGTTGAACAACATTTTCACCATCAATCCAACCACCGTGCTGGCCGTTCGCTACGGCTTTAACCGCTTTCCGAATTACGATTACAACAGTTCGCAGGGCTACAATGTCGCTGATCTCGGTTTCAGTCCTGCCTATGCGAACTCGATTTCGCCGACTGTCGCCGAGTTTCCCAGCATAGCCATGACCAGTATGTATTCGTTGGGCGACACGGGAGACAATTCCTTCTATGTGGAGGCTTCCAAGAACGCTTCCGCCAGCCTCGACAAATACATCGGAAGGCATAGCCTGAAAGTCGGCGTAGATTACCGCCGTCTGGCCACTGCCGGTTACAGTCTGAACTATCCGACCGGCCAATACACCTTCAACACCAGCGCTTCTTCCACCAGTTACACCAGCGTCGACATGGGTGATTTACTGCTTGGCCTTCCCTATCAAAGGCAGGCCGACACGGCTTCTCACTTTAGCGATTACATCAATTACTACGGCCTTTACGTGCAGGATGATTTCCGCCTGTCCAGTAAGATCACGGTCAACTACGGCCTCCGTTGGGAGCGTGAGCTGGGTACCCAGGAAGTCAATAACGGCCTCGTCGTCGGCTTCAATACCACCACCGCCAATGTGCTGGCTTCGAGCGTAAGCGGTATCAGCCCCAAAGGCGCAGTCGAATACGCAGGTCTAAACGGCAATCCCACTGCTGTTGGCAACTACAACAGCAATAAATGGGGGCCGCGTGTCGGCATAGCTTGGCAGCTGAATAGCAAGACCGTCGTGCGCGGCGGCTATGGCATTTTTTGGGCGCCGCAGATCGCCCTGGGAGCGCCTATCAGCACATTAGGTTATAGCGCGACTACCACCTTCGTCGGCAGTCTGACGGGCGCCGGCGCCATCACACCGACGCTTGCCAATCCGTTTCCCGCCGGCCTCGTTCAACCTTCCGGCAATAGCCTCGGGACTGCTGCCGGACTCGGCCAGAACTTCTCGCTGGTCGATCCAAACGCCAAGTCTCCCAAGATCCAGCAATATTCGATAGACGTCCAGCGCCAATTGCCTGGCAACATTGCTTTCGAGATCGGTTACGTCGGTTCTCATACCTCGAACCTGACGTTGGGCGCCCCAAATATCGATATCAACGCGTTGAATCCCAGCTACTTTTCCTCGGTGGGCATCGCCGGCCTCAATACGGTTGTGAGCAACCCCTACTACGGCCTCATCAACTCGGGGACCTTGTCCGCGGCGAGCGTACAGCAATACCTGCTGCTTCGTCCCTATTCGACCTACGGCAACATCGACGAAATCTTCAGCAGCCAGAATCATGCGCGCTACGATTCCATGATTCTGAAGGCGCAGAAACGCTTCAGTCAAGGGCTCACCTTCCTCAGCACCTTCACCTGGTCGAAGAATATGGATGAAAGCAGCGGCGGCGCCGGTAATTCCCTGAACGGCGGCGCTCAGAACGCTCCGCAAAACCCGTATAACCTGGCGGCCGAATATAGTCTGGCGAATATCGACACGCCTCTTCGCTGGGCAACCGCTATTTCCTACGAGCTTCCGTTTGGTACAGGTAAACCTTTCCTGCATAGCAGCAAACTGCTCGATGCGGTGGTCGGCGGTTGGACCATCAACGCCGTCTCCGTGTATCAAACTGGTTTCCCGCTGCAGATCTACCAAACCAACAACAACTCGGCCTATGGGTACGAAATGCAGCGTCCAAACGCCACCGGCGTTTCTCCGGACACCAGCGGCAGCGTCGAAAGCCGTATATCCGAATACATCAATCCCGCCGCTTTCTCTCTCGCGCCAGCAGGTACCTTCGGTAACGTCAGCCGCGCTATTACCGAGCTGGGCCCGGGCCAGAAGAATTGGGACCTCTCCGTATTCAAGTCTTACACCATCAAAGAACGGTTTAAGGCCCAATTCCGCTGCGAAACACTTAACGGCTTCAATTCGCCGCTGTTCGCTTCCCCAGTTACCAATCTTTCGAGCGGCACCTTCGGACACATCACTTCGCAAGCGAATTTCTCGCGGCAACTGCAGTTAGCCCTTCGCTTCTCCTTCTAGCGCCGCGCCGTTTCGCCGCTCAAAGCGGGGTATATACTTAAGGACGGATCGCTGAGTTCGCGGTCCGTCTTTACATCTCCAGGTCCGAGATTCATATGCGCGCCCAAGTGGCCGTACTTATTGTGTGCTCCGGGCTGTTGCAAGCAGCTCCTAACGAAGTGCCTCCGATGCAGCCGGTCACGGTGCTCGTGGACTTCGAGAAACCCCACTCGGCGGTGTCCGTTGATGCTCTTCGACGCGAACTGCAAGCCCTTCTCGAGCCGGTCGGATTTAAGATCGACCTACAGCTCAAGAGTGAATTACCGCCCTTCCCGGTTTTCGCCGATCTAGTGGTTTTCAAAATGAAGGGTTCGTGCACCATGACCTCTTTGCCGCTGCCCGTCGAAGCCCTGTCGGATGAACGCGGCCCGCTCGCCATGGCCTATTCAAGCGATGGCGAAGTGCTGCACTTCGGCGCGGTCGAATGCGACCGGATACGCGAATCGCTGCAACGCGTTCTCGGCCGCGGTAATCCCGAAAAGCACCAGGCTGTTTTTGGTACCGCGCTCGGCTTGGTGATAGCTCACGAGATGTACCATATGATGGCCGATTCCAGGGTTCACACCAAAACTGGCCTGACCAAAGCCAGTCTTTCCGCCAGCGAGTTATTGGACGGCGAACTGGCGCTTCCCGGAATCGCGCAACAGGCCGTCCGCCACAGCCTCGTCCCGGCACACTGATTTTTCTCTAATGGGCGTCGCGCAAAAGCCCCACAAGTGTTACACTTCGTGAATAGCTGCTGCTTCCTCCGGGCGTTTGCCTGCAAAGCGCGAACCACTGAGCCCTCTGAGGACCGTTCCTGTCAACGTGTTCGCGATTGTAAGCGCAATTTTTCTTCTCATGGCTTTGTAATTGGAGTAAGATTTTTTTGAGTGTTCTTTTGAGCGGGGCCCCGTACGCTGCCGTTTAGGTCCAGGAAACAGCGAACTATTTAGGAGACAGGATGCCAGCTATTCTGAATGCTGATCAACGAGCGGATCTGATCCGGCGGGGCTTTTCGCGCCGTCATTTCGGACGGATCGCTTCGGTTTTAACGGCAGGCGCAGCCCTCCCGTTCTACAATGAACCCGCCTTGGCCCAGCTCTCGATGGTCAAGAACATGCCGCCCGATGCGGTGAAAATCAACGCCAACGAAAATCCTCTGGGGCCTTGTCCCGAGGCCGCCGACGCCATCCATAGTGTCGTCAAGAGCGGCGGCCGCTACATGTACGAAGACACTTACGATTTAGCGGAAACGATGGGCGTTGTCGAAGGCGTCAAGTCCGGCTATCGGAATAGTTATGTCGAGATCTTTGCCGGATCGAGTGCTCCGCTTCATCAATCCGTGCTGGCATTTTGTTCCAAGGAGCGGCCGTTTGTCAAAGGCGACCCTGGTTACGAAGCCGGTGAGCGCGCCGCGAAATTTATCGGCGCTTCCACGGTCAACGTACCTTTACGCAAAGGTACCTGGGACCACGATGTGAAGGCCATGCTGGCCGCGGCGCCCAATGGTGGTCTCTATTACATCTGCAACCCCAACAACCCGACCGGTTCACTCACCAGCAAGGCCGACATTGAATGGCTTGTCGCCAACAAGCCTGCCGGTTCCGTCGTGTTGGTCGATGAAGCCTACATCCACATTTCGCCTAGCGCCGTGAAGTGCTCCGATCTGGTAGCGAAAGACAAAGACGTCATCGTGCTGCGTACTTTCTCGAAGTTGTACGGTATGGCCGGCCTGCGAGCTGGCGCGGCCCTCGCCCGTCCGGATATCCTCGAAAAGATCCGTCCCTACAGTGCGGGTGCTATGCCGATCACTGCTATGGTTGGCGCCAACGCCAGCCTCAAAGTCAAGAACCTGGTCGAGCAGCGCCGCAAAATCATGGGCGATATTCGCGAGGATACTTTCAACTTCCTGACCGCCCGCAACGTCGAGTTCGTGCCGTCGGAAAGCAATTGCTTCATGATGAACGTCAAGCGTCCCGGCAAAGAGTTCTACGCCGATATGGCCGCTCAAAAGGTGTACATTGGCCGCGTCTGGCCGGTGTGGCCCAATTGGGTCCGCGTGACCGTCGGCAGCAAAGACGATATGACGAAATTTAAGGCTGCCTTCACCAAGTGCTATAACGCTTAACCGCTGTTGTTTCGAATTCTGAGGAGGAGGACTTGGGGCTTCGGCCCTACCGTCCTCCTTTTCGCGTAGCAAACCGGCCCTAACCCCGTCCGTTCCGCCGCCCAGCCATGTCGCAGTTTCCTCCGCGAAGCGAAGCCCTCGCACCAAATCAGGGGTACAACTGTTTGAGACTGTTGCGTTTTCGATATAGCTGGAAACTCCTTAGCGGCGACTTGGCGGGCGGAGCTATAGCAGCCCTCATCGCTCTTCCCTACGGTCTCGCCCTGGCCAATATGATGGGCTTGCCGCCTGTCTTAGGTCTCGTCACCTCCATCGCCACCGCGCCGATTACCGCGCTCTTAGGCCGCAATCCCGTCCTCATCGGCGGCACTGCCAGCGCCACTGTTCCCTTCATCTCGGAAGCCGTTCGTGCCCAAGGCATCGGCGGAGCTGCCAAGGTCTGCATGGCAGCTTCCGTCTTCATGTTGATCTTTTGCGTATTGCGCCTGGGCCGTCACATCCACCGCGTGCCGCAGCCCGTGGTCACCGGCTTCTCCTGCGGTATCGGCGCCATGATGTTCCTCTCCCAGCTCGGTGTCATGCTTGGTGTCAAGGCCGTGATCGATCGCACTTCGAACAACATGCTTTACCAAAGCTGGCAGGTCCTGTCGCACGTTTCCGAAACCCAGGCGAGCGCGCTCATCATCAGCGCCGCCGTCATCGTTGCCGCCTTCCTGTCCGCCCATTTCATTCCCAAAGCACCCGCGCCGCTGATTGGCGTTTTGGCTGCGGTGGCGATTGCGTTGGTATTCGGGTTGCACCAGAAGGAGGTCGGCAGTCTGCCACTCCAGATTCCCGCTTTCGCGGGCTTCTCTTGGACGCCCACCGACGTATTGAGCGTGGTGCCAGCGGCCCTGGGCCTCGCTTTCGTCTCGAGCGTGAATATCCTGATCACCTCCCGCATCGTCGAGCATTTCCGCGGACGTCACAAGCAACTCAAGCTCGCCGACGCGGACGCCGAATTAGGCGCCTATGGCATCGCCAATATGGTGGCTGGCGTGTTCGCCGCGCCCATGAGCGTGGGCATCCCGGCCCGCAGTCTGGCGAGTGTGCGCTGCGGCGGCTCCACGCGCATGTCCAATTTGTTCCACGCGGTTTTCATTCTCGGCTTCATCGCCCTCGGCGCCAATTACATCTCGCACGTCCCCATCCCGGCGCTCGCCGGCGTGACGGCTTACATCGGCATCTGCCTGCTCGAATGGAGCACCTGGCGCCGCCTCAACCGCATGCGCCGTGTGGACGCGCTGGCCTTCCTCACCACCGCGACTGCGGTCCTGATCGTCAACGCCGTGCTCGCCGTCGCCATCGGCTGCTCACTATACGTGCTGCGCTATCTCTATTTCCGCATCGTCAAAGGAGCCCCGCAGCAAGAGCCCGCCAAGATGGCCGTGGGCAGCGCGCGCTGAGGGAATTTCTAAATCCTACGAAGCCGCCGATGCCTTCTTTTCCACCGGTCGCAGCAACTCGAATTCCGGCGCCATCTTCTCGGGGCTACACTCCAACCCGAGCCGTTGCCGAAGCTCAGCCTCTATGTTCCGGCACAGCTCCGGCCGGTCGATCAGTGTCTGGCGCGCCGTCTCACGCCCTTGCCCAATGCGCTCGCCCTTGTAGCTGTACCATGAGCCGCTCTTCTCAATCAGCCCATTTAGTGCGCCCAGGTCCAGCACATCGCTTTCGCGTGAGATGCCCTTGCCGTACAGGATGTCGACTTCGGCCTCCCGGAAGGGCGCTGCTATTTTGTTTTTCACGATTTTGATCTTCGTCCGGTTGCCCATCACCGTATCGCCATCCTTGATCGCCGTCGCTCGCCGTACGTCCACCCGCACGGACGAAAAGAATTTCAGCGCCCGGCCGCCGGTGGTTGTTTCCGGGTTGCCGAACATTACGCCGATCTTCTCGCGAAGCTGATTGATGAAAATCAGGCAGGTGTTGGCCCGCGAAACGGAAGCGGTGAGCTTGCGCAAAGCCTGCGACATCATGCGCGCCTGCAAGCCCATGTGGCTATCGCCCATTTCGCCTTCGATCTCCGCCTTGGGCGTGAGCGCGGCCACCGAATCGATCACGATCACATCCAGCGCTTGCGAATTCACCAATGCCTGCGCGATTTCTAGCGCCTGCTCGCCATAATCCGGCTGCGATACCACCAGGTTTTCGACATCCACGCCCAGGTTGGCCGCGTAGCCGGGGTCGAGCGCGTGCTCCGCGTCGATGAACGCCGCGTTGCCCCCTAAGCGCTGTGCCTCGGCGATGACGTGCAGCGCCAAAGTCGTCTTCCCCGATGATTCCGGCCCAAACACTTCAACGACGCGTCCCCGCGGAAAACCGCCCGCACCCAAGGCGTTGTCAATAGCCACCGATCCGGTGGAAATCACCTCCACCGGCAGCGCCGATCGCGAACCCAGCATCAACACCGAGCCCTTTCCAAACTGCTTATCCATTTGCGCCAGAGTCGCCAGTATCTGTTTACGCCGATTGTCGTCCATGGTGAATACCTCCCTGTCGATTGCACTCAAGAAGTCTCGATCGCGGCGGCGGCTTCTCCGGCAAGTTCCCAAAGAAAATCCTGACCGTTACTTTTCCTTCGTGTTAGTACTAGCCAAAAATCGCTGGATCTTCTATGCTTTGTGCTACATGGCATCGCAGTTAGGGTGGCGTAAGGCACTGTTATGTGGCTTCGCCTTTTCATCTCTTTTGGGCGCCTTTGTAAACATCGGGTCCAACTACAAACAGGATCGTTCTTGGAAACACTACCGGAATCCTGCCTTCGGCTACTGTGTCAGCTACCCCTCCCATTGGCTGAAGGCCGATGCTTTTGAAGGTGCCGGACTCTTCGTCAAGACCGGTATCAATAAATACTCGAGACCTCTGGGCGAAATCGATCTCGGTGTCTTAGCGGGGCCGCCCCCCCAAGACGCGCGGGTCATGCCAGTCAGTCTGGTTCAAGACCTCCGCGACCATCTGGACGGTCTGCGCCGATTTGAACGTGCCGAGCGCATGGAAGTCCTCGAGAATCGCCAATTGCAGTTTCTCGGCAACGCCGCCTTGCTTACCAAGAACCGCTATTACGATCCGCAGGACCGTGGCACCTGGATAGACGAAGTCCTTTTCGTCAATCGCCACGAAACGCTTTATCGCCTCGAGCTCGAATGCCGTGCCGATCAAGTCACGCGCTTCGAACCCGTCTTCTCGTACCTGATTAGCACCTTCCAATTCGATTGCGCTCCCGAACGTTAGCCGCTTCAGTCATAGCGAAGCGCGCTGATCGGATCTACGCGCGTCGCCTGCCACGCCGGAATGAGGCAAGCTGCCAAGCCGATCAGAAGAATCAATCCCGGTACCGCTACAAACGTAACTGGATCGGTTGCCTGTACTCCATATAGCCACTTCGTCATCAATCGCGTCAAGCCCAAAGCGCCGGCCATTCCGATCAGTAGTCCCGTTGTAACCAGCGCCAATCCATGCCGCAGAATCATTGCCAGTACTTGCCATCGCGAAGCGCCGAGTGCCATGCGCAGCCCGAACTCGGCGGTGCGCTGCCGGACCGCATACACCATCAATCCATATAAACCCACCGAAGCCAACAAGATCGCTGCGCCGGCGAACGCCATCAGCAATGCGGTCTGAAAGCGCCGTTGAGCGCTTGCTGCCGTCACGCGCTCGCCCATCGTACGAACGTCTTCAAACGCGAGCGTCGCATCCATCCGGTGCAATACTTCGCGCAAGGATGCAATCAGCGGCCCGGGCGTGCCCGTTGTCCGGAACGCAAAAGCCGACTGGCCCTCATAGAAACCAGGTTGCAATGGTCCAAAAACCTCCGGCCTGGGCTTCTCTTCGAGAGTCGTATGCTTGACGTCGCCGATGACCCCCACAATCGTCCACCACGGTCCCGAACCATCTCCCATTCCCAGGCGGACTTGTGTCCCTAAGGCATCGTGTCCCCGCAAATATTTTTTCACAAAGCTTGCGTTCACAATGGCTGGCGTCGGGCTTGCACTGGTGTCGTGCTGATCGAACAATCGCCCATTCAGCAGCGGTATACCCATTGCTTGAAAGTAACCGGGAGTAGCCTTTCGCAAATCAATCAGCTCGTTTTTCTTGAGCGACACGCCTTTTACTTCCAGAAACCCGACGCTCTCCCGGTGATCGAGCGGTATGTCGTCAACTGCTCCCATTTGGTTCACGCCAGGCACTCTGCGCGCCGCTTCCATGAACCTGCGGAAGAACCCCACCCGCTGCTCGCGTTTCTGATAGCGCTCGTCCAGCGGCAGCTTCATCGTGACGGTCGAACGGCTAAATCCCGGACTTGTTTCTACGAGCTTGAGATAGCTCCGAATCAATAATCCTGCTCCCGCAAGCAAAATCAACGAAAGGGCAACCTGGATGACGATTAGCGCATGGCGCGAACGGTTCGACGATCCCGCGACGCCTGTATTGCCGCCCTGCTTCAGCAAGTCGGCTACGTTCACGCGCGAGCCCGCGATGGCCGGCATCAACCCAAACAACAGCCCCGTAAGCAGCGTAGCCGCGACCGTAAAAAACAGCACGCGCCCATCCAGCGAGATCTCGTCAAAGCGCGGAATATTTCCAGGATTCAATCGCACCAGGATTTGGACCGCGCCATAAGCCAGAAAAATGCCCAGCGCGCCGCCAACCCCGGCCAGCATCAGCGACTCAGTGAGTAGCTGCCGCACCAGCCACCCTCGTCCCGCGCCAATGGCCGTGCGCAATCCCATCTCGCGCCTCCGCCCGGTGATGCGCGCCATCAGCAGGTTCGCCACGTTGCTGCAGGCGATCAGCAGCACCAGCGTTACAGCTCCCAATAGCAGCCACAACATTGGTTCCACCGGGCCCAGAATCGTGCCCACCAGAGGCTTCACCAGCGCCCCCCAGCCCCTCCATTCCGCCGGGTAAAGCGAGTTCAGCGGTGCTTCGATCGCGCTCATCTCCGCTTGCGCCCGCGCCATGGAAACTCCCGGCCGCAAGCGGCCCAGCACCACATCGGGGCTGTTCACCTGAGTGCGGTCCGACTTGTCCTTCATCCCGAGCGCCAGCGGCGTCCAGATCTCCGTCTTTTGAAAACCCGAAATATCGTGCGGTACATCGCCCTCGCGCGGATATCCGAAATCCCGCGGCATGACGCCAATCACCGTATACTTTTGGCGATCCAACAGCAGTGTTTTGCCGATCGCATCTGCCGTTCCTCCGAACTGCGTCCGCCACAGTCCATCCCCGATCACCACGACGTGCTCGTGTCCGCGCTGGTCGTCTGCCTCATCAATCGCGCGCCCCAGTTCCGGCGTCACCGCCAAAGTCTCAAAGAACGTACCCATTACCAGTGCGCCGTGCACTCGCGTCGCGGTCCCGTTGCTCGTCAGATTGAACATGCGCTCGTCAAGCGCGGTGAGCATCGAGAACGATTTACTGAGCCGCTGCCAATCGTAAAAATCCGCCCAGGTGGATAATAACTCGGCCGGGACCATCTGTCCTGCTAAACGCGAATTCGGCGTCCAGACATAAACCAATCGCGCTGGATCCCCGTATGGCAGCGACCGCAACAAGACTGCATTCACCAAGCTGAACACCGCCGTAGTTGCGCCGATGCCGAGCGCCATCACCAGCACGGCCACTGCGGTGAACGCTGGCGATTTCGCGAGCATTCTTCCGCCATACCGCACATCGGCGCCGAGAATATACAGATGCTCCCTGGGCGCGCTTATCGCGACATCGGTCAGCGTATCGAGACAAAGACGAAGCAGCGGCTCGCGC
>DASYAX010000018.1:0-5295 GCA_036501045.1 Bryobacteraceae bacterium
CTCTGCGGCGGCTTCGAATTCGCCCGAGGCAGAAGGCGCCGCAATCGCTTGCCTCGTACTTTTGTTCGCTTTCCAATCCACTGGGGTGGTCCACCTGGCCCGTGCCCAAAATACCGCGACAAGCGCGGGCGTTGAGAAACAAATCCAAGCGGGCAAGAAACTCTACGCATCAAGCTGCGTCTTCTGCCATAGCGCGGATGGAAATGGCAGCGTTGCCGCCCCCAGCCTCCGTAAGCTCGATTTATCCGCCGGCCAAATCGCGGGGGTGATTTCGGACGGAAAACCTGGCACGGCGATGCCTGCGTTCAAGGACACCTACAGCGCCGCGCAGATTGGCGATCTCGCGGAGTATGTGCTTTCCCTAGCGAAGAGCGCCAAGACGCGCTCTGCGGCGGCTTCGAATTCGCCCGAGGCAGAAGGCGCCGCAATCTACGCCAACAAGTGCGCCTCGTGCCACGAAGTGGGAACGGCGCCGCTCTTCAATCACTACATCCTCAAGAGCATGTCGCCGGACTATATCCTCTACGTTCTCAGGTCGGGGGCGATGCGGGAGATTGCCGCCGGCATGCCTTTTGGCCAGCGCGTGGCGGTTGCGGAATACTTGACCGGCAAGCGCGCAGGAAGTTCACGGCCGACGAATCCGCTTTCGGGCCAGTGCACGGGCCGAGCATCTTCAGATTTTTCCGGGCCCGAATGGAATGGCTGGGGCGTGGACATGGATAACAGCCGATTCCAGACTGCCGATCAAGCGGGGTTGACTGCGGCTCAAGTACCGAAACTAAAATTGAAATGGGCGTTTGGTTTTCCTGGCGATTGGGGCGCGTTTGCGCAGCCGGTGATCGCGGGCGGGCGCGTTTTCGTGGGCAGCTCGATGGGAGTGGTCTATTCACTCGACGCGAAAACGGGATGCACGTACTGGAAATTCCGCGCGGACGGGGCGGTTCGCAGCGCCGTGGTGATCGGTCCGGGAAATCTGGCCTATTTCGGCGATTACCGGACGAACATTTACGCGGTGAATGCGATTACAGGAAAACTAGTCTGGAAGACCCGCATCACCGATCATCCGTATGCGCGGGTGACGGATGCGCCCAAGCTCTACGAGGGGCGGCTTTACGCAGGAGTGTCGTCGCGCGAGGAATGGATGGCGTCCGACCCGCATTACAAATGCTGCACTTTTCGAGGAGTCCTAGTTTCGCTGGATGCTGCGACAGGGAAGCAGATTTGGAGGCTCTACACGATTTCCACTTCGCCGCATCCGATGACGACGAAGCCTGATGGCATGAAAAAGTGGGGACCTTCCGGCGCGGCTATATGGTCGTCGCCAACAGTGGACACGCAAAAGGGACTCCTTTACGTGGGAGTCGGCGATAACTATTCCGATCCGCCGACGGAGCATAGCGATTCAATTCTCGCGGTGGATTTGAAGACGGGGAAAATCGTTTGGTCGAAGCAACTTACGAGTGGAGACACATTCAACACCAGCTGCATTCAGAGAGATATGGTGAATTGCCCTGCGAAACCCGGCGGCGATTATGACGTGGCGGCTCCTCCTCTTTTGCGCGCGCTTCCTGACGGGCAGCGGGTGCTGACCCTGAGCCAAAAGTCCGCGACGATACTGGCCATTGATCCGGATAAGCAAGGAGTCGTGCTTTGGAAAGCGCAAATCGGCAAAGGCGGGCCGTTGGGTGGAATCGAATGGGGTCCCGCTGCCGACGCAAAGGTAGTGTACGAAGCGCTGTCGGACCTGGACGTAATTTCATTTCCCAAAGGGATCGAGGGCGATCCCAAGAAAGGCGGAGGATTATTCGCCCTCGATATTGCGACGGGCAAGCAGATATGGGCCGCTCGTCCTGTGGCGGGAACCTGCCGCGTTCCGCGATGCACGCCCGCCCAATCCGCGGCAGTGACGGCCATGCCGGGGGTGGTTTTCTCCGGTGCGGATGACGGGCACATGCGGGCCTATTCGGCCGAGAACGGAAAGATCGTGTGGGACTTCGATACGGCGCGCGTCTTCAAGACCGTGAACAAGGTTCCGGCGCACGGCGGGTCGATCGACGGGGGCGGCGGAGCGGCAATTGCGGGCGGGATGGTGTTCGTGAATTCCGGTTACGGCGCGCTCTTTGGAATGCCGGGCAATGCGCTGCTGGCGTTTAGCCCCGAGTGAGCACAAAAGAAAAGGTGGCCGAAGCGGGCATGGATTCCTAGGAGCCTGAGACGGTGGAAACGGGAGACGCTAGCTCGGGCGGCTCCGAGGGACCAACCACCGTCAAAGGCAGCGTGACGGTGAAAGCGGCGCCCCGAGGTTCCACATTGCGAACGCGGATTTCGCCGCCGTGCTCCTTCACGATGCCGTAGCAGATGCTGAGACCAAGACCGGTTCCTTTCCCGACGGGCTTGGTTGTGTAAAAGGGATCGAAAACACTGTGCGGGTTAGTAACGCCGGGACCGTTATCTCTAAACTCGACACACAGGCGATTCCCGACAACCTCGGTTCGAATAGTAATCTCCCCCGGCGCGCCCGCCTCCTGAATGGCATCCACGGCGTTGTTGAGAATATTGAGAAAAACTTGTTCGAGCTGATGAAAGTCGCCGCCGGTGGGTGGGAGCTGGGCGTCAAATTCCCGCCGAATCACGATATTGTTGTACTTCATGTCAAATTCCCGAAGGATCAAAGTCTCCTCGAGGATCTGATTGATTTGAACCGGAGCACGCTCGGGCTTCTGTTGGCGGGCAAAACTGAGCAGGTTCTGAACAATGTGGTGGGTTCGCTGCGCCTGTTTATAGAGCTTTTCGACATAATCGAGCCCGCGCGGGAGAATAAGTTCGTCGGATTTCAACAGCTGCGTGTAACCGAGTATAGCGGTTAAGGGGTTGTTGAGCTCGTGCGCCACGCCGGAAATCAATTGTCCGACAGCGGCCATCTTTTCGCTTTGCAGCAATTGCTCCTGGGTGCGTCGCAACGTATCGTAAGCTTCGCGAGTTTTCTCGAGGAGAAGCGATTTGTCAATTGTGGTGGCGATCTGATTGCCGACGGCCGAGAGCAAATTCAATTCGGCTGTCAAAAAGGATCTCATCTCGCGGCTGCCGATGACGAGGGCGCCGACTACGCTGTCCTTGGCCCAAAGCAGGGCCAGTTGGGAAGATCGTATGCCTTCGCGCTCGTGGAATTCGCGCAGAGCCTCCGGCAACGAGGGGAGGGATCCCGATAGAAGTGTGGCATGAGCCTGGCGTATCTGTTCGAGAAGCGCCGCCGGAATGGCAATTGGTTCGGGGGGGCTCGCCGGATTCGAGCGGCAACCGATAGCGGCGGCTTGCTTAAGTGAATTGGTAGCTTCATCCAACAAATATACGGTCCCAAAATCTATAGCAAAGAGTTCGGCGACCTTAGCGAGAGAGGCGTTAAGTCCTTCGCCGAGCGATTGAGACTGGCCTAGAAGTTCCCCGATGTTGTTTAGCGCCAGGAGGGCGCGATTGCGCCGGCGAACGTCAAACTCAGCTTGTTTTTGAACGGTGACATCAAGCAAAAAACCCTGGTAAGCGATGACGGTGCCGGAATCGTCCCGAGTGGCGAAACTGGATTCGTGGGCCGTGCGAATATCTCCGTCGTGGCGGCGAAACTGAAATTCGAAATCGGTTACCTCGCCATATTCGTTCAGCAAGCGCTGACGGCGATCACGATCGGCGGGGTTGACATATAACTGCGCGGGAATATCGGCTTGAAGCAATGCGTCATGGCTTTCGTATCCGAGGATACGCATGAAAGCGTCATTGAAATCGAGGAAGCGGCCGTCGGGCGCGGAAATGAAGATGCCCTCCTGAACCTTTTCAAACAAGGTGCGGAACTTGTTCTCGGCCTGGCGGCGGTCCGTCAAGTCTTTCAGGACGTGAATGGTGCCGAGATAGCCGCCTTCAGAGTCGTGAAGCGAAGAATCACTGGCCAGAAAGTATCCGCCGAAGGAAGGATCGATCTCGTCGGCTTTCCCGGCGGCGCCTTCGCAATAGGGGCAACGCGACCATGCAAAGCCGGACAAACGCAGAACATCGCGGACCGAGCGTCCGACCAGAGTGGCGAGCTCAGCGCTCAGACGGTCCGCCAGTGCGCGATTAGCCCTGAGGATGGTGCCGTCGAGTGAGTGAACAAGGATCAGATCGTCAATCGAATCGAACGTATCGAGCCACTGCCTGCGAGCGGTAGCGGCGTTTTCAAAGAGCGCCACGTTCTGTGCCGTGAGACCGAGGAGGTTGGCAACGTTGACGAGGAAGTCCTGTTCCTCGCGTTCGAAATCACGGGGCGTCAGGGAGCCGATTGCGAGAAAGCCACGGGGCTCTTCCTTTCCAGGAATGCGAACGAGCATGAGGGTGGCGAGTTTTTCAGTTTGCATCCAGGAACGGGCAGCTGCGTTCTTGGTTTGTGGCGACAAGCTAAGGGGCTTTTCCCGCAGCAGCAATTGCCGCAGCCATTGTTCATCCGCCGAAATTCGGGGACTTTGTTTGCGAAAACGTTCGCTAAATCCGACCGAGCCTCGGCACGCGAGAGCAGGAGGCTGTTTGGTGTCGTCTACCAAGAATACAAGTCCGTGACTGCCGCCGAGGCTTTCGACCAAGTGAGAGAGAACGCCCTGAAGAACTTCGTCCACGCGGAGAGACTGCGTGGCTTCGGCAGTGATCAGCGAGAGGCGGCGCAACTTTTCATTGAGGTCTTCGGTGCGGCCGCGGCCCGCTTCAAGCACAAGAACGGCCATGGCGATGCCCATCATGATCCCAAATAGCCCTTGGAAGGAAACTCGGAAGATCCCTGCGGAGTGCGCGGCCCACTCGGGTTGGTCGAGGCCGTGAAGGCCTCGCAGTAGCAGGGCGCCCGCGAGAAGTTTCCACCCAACGCCGCGATGGCGGGCCTGCGACCGCCAAAAGAACCAGCCGGCTGAAAGATAGAGCGAACACTCGAGCAGCGTTTCGGACCAGTTTGGCAAGTAGTGCATCCGGCCAACCCATCCGAGCACGGCTACGTCGGATGCGGCAAACAGCCACAGAGGCCATAGTTTCCAGACCGGCTTGCCTGGATCGCGGCAGTCGAGAACCGATGCCAGGAAGAAGACCGCGGCAAGAAAAGAGAGCGCCTGTCCGAAATGCGGGGCATCGGGGCCGCCGCGCCACAGAGAGAAAATGCGAAGTCCCTGCAATGTGGTATAGAGCGTCCAGCCAGCGAGCCAGTAGCGGAAAAATCGCGCCGGAAAAGATGGCAGAAGCAGCCAGTACAAAAGCAAAAGGATAAAGGCAGCGGAGCCCTCCATGAAG
>DASYAX010000019.1:0-8866 GCA_036501045.1 Bryobacteraceae bacterium
AAGAAGACCGCTCGGATCAATGCTTCGAATCCTTGCTCGGAATATATGTTTCTCGACGATTCGGCCTGCAACCTGGCTTCGCTGAATCTCATGAAGTTCGTTGGCCCCAATGGCAGCTTCGATGTGCAGGCCTTCCGCCACGCCGTCGACACCGTTATTCTGGCGCAGGAAATCCTGGTCGATAATGCCAGTTACCCGACCGAGAAGATCGCCAAAAACTCGCATGACTTCCGGCCGCTCGGCCTCGGCTATGCGAATCTCGGCGCTACGCTAATGTCTCTCGGGATCCCTTATGACAGTGATCAAGGCCGCGACTATTCCGCCGCCATCACCGCGATGATGTGCGGCCAGGCCTATCTGACCAGCGCGCGCATCGCCGAAGCGGTCGGCACCTGCCCCGGTTACGCGGAGAACGAAGAATCCTTCCTTGAAGTCATCCGCATGCATTGGAATGCCGTCAACAGCATCGATAGCAAGCGCGTACCGCGCGCCATGTTCGAGGCTGCGGAGGCGTGCTGGAGCGAAGCGTACCAGGTCGGCTCCGTCACCGGCTACCGCAACGCGCAAACCACCGTCCTTGCGCCCACCGGAACCATCGGCTTCATGATGGATTGCGATACCACGGGCATTGAACCGGATCTGGCGCTCGTCAAATATAAAAAACTCGTGGGCGGCGGCGTCATCAAGATCGTCAACAACACCGTTCCCCAAGCGCTCATCAAACTCGGCTACACGCCCGAACAGACGGAGCAAATCGTCACGCACATCGATGCCACCGGCACTATCGAAGGCGCTCCCAATCTGAAGCCGGAGCACCTGGCGATTTTCGATTGCAGCTTTCGTCCGCAAAACGGCGTGCGCTTTATCCATCACATGGGCCATATCCGTATGATGGGCGCGGTGCAGCCTTTCATCTCCGGCGCCATCTCGAAAACCATCAACATGCCGGAGGAATCAAGCGTCGAAGACATCATGGACGCCTATATCGAAAGCTGGAAGATCGGTCTGAAAGCAGTCGCCATCTATCGCGACGGCTCGAAGCGCGTCCAGCCGCTGAGTTCAGGTACCGGCAAGGGCGAGAAGAAACAAACCGCCGCGCTCGCAATCGCCGCACCCGCAGCTCAGTCCGTTGAAAAGGTGGTCTACCGGCCGATTCGCCGCAAGCTCGCCGATGAGCGTCAATCGGTCACTCACAAGTTTTCGATTGGCGGTCACGAAGGCTACATCACGGTTGGCCTTTACGACGACGCCACTCCCGGCGAAGTGTTCATTTCCATGGCAAAGGAGGGCTCGACCATCTCCGGCCTCATGGACACGCTTGCCACCTCCATCAGCTACGGCTTGCAATACGGCGTACCGCTGAAGTTTTTTGTGGATAAATTCAGCCACGTTCGTTTCGAACCGAGCGGCTGGACCGGCAATCAACAAGTGCCCTACGCGAAGTCGATCATCGATTACATTTTCCGTTGGCTCGGCGCCCGCTTCCTGGGCATCACCGAATCGAACGAAGCAGGGGACACGCCGAAGCTGCGGCCCACCGAAGTGCAACCGCAACAGGCGCTGCCCTTTGAAGCCAGCATCGCAAGCGACGCACCATTCTGTTCCGAATGCGGCAGTCTCATGACCCGCAACGGCGCTTGCTTCAAATGCGGGAACTGTGGCGGCACTTCCGGCTGCTCATAGTTTTATATCAGTGCTCCTCGAAAGCCCCGGAACGGCGAGCCGTGCCGATCCGGGGCTTTGCTTCGTTTAGAAGGAACCCAGCGCCGTCCGCTCACATCGTCTTAAAAAGCACTCTTGCGAAGACAAAGTGATCTCGTATTCGCCGCGCCGTCGAGGCGTCAGTTTATCCTTTACGGAGCCCTCCTGTTTGCCCCTGGTTCCTTCGCGCAAGACGCCACCTTCACGAGCGATGTCAAAGTGGTCAGCGTGCTCGCGAACGTGATGGATAAGCACGGCGCGATCGTTCGCGGCCTGACCAAAGATGATTTCGTGGTACTCGAAGACGGCCGGCCGCAAACCATCCGCTACTTCTCCCGCGAATCCGATCTCCCGCTGACGCTCGGGCTCATGGTCGATACCAGCATGAGTCAGGCTCGCGTGCTTGATGCGGAACGCTCTGCCAGCTTTCGCTTTCTCGACCAGGTTCTGCGCGAAACCAAAGACAAAGTGTTCATCATGCAGTTCGACCTAGCGGTGATGCTGCGCCAGGAGCTGACCTCTTCTTATAAAGACTTAAACGATGCGCTCTCTTCCGTCGACACTCCCACTCGCCGCGAGCTCGAAAACGGGGGCGATCGCGGCACGCTGCTTTATGATGCGCTCGTGAAAGCGTCCAAAGAAATCATGCAGACGCAGCGCGGCCGCAAAGCGCTGATCCTGCTGACGGACGGTAACGACAACGGCAGCGACGCCACCCTCGCCGACTCGATCGACGCCGCTCAGCGCGCCGACACTCTCGTCTATTCCATTCTTTTCTCCGGCGCACCTTTTGAAGGAGGGGACGGACGTAGAATCCTGGAACGCCTTTCGGGCCAAACCGGCGGCGGCTTTTTCGAAGTTTCGCGAAAACAAAGCATAGATCAAATCTATGCTGTGATTCAAGACGAATTGCGCAGCCAATATAATCTGGGCTATATTTCCGATCGACCTGCAAAAATATCCGAGTTTCGCAAGATCCAGTTGAAGACCAACCAGAGGGGTCTGCTGGTGCAAGCTCGGGATCGCTACTGGGCACAACCCTAGCCCTACGGTCCAAAAGGTTATCCTGCTTACACCTTAGCCCGCTATTTTCGAGGGTCCTAAAGCGCTTTCACCGATAGGTCGATGTGAGCTGTGAATGCTTCGCCACCTCTCACTGAAGACGGTCATCGTAGCCGCATTCCCCTGCTTATTCTCCTATTTGGGTTGGTCAGCTCCGGCTGCTTTTGGTACCCAAGATTTTGGGCAGGTCGCGGTAAATTCCACGCCCGCTACCGTTTACTTGACTTATACGTTCACCGGTCTGGCGGCGGTGCCCACTTTCTCATTGGCCTACGCTACGGACTTCCATCCTGGGGCGCCGAGTTGTAGCGGGTCCGGGACGATCTATTGCAGCTTGCCGGTCAGCTTCTCGCCGCAATTTGCTGGACTGCGTCAGGATGCCGTATCGGTCACAGATCAATCCAGCAATCTGCTCGCGATTACATTCCTGCATGGCGTGGGTTTGGCGCCGCAAGTGGCCATGTATCCCGGATTAATCAGCACTTTCGCCGGGAATGGAAGTTGGGCTTATGTGGATAATGGGTCTCCGGCCGCAGCGAGCTTCCGCAATCCGGAAGGAGTTGCAGTCGATGGCCTCGGCAATGTATATGTTGCCGACTCGGTGAATCAAGTGATCCGCAAAGTGGCCGCTGGTACCGGTGTGGTAAGCACGGTCGTAGGCAACGGCATGGCTGGCTACGCGGGTGATGCTGGAATCGCCACGAGCGCGAGCCTCAACAATCCAACAAACGTTGCAGTGGACGCCGCGGGCGACTTATTTATCGCCGATCAAGGTAACAATCGCATTCGCAAAGTCGCTGCGGGAACGCAAATTATTAGCACCGTCGCTGGTGGGGGAATCACTCCCTCCGGCAGCGACGGCCTCGGCGACGGAGGCTTAGCCACTGCGGCCCTGCTTTACGGTCCCCAAGATGTGGCGGTGGATACAGCAGGCAATCTCTACATTGCCGACTCGTATCACAACCTGGTGCGCGAAGTGAACAGTGTGACCGGCATCATCACGGTTGTGGCAGGAGGCGGCACGGACAACGGGGTCGAGGCTGTGGGCGATGGCGGTCCTGCCACCACCGCGCAACTGAGCAACCCTTCGGGCGTCGCACTCGATAATTCGGGCAACCTGTACATCGCCGACACCGGACATAGCTTGATTCGCATGGTGAACCTGACTTCCGGTGTGGTGACGGTGGTGGCCGGCAATGGCAACTATGGCTATAGCGGTGATGGAGGTCCAGCCTTAAGCGCGGCTCTGGGGGCACCCAAGGGTGTGCGGCTGGACGCCGCCGGTGATCTCTATATCGCCGATTTCAGCAACAACGTGATGCGTCAAGTGCAAGCGGCCACCCACAACATTGCCACCGTCGCCGGCAACGGCATCCCGGCTTATGCCGGGGATGGGAACGTTCCTACCTCCGCGGCATTGGCTAATCCGTCGGGCATCGCCCTCGACCCGGTGGGAAGTCTCTATATTGCAGACTATTCAAACAATGTGATTCGTAAGGTTTCCTTTGCTCCACCGGCTTTGACTTTTCCTTCCGAAGCGGTGGGTTCAGCCAGCCCGGTTCAGAATGTCGCCTTCTCGAACATTGGAAATCAGGATCTGGCCTTTCATCGCTTGACGGTGGATGCCAACTTCCAGCAACGATCTTCCGGAGGGATCGATTGCTCTGCTTCGTCGGTCGTGGCTGCCGGCGCGTCTTGCGCCATTGCGCTCGCCTTCGTCCCGGCAAGCGGCGGTAATCTGAGCGGGACGCTGAGCGTGGGCGACAATTCTATGAACTTGTCGAACTCGTCCCAAATCGTGAATTTGAGCGGCGCCGGTACAGGGGGAGTTCCTCCAACCGCCACGCTGGACACCACGAGCCTGACATTCACGAATCAGGGTATCGGCGCCACCAGCCCGGCCCAAACCGTGACGCTGTCGAATACCGGCGGAACGGACCTCGACATCGCGAGCATATGGCTGTCCGGAACCGCATCGGGGGATTTCGGTCTCACCACGACTTGCGGAGCCAGCTTAGCGGCCGGGGCAAGCTGCACCGTTTCGGTGACCTTCAGGCCAACCGCCTTGGGGACTCGCACCGCGTCCTTGACTTTCACCACCACTGCCGCCGGCTCGCCGCCCACCGTGGCGCTTTCGGGAACAGGAATTCCGGCGCCGGATGCATTGGCTTTAATTCCGATCGCGCCTTGCCGTGTCGCCGACACGCGCAACGCCGCCGGCCCGTTCGGTGGCCCCACGCTTACCGCTGGCCAGCCTCGCGACTTCGTCATTCCGAATAGTTCTTGCAACATTCCCGCGACTGCGCAGGCCTATTCGCTCAATGTGACGGTTGTGCCCGCTGGACACGAGTACCTGACGATCTGGCCAAGCGGTCAATCGCAGCCCTACGTCTCTATGCTGAACTCTGACGGCCGCGTGAAGGCCGCCGCCGCCATTGTGATAGCCGGATCCGGAGGGGCGATCAGTGTCTACGCATCCAACAACAGCGACGTAATCATCGACATTACTGGGTATTTTGTAGCGGCCACCGATCCTTCCGCGCTGGCCTTTTATCCGCTGACGCCGTGTCGTATAGCGGATACCCGGCTGGCCGCCTTCGCGCCGCATATTTCAGCCACCGAGACTCGTGATTTCTCCGTTCTTGCCAGTTCCTGCGGCGTGCCCTCGTCAGCGCAGGCGTATTCCTTGAATTTAACTGCCATACCTTGGGCGCAGAACGGCTACTTGACCGTGTGGCCTAGTAACTATGCTCAGCCTCTAGCCTCCGCGCTTAATTATAAGAGCGGAGTGGTTACCGCCAATGCCGCCATTGTTCCAGCCGGCACCAATGGGGACATCTCCGTTTATCCGAATCGCGATATCGATCTGGTGATCGATATTAACGGCTATTTCGCTCCTCCTGGAGACGGCGCTCTTTCCCTCTACAGCCTCGCGCCTTGCCGGGTCCTCGATACACGCTATCCCACCGGAGCGTTGCCTTTTTCAGGGACCGCAGGGATTGGCGTCGTATCCTCCGGTTGTAACGTGCCATCTTCGGCCCAGGCATACGTGCTGAGTGCCGCAGCAGTTCCTGACGGCCGTCTCGCATACATTGCCCTCTGGCCAAACGGTGCAACTCAACCCTTGGTCTCCACCCTGAATGCGAGTGACGGTGCGATTACTTCCAATATGGCCATCGTGCCCAGCTCGAATGGCGCTATCAGTGCTTATGCAACCAGTGCCACTTATCTAGTCTTGGATATCTACGCCTATTTCGCGCCGTAGCGATAATGCCGATCCCTACAGCGGCAGAACTTCTTCGCGGACGGTATCGAAATCAATACGGCGCCGCTGTTCGTAGGAAAGATTCCCCAAATGCGAAGCCTGCGCGGACCGGTGTCCAATCAGTACATCTCCATGCGGTCGCTGCCGCGATTTCAGGCACTCCAGGAAATTGTTGACATGGCTCTGCGTTAGCGAATCGTGTATTCCCTCCATCACCTCCGCCTTCACTACCTCGGCAGGCTCCTTCGCTTTGACCGGATAATACTCGTAGCGCGAGCGGTCAATCCACAACCGCCCCTCCGTTCCGCACATCTCGATCGCTTCTCCGGTGATCCCGGGCACGAGCGTCGCCTCAAAGGTCGCGGTGAACGGCTTCGGATCGGGATATTCCAAAAGCACGTTGATCGTATCTGGCGCCGTTCGCCCATCCCGGTAGTGATACACGCCGCCCGCGGCCGAGGCGGCCGACGGCACATCGCGGTCCATGAACATGTGGACCACGTCGATCCAGTGTGTGAACAAATCCGTGACCTGTCCGCCGCCGAAATCGAGATATGCCCTCCAGTTGTAAAACTGTTGCGGATCGTAATCCCGCCATTTCACCGGCCCCACGAAATGCGCCCAATCCAGGTCCTGGGGTTTGGACTGCAGCGAGGCGGGTGCTTTTCTCAAGTGCCAGCTATTTCCATACCACCAGGTTCGCGCCAACGTAACGTCTCCCAGCTTGCCGCTGTCGAAGTATTTCTCCTTCGCCTCGAGGTAATGCCTTGCCGATCGCTGCTGCATTCCCACTTGGCAAACGCGGTTGTTTTCGCGCGCGGCCTTCACGATTCCCGGCCCCTCCTGAATCGTTCGCGTCAACGGCTTCTCGCAATAGACATCCTTGCCCGCGTTCAGCGCGTCAATGGCGATTCTCGAATGCCAATGATCGGGCGTGGCAATTAAAACCGCATCCAGCGGCGTGGCCTCGAGCAGCTTCCGGTGATCGCTGAAGGCCGCCGAACCGGGGGCTTTCAGGCGGGTTTCTTCCACACGCTGGCCGAAGACGTCGCAAACCGCCACCACGTGCACTTCCGGCCTGTTTTGAAACAAGCCCATGACGTGATTTCCGCGATTACCCGCTCCGATTAATCCTAGGTTCACTCGTTCATTAGCCCCCGCGACACGCTTATACGACGCGGCAGTCATCGCTAAAGCAGTGGAAGAAGCCAAGCGGGTGGTGGTGCGCAAGAAGTCCCGGCGACTGTTCGATTCCATCTGCGAATTATACGCCCGGATGCCTACTACCCTCGTGAGGTCTCATCCGCTATGCGTCGCATCCTGGCTCTCCTGCTTCTGCCGTTTGTTGCCGGGGTGCTTACGCTCCCCGCGCTGGCCGGGGCGTCGGCGAAAACCGCTTCGGTGCGTGCCCAGGACCGCCCAGTGGTCAGCGATACCCAATTGGACGCCACTCTCCGCGCCAAGCTCGCTAAATCCAAAATCGGGAAAGATGGCTTCCACTTTCGCGTCCAGCGGGGCGTGGTCACCTGGGAAGGAACTACCAGCGTCCCGCAGCACAAAGGAGCCGCCACCCGCATGGCAAGGTCATCCGGCGCGCTTCAGGTAATCAACAACATCAAGGTAGGCAGGAAACCGGGAGCGCCGCTCCGCAAAGCTTACGTGCAACCCTGATCTTCGGTCGGAGACGAGCAGGTTCTGCTAGGCGCTTTGCGCCTGTGACTCCGGAGCCGCCCGGCGGCGCCGCCCGCTGAGCAAATAAATCGCCGCGCGTACCTCAAGCAGCGGATCCTCTGACGGCTCGATGCCATCAACCCGGGGAAGCGGATCGAAAATGATCTTCTTCTGTTCATGCGCGTTATCCTGCACCGGTTCGCTCAGCACGATCTCGCCGAACGGCAGCAACAGCCGGTCCTCCGGCCAATGAACAGTAGCGTCGTCCACAATGTCGCCGTCGTTTGCCACCTGCACGAGAATTTGAAAGCGGATCGGTCCACCCGCGATTCTCTGCGTCAATTCGTCAAACAGGTAATCGGCACCCTTGCTCTTGGCCACAGCGTCATCGAGGAAATCGGTCCCGGCCTCGGGCACGATCCGGTAGCGGCCATAACGGCTGGCGCCATCCTTGTTGGTAAACCGGAACGCCGTCACGCCGAAAAAGGCTTCTCTAGCAAAACTGGAAGGATTCGGCTTCGGGGCTTGCACGAAGGCCAGCGCTTTGGGATGAGAGCCGAGAAATGCCTCGATCGGTGATGGAGACTTCGAAGGGTCGCTCGACGCAATCGCCCCCAGGAACTCGAGAAACTCCTGACCGGTTCTGGTAGGGAATCCATCGGTCGAATGGCTGACGATATCGGTATGGACATGTTCGGCAAGCTGAAAGCGGATTGCCAATCCGCGCGGACTGGCGTTCGGATCGCTGTCCGGAATCACGGGAATGCCGGTCGAATTCGAAAACCGGACCGCGACCGGAGTGGATGCACGCGTAATGTGAGGCGCCCGGGTGAGTGAAGCGGCGTCGGCCGACGGCGTGAATTCTCCCGTCAGCATGACGCCTTTGGCGTGCGCCGGGCGAAAGCCTGGATGTAGTCCAAATATCGAATCGAACTGCTTCAACAAGTCTTCGGCGAGGGCGACAATTTTCGGATCTGAAGGCAGCGGCATGGAATCTCCTCCCACCAACCATATCTCACCTTGGCAGCGGTCTCTCTCATGTTAAGGTGGAGATATTTGATCGGTTAATTGATGAAATGTAGCGTTTTTTTACTTGCGATGACAGCCGTCATCCCGGCTTGGTCGCAGACCGCCACCCCTAAGGCTCCGGCGAGCCAAACTCCGCCG
>DASYAX010000020.1:0-3267 GCA_036501045.1 Bryobacteraceae bacterium
CCTTCCACGTCGAATGTAACCGAACGGAGCCTCTGGCAGCTGGCTGCCTATTGGGTTACTCCGCTGACGCTGCTGCTATTTTGGGCGCGGTATCTCACACGTCAAGAAATTCACGGGACGCTGCTGCAAGCGCTAATCGCGGCAGCCGCAACGGGGATCGCCTTTTATGCGACCACAAGAGTCGGCCGGCGACAGGAGAAATGGGCGGTCGAGTGGCGTCAGGCGCAGCGCGTGGTCGAAAAGATCAAAGCGATTAATCCGATGAAACTGGCCGGTGTTCTCGGATTCATTTTGATCCTGCTCTCCGCAGGCACAATCGAGGGTGTGCCGCACGAACACAGCCGCGCGCCTCAATACAGTGCCGCGAGTATTCGCCGCTGGGCGCCGACTGTATTCTGGTCGCTGGGTTTTGATCCGTATGCCGATCTCACTGAGGCGGCGATTTCCAGGCACCCATCTGGCTGGAATATTCCGGATGATCAGGTTAGCTCGTTCGACGGAGCTCGATTGAACAACTTAAACATGCGCTACGCGCAGGCCTACGGCGCGTTTTTGACCGGCGCCCATCTCTGGCACGCTGATCTTCAAGGTTCATTCTTGTCCCAAGCCGATTTGCGCGGCGCCGACTTGGGGCAGAGCAACCTGCGGTATGCGCTGATGGACCAGGCGCGTTTATATCACGCGAATCTGGATCGTTCGCACCTCGATGGCGCCGACTTGCGCCGCGCGGATTTGCATGAAGCGAATTTGTCCTATTGTTTCCTAACGAACGCAATCTTGGCGGATGCCCGCTTGGATGGCGCGAATCTCTACACGTCGAATCTCAATTTCGCAACGCTCGTGCGGGCAAACATCCAGAAGGCCGACCTGCGCAACGCGTCCCTTTCCAACGCTCACGTGGACCATGCCGACCTCCGTGGCGCGTACCTTTGGTCAACCCGGCTCATGGGTGCGGACTTGGGTGGTGCTCAGCTTGCGAATGCCATTTTTATCGACGCAAACCTCGAAGGCGCAAATCTCGGGGGAGCGCAGTTCTCCGGTACCGTCCTGAATGGCGCGAACCTCCATGGCACTAGCTTGGAAGGAGCGGACCTGCGCGGCGCCTCAGGATTGACAGCCAACCAAGTCTGCTCGGCCAAGTCCCGGCGCGGCGCCCTGCTCAGCGACGACCTCGAAATGCAGGTTGACGCTCAGTGCGGGCGCGCCCAGTAGTCGAATTCATCTCTGTCGTTCCATCTTCGGAAACTCACGGAATAAAAATATTCGCAGCTCAGCGTCACTCCCGCGCCGAATTTTCATCTACCTTTACAGGAGGATTGTTCATGCCCAGATACGGTAAGGCTGCGCAAAAGACGGTCAAGAGCGCAATGCGCCGGCGAAAGAAGGGAACTCTGCGCTCGGGCAAAGGCGGAAAGGGCGGCAGGGTGACCAGCCGCAAACAGGCCATCGCCATAGGCCTTTCAGAGGCTCGCAAAAAAGGTGCCAAGGTCCCGAGGAAAAAATCGAGCTGACTGCTCGCTCGGCCGCACTCATCGTGGGTCCGCTTTTGTTCGATGCTGAGCGTTGGGCGTTCCCCGAACAGTTAGCAATCTCGAAGCTCGATCATGCGTGCCTCCCCGCGTGGCGGAAACGGAAGGCTTTCGCCTGTTCCTGCGCGCCGGCCGGCGGAGGACAATACAAAATGTTTCAGTACCTTCTTCGATTTGTGGTGGGCGGCATAATCGTCTCTGCGTTTGCGGCGCTGGGCGGTATCGTAAAACCAAAAAGTTTTGCCGGATTATTCGGCGCCTCCCCTTCCGTGGCCTTGGCAACGATTGGATTGACGATCCAGGCCAGCGGAAAGCAATTCGCCTCCGTGGAGGGCCGTTCGATGATCGCAGGAGCCCTCGCCTTCTGTCTCTACGCGTATGTCTCCTGTTATTTATTGGCCAAGAGGCGGCTGAGCGCCGCAGCGGTCAGCATCGGGGGCATCGGCATTTGGTTGATCGTCGCTCTCGGTGCTTGGTTGTTGGTGCTGAAGCCGTAGGCCATGCGAGTTTATTTCGATGCATCCGCCTTGCGCAGAACGAAGTGGTACGAATACGCTTCACGTTTCCTCTTTGGCGGGGCGATCACCCTGATCGCCGGCATACTGGCGAAGCGATACGGTCCCGTGTTCGGCGGCCTCTTCCTGGCTTTTCCCGCCATTTTCCCGTCTAGCGTCACTCTCGTCGAAGAGCATGAGCGCCGAAAGAAGCAGCGCGCGGGAATACCGCGAACGATTCGCGGCCGGTTAGCGGCGGCACTGGACGCTCGAGGCGCTGCGCTGGGCAGTATCGGACTGGCGTGTTTCGGGCTGGTCGTTTGGAAATTGCTGCCGGTTTGGAAAACCGCGCCCGTCCTGCTCATCGCGCTGGCGATATGGTTCGCGGTCTCCTTCTTGATCTGGCGCGCACGAAAATTCCACCTTAGGCCCTAGCGGCCAAACGCCAGCAACACGTTGCCTGGCATCGCGCCAAAGCCGGGATATCCAGACACCACGAACATCATTCCGCCCGCAATCACCGGGCCGCCTACATCCAGCGAGCCGCCTTTGGCCGGCACGCCGTTAACAGCGTCAAACGAACGCGCCGTATCGAAATCCCAAATGATCTTGCCGTCCGCCGCGGAATATGCGCGCAGGTGCCCGTCGATGGAGCCGGAGAAAACCGCGCCCTTGATTGCTGTCACTGCCTGGGACTGCGCCGGGCTGCACGGACGCCTTTCGCCGCAACCCGGTGGCGGCGTCTTCCAAAGAAGTTTCCCGTTGCTCACCTGGTAAGCAGAGATGCCGCCGCCTTTCGAGGGATCGACCCCGCGCCCTTGAAAAGCCAGATCGGATACCGCTACATAGACGTTCGTGCCGTCCGTAGCCGGTCCCCACTGCACTCCGCCCAGCAATCCTCCCGTGCCCGCGCGCTGATGCCACAGCAATTTCCCTTGCCCGTCGGGGTTGACGCCATAAACCATTCCCGTCTTCTGCCCCAATATCAGAACGCGTTTCCCGCGCGGCAGCATCACCAGAATGGGCGACGCGCCAAGATCAAACTCCGGGACGCCCGGCTGCGCGCAATTCGCTGCCGGAGGACTGCCGCACTCAATTTTGTAAACATCCTCCTTATCGAATTGCGTCGACCAAAGAAGTTTCCCGGTTTCGAGATCGAGCGCAACCACGGCGTCGCTCGTCTTTGTATCCGGCTCGGAGTAATTATCGCCGGTCCCTACGTAGATTCGTTTCTTGGCTGCATC
>DASYAX010000021.1:0-6586 GCA_036501045.1 Bryobacteraceae bacterium
AATTGGTTAATTCCGGCAGGGCTTTCCCGCAATTGCCCAAGGCAGCTTCCGTTAGTGCCAGAAACATTCGGGCTTGTTTATCGCCCCGATCCTTCGCCGCCTCCGTCAGTTTCGCCAGCGCAACTGAATAGCGCCCTTGATTGAAAGCGGCAATGCCGTCTTCGCGAGCGGAGTTATTGACAAACAGCAGAAGGACCAACAACCAGCTAGTGGCCAGCATCGTCCAACATCAGCTCCGAGTTACTGAACCGTTGATGCGTCTTGCCCTGGTAATAGCGGAAACTCAAGAGTGGCGGCGGTCCGGGAGCGATTTCTGGCGCAGTGGCAACACGACTGTCGGGCGTCTCGGCGAGAGTAACGCAGCGCCCCGATTCGGCAATCTGTTTCACCTGGGCCTGTTCCTCGGCAGTCAGCAGAAGCCCCATTGCCAGCAGACCCAATTTGATAGCAATCGTCATCGGCCGCTCAATTCCTGCAGCGCATGCCGGGCCGTCGCATTATCCGGCTTGCGGTCGAGCAACTGCTGCATCACTTGCCGGGCCCTTTCAATGTTTCCTTGTTGCGTATACGTGCGTCCCAGATTCAGATAGAGTATATCGTCGTCCGGAGCAACGCGGATGCCGTATTCGAATGCCGCAATGGCGTCGTTGATCTTGCCTTGCTGGATGTACAGCGCGCCAAGATTGTTGATCGCGCCCGAAAAGTCGCGCTGCAGGCGGATTGCCTGCTGAAAATAGGTCCGAGCTTCTTCACCGCGGCCCAGTTTCGCCAGCGCCAACCCCAGTCCATTCGCCGCCTCTGGAGATTGCGGATCTGCGCTTAGCGCCCGCCGATACATTGCTTCGGCTCTCGCCTGCTGACCCAAATCGTCCGCAATCTGGCCGACCAACAGCAGCACGCGCGCATTGTTCGGCGTTCGATCCAGCACCTTTTCCAAATAAGGCAGTGCTTCCTTCGCATAGCCAGACCAAAGAAAGGCCCCGCCCAGTTTGAAGAAGTCCCGGTGCGGCAGATTCAGGTAGTCTCCGGGAAACCGCAGTCCGTTGCCTCGATGCGCCAGGTCCGCTTTCACCTGTTGCGCGCTCGGCACGCTCGCGTAGATCTTGATCGCGTGCCCCGACTCATTCAACAAAAGTGCAAGCGGCGTAACCAGCGGCGTTCGCCAATCGAATAGGTAACGCCGAAAGATCTCATAGCGCGGATTGGCCGTATCCAGCACGAACAACCCAGGCCCCGATTTGGGCTCGGGAAGCGGAATCGGCTCGAAGAACCAAGTGTCTTCGAGACGTAAACTGTTATCCGCTTCAACCGGCAGCGCAGGCGGCCGACGTGGCGTACGAAACGGTCGAGCTTCGATGTGCTCTGTGCCCTCAACAACTGAATAGACGTGACCTGCTTTGAGTTCAGAAAGCTCCTGAACGGCTCCTGAGGGCCAGATGACGTGAACGCGCTTCGCCATATCCACGCTTCCAAGTCCAAACAGGACGCGCTTGCTGTGCTGCGACAGAAATCCAGAGCCGGCGCTAAGCCATTTCGTCTGGCCATCGACTTCGACGCGAGCCCCGATCGCGTCGCGATTCGATTTCGTCCCGCGCAATTCAAAGGCGATCGACCGGTTTGCCCCCGCGCAGTCATTCTGCAGAACTCGGACTTGCGGCCCTAATCGGCTTTTCAGAACGATGTCGGGCCGGCCGTCGTCATCGAAGTCGGTGACCGCGAACGTGCGGCTGTCATCGGCGAAATCCAGGCCACTTACACCTGAGTAATCGAAGTATCTGTCGCCGCGCTTCACGTGGAGGACATTCGGCTCGCGGCCGTTCCAGCTATAGTCTTCGCGAATGAACTGATTGATGGCGTTCCAACCGTTCTGATAAGCGGGCGAAGGCTGTTGCGTGGCGGGAGAGCGTGCCACCACCTGACGCCAGAAGAAACCGTTCAGATCGGTTGTGGACTCGTTGGTCAGCATGCCGCAAGTGATAAAGATTTCGGTCTCCCCGTCGTTGTCGATATCCACGCCATCCGCGCTCCAAGCCCAGCGGCCGAACTCCACCTGCTGCTGGCTTGTTGCATCTTCAAAGGTCCCGTCGCCGCGATTGCGAAACAGCGAATTCCCCATCGTGTGCCGTTGATAGGCATTTTTCGCCTCCGCTTTGCCGAAGTGAGGGTCGTGAACCACGCGTTGACCAGCGGCTGTCCACATATTCGCCACATATAAATCGGCCTTGCCGTCGTGATCGTAATCGAACCAGGCCGCGCTCATGCCGGGGCCGATGTCTTCCACACCGGCGGCCGCCGCTACGTCGCGGAAGCGGCCCTCCCGATTCACATACAAATTCTTGCGCCCGAAGTCGTTTGCTACATATAAGTCGGGCCAGCCGTCGCCGTTGTAGTCACACCACGCCGGAGCGAAGCTGAAGCGGTTATTGTTCGCGTTCATTCCGGTTTCAGCCGTGCAGTCCTCGAGGAAACCACTGCCGTCCGGATTTAGCCGATTGCGAAACAGGAAATTGGGCGGACCATTCTGCGCATCCTGATAAGGCGTCGCGTAGGTGTATTGCGCTTCACTTTGGAAGTAGACATAGCAGCAGAGATAGAGATCGAGCTTGCCGTCACGATCGAAATCGGCGGCCGCCATGCCAGTGAATCCGCCCTGCGGCGCCGAAGCAAATTGAAAAGCGTCAGTGCGAACCGCGAAGCGCTTCCCATCGTTGAGGAACAGTACCGGCCCGTTGCTCCGCAGCACAACCAAATCCTGACGTCCGCTGTTGCGGAGATCGAGGAACAGCGCAGAGGACGTGTCGTCGAGAATGCCAACGCCCCAAACCTCGGTAATATCGGCGAGCGTGCCATCTTCACGAAATTTGAACAGACGATTCGGCAGGCCGCCCGGCTGGCAGACATACACCTCATCTGCGCCGTCACCATCGATATCGCCAACCGCGACCCCGTTACTTCCATAGATATCTATGCCGGTGGCAGGATCGAGACGCGAGCGCCAGTAAGGGATCCCGCGCGCAAGCTGCTCCCGGAACGACGCCGTGCGCTCGAGCACCGCCGCTGTTACATCGCGGAAAAATGGACGATCGGCGGAGGCAACATGCTCATCAAGCGGCTCCAGGCGGCCAATGCGCCCGCTCTCCCAATTCTGCTTCCAGCGGCCCACCCGATAGAACAGCTTGCCATCTTTTTCACTTGCGACCTCGTAACGAATCACACCTCCCGGCAGGGGGAAAAACTGGGCACGCCGCACCGTTCCAAGGGGAGGAAATGGCAACCGATTGGCTCGCAAGGCGGAATGCAGCGCCCGCACAATCTCCGCGGCCGTCTTCTCGAGCGGAAAGTCGTCGCTTCCCGGCAGAATAGACTTCTCGAGCGCCAGATACGGCGGCTCTTGCGGGCGCGATTCTTCCGCGGGCAATTCCGCGCCGAGATTAGCCACCGCCGCGGTCGAAATAAGAAATTCCCGCCGGTTCAAGCCTCACCGCTCCACGATTTTCAACGTTTGATCGGCGGCCGTCCTTCCTATTTTTTGAACGATGCCGCTGGGCCAACGAATCTCGATTCCCTCGACCACCGCCGCCTCGCCCAGGCCGAAATGCAAAGTGAACGAGTTCTGCGAATAGTAACTTCCGCCGCTCATCACCTCATCGATCATCCTGCGACTTCCGGTCGTAACAATGGCGCGCGCGCCGATCGCGCTTTTGTTGGATTTGGTACCGGCCAGCGTGAGATTCAGGTAATGCCCGTGCGGACCGCTATTCTTCAAGAGGCTTGGCACTGAGTTCATGTTTACCAGAACGATTTCGGGCCGTCCATCGCCGTCCAGATCTCCGACGGCCAAGCCGCGAGCGGGGCGGGGCACTTGAAACGCCGGGCCGGCCGCATCGGAAACATCGGCGAATTTGCCATTGCCCAGATTGCGATACAAGACGGTCGGCTGGAGGTAAGTATCGCCGAGCTGTTTGCCTTCCACCTCCGGGTACACATGACCGTTTGCGACCACCAGATCGCGCCAACCATCGTCATCGACATCGAGGAAGGCGACGCCCCAGCCAAGAAACTGGCGTGCCTTTAATCCCGCTTCGCGCGAAAGGTCGGTAAAGAATTTGCCGTCATCGTTGTGATAGAGCGATGTTAGATCGCCCGAAAAATTCGTCTTGGCAATGTCCAGCAAGCCATCGCCATCGTAATCGGCGACGGCGACTCCCATCCCGGCCTGCAGCGCTCCGTCGAAGTTATACGCCACGCCCGCTTCGGCGCCGCGCTCTTCGAACGTGCCATTGCGCAGGTTGTGGAACAGCAGGCTCGGCGTCATGTCGCAAGCCACGTAGATGTCGGGCCAGCCGTCGTTATCGAAATCGGCGGCCACGACACCCAGCCCGTAGCGACCGCCCGGCTTCAGGATGCCCGCCGCTTCCGACACGTCGGTGAAAGTGCCATCGCGATTGTTGTGATAGAGAACGTTGTGAGCGAGCGGCAGACCGCGCGGCCCACACATCACCGGGATCGATTTCCACACGCAAAAGTCGCCATGGCCGGGACGCGGCGTGTTCTTCAAATCGAGATCGACGTAATTCGCGACGAACAAATCGAGATAGCCGTCGCGATCGTAATCGACAAACGAGCAGCCCGAGCCGTAACGAATTCCCGTGACCGGCAGATGCGCTTTTTCGGTGGCATCTTCAAACGTTCCGTCGCCGCGATTGCGGTACAGCACATTGTGGCCATAGAACGTGATCAGGAAATCAGGCCAGCCATCGTTGTCGTAATCGCCGACGCAAACGCCTTGCCCCCAACCCGTCTTATTCAGACCGGCCTGGGCCGCCACATTCTTGAAATGGCCGTTCCCTTCGTTGTGATAAAGCTGCGGAAGTTCGTCGTTCGGGGTACCTGAACTGTCCAGCCGGGTACCATTGGCGATAAAAATGTCGTTGCGGCCATCGCCGTCGTAATCGAAGATGGCGACTCCGTTGCCGGTGGTCTCGAGAATGTAGTCCTTCCGGGCTTGTCCGCCAAACACATTCTTAACAGTAAGTCCAGCGGAATCAGCAATATCGCGGAAGTTGGCGTGGAAGATGGGCAGCGTGCCCGCAGCCAAAGCGCATAGGGTGGCGCTGGCCACAACCGAGTGGCACCTCATGGTTGAGCCCAGTATATCCCCCGGCTTTCGTTTATTGGCAATAGTGTCATTGCTGTAAAAAAGGTCTTGATGTAAACGCTTACGTGTGATAACGTCTACCTCAGTTCAGCGGTCAGACTCAACTCAGTGTTAGAGGGGGTTTTCTATGCCATGTCGGCGTAATTTTGCACTCGTCGTGCTTTCTTTCCTCGTGCTCAGCACGGTTGCTTTCGCGCAGCGGGATCTCGGAACCATCACCGGAACCATCACCGATGCACAAGGCGCAGCGATTCCAAACGCAAAAATCACTTTGACGGAAACTGCGACCGGACTCGTTTACCCGCTACAGTCGAATGACGCTGGGGCGTTCACTCGTCCAGCTCTAAAAACCGGCACCTACTCGATGACGGTCGAGGCCACGGGCTTCCAAAAAGCGCAGCAGAAGGGGCTAGTGGTCAATCCCGGTGAAACGACGGCGGCAAATATCATCCTGCAAGTAGGTAATGAGACGCAAACCGTGGAGGTCACGGCTGCGGCGCCATTGCTGCAGACCGAGAGTCCGGCCATCGGGGCGAGCCTGAATACGGCCCAAATAACGCAGGCGCCCCTCGGCGGACAGCGGACGTTTACGTTTCTCGCGCGTTTGTCGCCCGGCATTGTGCCGGCGGAACAAGGAGCGCGCGATGCTTTGGGTGGAGGATTTTCGGCCAACGGTGTCCGTTCCACGGGTGAGAACAATTTCCTGTTGAACGGCGTCGACAATAACGTCAACGTCATTGACTTCATCAATCAGACCGCGTTCGTCATTGGCCCGTCGGTGGAAGCCATCGGGAACATGCAGGTCATCACCAACGGCGCAAGCGCGGAATACGGACGTGCCGCAGGCGGCATCCTCGACGTCAGCCTGAAGTCGGGTACGAACCAGATTCACGGCGTGCTGTTCGAGATTTTGCAGAACACCGATCTCGATGCCAACCGCTGGGAAAACAACCTCGCCGGTGTAGCGCGAAATCCATTCAAACAGAATCAGTTCGGCGGAGCGATCGGAGCGCCGATCATCAAGAACAAGTTGTTCATCTTCGGCGATTACCAAGGCACACGCATTGCGACGAGCGGCGGATCGATCCAGAATTTGGGCTACGGCGGCTTTTATACCGTTCCGACGCAAGCGATGATTGGCGGCAATTTCTCTGCAATCCCGGTGCAAATCTACGATCCCACGACGACGACATGCACAAGCGGGTGTGCGGCTGGGACTTTGAAAGCACTGTCCGGCGCGACCCCGGTATATACGCGCTCGCCGTACGTGAACAATCGAGTTCCGGTAAGCCAAATGGATCCTGCTGCGCTCAAAATCGCGTCTCTCTATCCGGCGCCCAATGCAGATACGTCGCACTGCGCGGTCGCCGGCGCCGGCTGCTATTACACCGTGACTCCCGGCAGCCTTGTGACAGATCAGGGAGACGG